>JAGLYR010000146.1 GCA_023132135.1 Candidatus Eiseniibacteriota bacterium | reverse complement strand
GCCCTTCTCCTTGCACGAAGCACGGAGTACGAAGCACGGGGCACGTCTTTGATACCTTCTATTTCACCAAGATCAGTTTAGCCGTCTGCCTCTTCCCTCCCGCCTCGAGAGTGCAGAAGTACACGCCCGGTGACACGGGATACCCTGCTGCGTTCATGCCGTCCCAGCGCGCGGTGTGGACACCGGCGGTCTGGAACCCGTCCACCAGCACCATCACGAGGCGGCCCTGCAGATCGTAGATGGAGAGGTTGGCGTTCATCGAACCCGGCAGTGCGAACTCAATCGAGGTCGAAGGATTGAACGGGTTCGGGTATGTCTTCCTCAGCTTGAGAGACGGAGCGCGCTCCGCCGTGTCCTCCTCCACATCCGTGAGATCCTGCAACACCTGGGAGAGCGAGTCGAGGATTGCCGCGTTCCCGGGCCCGCAGTACACAAAGAAGTGATCGTATGAATGAATCCTGTACTCGTCGGACCAGCAGATGGTCTCGGTGCCGTCCCAACTATGTACCAGCCCACCGCCTGATGGTCCGCCGAGAATGACGGCCCCGACGGTTCCCGTGGCGGTGTTGATGCTGCCGGCCCACTTCGGGTTCGGGTACGTTCCCTGGTACAGGCGATCGAGGTTGTTCCGGCCGTTCTTGATCAGGTCCAGCACGTTCGGGCTGAACCCGCAGAGCATGTAGTTGTCTGCCGTGTCGGGCATCGCGCCGTAGTGGATGTCCAAGTACTGGTCGCCGAAGGTCAGCTCCACCGTTTTCGTCACCGTACCGTCGCTGATTGTGATCCGGGCCACGATTCCCGAGGCGGTGTCGATGGTGATGTCATACTCGGTCTTCTCCCGATCTACGCCCGCGATGTGGTTGTCCGTCACAACCGCCGTCTGGTTTCCGCTGGAGAAGGCATCGTGGCCGTCGCTGAAGTCTCCGGCATCGTCGTGCCAGTAGCCGGATCCGGCAGGGTGTTCCAGCGAGGCGTTGTTCCAGTAGGCCATGTCGTTACCGGAAACGACCTGGCCTTCGTAATCGACGATCCATCGGGCACAGCCCCCGATGCGGTCGAAGACCGCCATGAGCTTGTCGTTCCGGATCACCGCCTCGGTGTAGCCGTCGTCATCCACATCCGCCAGGTATGCCTGCGCCTCGGCCGGAGGCGACGCGGCCCAGTCCGCAGCAGCCGCGTACACGTTTCCGTTTTTCACATGGCAGGAGTGCTTGTGTTCCCACCCGGAGATGTAGGCGCCGTCGTGCCAACCGGTCTCATACAGCATGGACATCACGGTGTAGCGGCCCGCTTCGACCAAGTTGTCCGCCGCCGGTGAACTGCCGCCCGTGTGCGAGGTGCCCAGGTTCGTCCAGGCATCCATCCAGAGCGTCTCGTAGTTCTTGAGGTTCCCCGTACTGCCGTAGTTGTACGCCGGGGCGCCCGCGCCCCCGTTGGCCCAGGGCACGTAGCCCCGCCAGTCGCAGTACCAGGAGTTCCCGCTCCCGCCGTAGCCGCCCGTTCCACCCAGAAGCCCGTACGTCCCCTCGGTCACGGTGAAGTTCCCGATGGACCAGCCCCAGAGGAGCGCATCCGTCAGCTTCACCGACTGAATCCACGGGTGGCCCCCGATGTACTCCATTGTCTCGCGGTACTTCTCCACCGCGTTGGGGAACATGTCGGCGAAGCCGCCTTCCTCAGCCGCCACTTCCCAGTCGTCCGCGTAGGTGATGATCTGTTCCTGATCCCCCGCGTTGGCAAAATCCACGAAATATGACACCACATCGTCGTGGATGTCCGACTCGTTGTGCATCCAGGACGTGAACTGCCCGTCTCTCAGGAATACCTTGGGAGCGCCGGCGCCGTTCATCTGCCAGATCTTGTGCCGCTGCGTGCCGGCCGGGATGTTGTCGCCGTGGGGCGAGTCGTCCAGAATAACCGCCCAGACACCCTGTTCATTGAAGTCCGAAGTGATGTCGTCGTTCGTACAGTTGCCGATCCCACCGGGGGTCACCCACACCCGCTCCGGCACCCAACCGATCCGGGGGGTGTAGTTGTAGATGTGCTCGATGAGTTCGTTCTCCGTGGCAATCGCCCAGTCGTTCATTGCATCCCACACGAAGGGCATGATGTGCTGGGCATAGGCCGAGGTCACCAGATCGTACTGGCCGGAGCTGCCTCCGTCCCGCAGCCATTCATTGAAGGTGGGATCGAACCATTCGGCGACCGTCTGGAGCGTGCCCGACAGATGGAAGTTCCCCCTGACCCCGTATTCGTCATGAGCGTAGAGAATCTCGTCGAATCCCGAGTTCGGCCCGTCCCAGCCCCGGAGCACCGATGTTCCCGTCATCGACTGGTTGCCATGGTGGAAATACGCCACCTTGGCCGTACCGGAGAACTGGCCCGTATCCGTCGAGAGTGCATCGGCGATGTTCGTGTTGCCGTCCTGCACGGTGAAAACGAAGAAACGGATCGGATAGCTCAGGGCGCCCAGATCGCTCTTCCAGAGGGAACCTTCGACCATGTCGTGGGCGGCGCTGAAGCTCACGGCTTTGATCTCGTCGTTAGGCGCCTGGGTGGTGGGGTCGGTAAAGAGCTGGGCATCTCCGACGTCCCCCGTGTCGATCACCAGGCAACGATCCCATTCATAGGGAGATGTGCCACTGATACCGTTGGGAAGTCCGGTCGATCCGCCGGTCGTGTAGTCAATACAGACGTAGACATCGAGCCAGTTCTCGTCGCCGCCTGCATCGTTCAGACTCAGAAGGTCTGCACGGACCACAATCCGGTCCGAGACCTCGGCGAAGTAGAATGCGATCAGATCCCGGGTGCTGTACGCCGGTTCTCCGTCGTCTCCGCGTGGATCCACGGTTTTCACATTGCCGTACTCCCATTCGAAGGGATTGCCGTTGGCATCGATCCCGGGATCGCCGGATGTGAGATCGTCCGGGATCCCATCTGCGTCCGCGTCAATCACCACCAGGACGGACTGATCGAGATCCGTGATCTGGTCGTAGGGAGTATCGGGATCGGACTCATCGGGAGTACCGTCGCTGTCGGCGTCACGCGTACTGTTGGGACACGCATCGTAGGCACCGCAGATGTCGCAGGAACCCGGGTTCGCCGCAAGGATCCGGATCTGCGCTCCAACGGGGAAACCACCCGGGTAGACCTGGTTCCAGGGGATGCCGATCTCGTGCTTTCCGCCGCTGTAGGCCGTGGAACAAAGGGCCGTGATGTCGGTGTCCGTAGCCCCGTCTTTCCGGTGAACCTCGCGCCCCGTGTGGTTTCCGTACTCGCCGAAGTAGAGATCGATCCCCACACTCGAGAAGGTCATGTGGCGTTTCCAGGTCGGATCGGTCGTGAAATCGGTCCAACCGGTCAACGAGTCGGCATCCGCGTCTATGAAGATCATGGCGCTGTTGGAACCGGCCGCGTCGTCCGTGAAAGCGAGGTAGAGGGTCGTCGAATCCCACGTACAGTAAAGATCATCCGAGTCGTTGTTGCCCCCCCAGCGGACATCTCCCACAGGATCGTCCCATTGCTTTTCATCAAGCTGCCAGTCGGTGATCGAGCCGTCCACCGTGATCGTGTGCCAGGGAGCGGCGGATGCCGGACCGGCCACCATGCCGACCAGCGCAAGTGCGATCAACCATACGTGTCGTGGCATTCCGAGACCTTTCCCGAGACCCATCGTCTTCCTCCTCGCGGGATACTCATCAGCGTATAGACAGGGCGCCTGCGGCCGTCCCGAGGCGCCTCACAACCCATCAACACTGCATTTTACCACAATTGCGGCGATTTATCAAGCATTCCCGGCTAGACGGTTGGCTTGACTCTGCCTCCAGATGTGCTATGCTTATGGTACTTTTGAAGATGCGCTTTTCCTGAAGATCAGCGCCCACTCGGGAGGCACAAATGTCTACCTCGCCCGGACGCCGTTTGTTGAGAGCCTTTCTCCTCACGTTGCTCGGATCCATGATTTCCACCGGCTCTGCAGTTGCCGGGGGAGACGGGGAATCCACCCGACCTTACTGGGTCTTCTTCGCCGACAAGGGACTCCGTGATATTCAGCAGGAGCAAACCGCGATCGATGCCGCGGCCCGTAGTCTCACCGACCGAGCCCTGCGGCGGCGGGCCAAAGTCCGGGCCCACGCTGTGGATCTGCTGGACGTCCCCGTGGCCCCGGACTACGTGCGGGAGGTCCTGGAAACCGGGGCGCAGCACCGCACAACCAGCCGCTGGCTGAATGCCGTGAGCGTCGACGCCACGGACACCCAGATCGCAGCGCTCGAGGCGCTCCCCTTCGTAGCGAAAGTGCAGGCCGTGGCCCGGAGGCTCCATGAGTCTGTCGACGTCATTCCTGTCATCCCGGGGTGGGAACACCCTCTCCGCTACACGCTCAACTATGGTGAGTGTCTCTCACAGCTGGAACCCATCCAGGTTCCCCTCCTCCACGATCAGGGGCTCTCCGGTTCGGGCGTTCTCATCTGCATGCTGGATACGGGGTACCTGCGGATTCACGATGCCCTGACAGGCGTCAGCGTCGTGGCCGAGCGGGACTTCATCAACGACGACGCTGTAACCTCCAACGAACCCGGCGATCCCGACGGCCAGCATAACCACGGAACCTACACACTCTCTCTTATCGGCGGGTTTGCCCCGGGTAATCTCATTGGTCCTGCCTACGGGGCCGACTTTGCCCTTGCCAAAACCGAGGACATCTCTGACGAAACTCCAGTGGAAGAGGATTACTGGGTGGAAGGAATCGAGTGGGCCGACAGCCTCGGATCAGACGTGGCCAGCTCCTCCCTGTCATACAAGGACTGGTACACCTACGAGGACATGGATGGGAACACGGCAGTGACTACGATCGCCGCGGACCTCGCCGTCCTGAACGGAATCGTTGTGGTTGTCTCGGCGGGCAACAGCGGCTCCTCTGAATGGCACTACATCAGCGCTCCGGCCGACGGAGACAGTGTGATGGCCATCGGGGCCGTGGATTCGGTGGGCGTTCTGGCCGACTGGAGCTCCCGCGGGCCAACGTACGATGGAAGAACCAAGCCCGATGTGGTCGCGATGGGGGTGAGCGATCTGGTCGCTCTTGTGGACGATCCCCAGGGATATGCACGGGGAAGTGGAACCTCTTTCTCCTGTCCCATCGTCGGGGGAGTCTGCGCTCTCCTTCTGGAATCTCACCCCGAGTGGACACCCATGCAGGTGGCGGAGGCCCTGAAGCTCACCGCCCTCAATGCCGCCAATCCCGATTCCAGCTATGGCTGGGGACTGGTCCAGGCGTCCGACGCGAATGATCATACCTTCACGGACGTGGTCGAATCGGAATCGCTCCCGGGACCGGACGCCGGACTTGCCCTCCGGGTCCATCCCAACCCGTGCTGGGGAGGGGCGACTCTTTCCTTCTCGCTTCGCTCGAGGAGCGCGGGACCCGTCGAGCTGCGAATCTACGACGCCCGGGGACGGCGCGTTCGTACTCTCATAGACTCACACGAGTTGAGCATGAACCCGTCTGTCATATGGGACGGGTGCAATGAGAAAGGATGTCCGGTCGCTGCCGGTGTGTATTTCGCAAGACTGAGAGTGGGAAGAACTGAATCCCGAGTACCCGTGGTTGTATTGAGATAGAGAAGAGTCCCTGGAGTTCTTACCTCAGACAGGACGACAGTTTTGCCCCCTGACCGTCAGAGCACCAAGCAGGATTTCTATTGGGCTATTGCCATTTTCTCGCTCAGCCTCGCGATTCGTCTGACAGCGCTCTGGATGGTCTCCGACGTCGAGATCCACTTTCCCAAGTATCTCATCCTGGCCGAACGTCTCCAGGACAACCATTTCATCGCTCCCGAGGTCTTCGCCTACTGCCCGCTCTACGTCTACTTCCTCGCCTTCCTGCTCACTATCACGGGTGGGGCGACGTTCCCTGTCCTTGTTGTCCAGGTCATTCTCGGCTCTTTCGGAACAGTGGTCGCGTACTACATAGCCCGCACGCTTTCCTCCCGGAGAACCGCCGTCATCGCGGGACTGATCTTCGCCTTCTCCGGTTCCATGGTCCTGCATGAGGTCAACTTCCTGGCCGATGCCCTGGGCACACTGCTCGAGCTGCTCCTGCTCGCCGCGCTGCTGAGAGCCTTCAAGGAAGCCACCCTCAAACGGTGGGCCCTGTGCGGACTCATCCTGGGCCTATCGACCATTCTGAGACCCAATATCGCCCTGGCTCTCGTCGGACTGGTGCCCGCGATCTGGATTCTCCTGAGATCCATGTCCACCACCCGGAAGCTCGCCCGCGCGGGAGTTCTCGTTGGCATGACCGTGGCCGTCACTCTGCCAATCACCCTTCAGAACGCGGCGGTCGGCAAGGACTTTGTGCCTGTTCTCAGTACGGGGGGCTATGTTTTCTACGCCAGCAACAACTACGCGTCCTCCGCTGTCCGCTACGCCCCTCCACCTCTGCTCCCGGCCATTGCCAACGCCAGAACCCACGAGGCCGAGGATCCTGTGCTCTTCTGGGACGACTCGCTCTCGGCCACAATCGCCCACAGCTGGGGGCCGGAGAATCTCAAGCCCTCCGAAGTGTCCGGGTTCTACCTGCAAAGGGCCATGGATCCGGTGCGGAGATATCCCGGGTACTTCCTTGTCCTCATGCTCCGGAAAGGGCTGGGGATTGCCAGCGCGTATGAGGTCCACGACACCCTGGAGGCCAACGCGAAGAAGAACGCACTCTTTTCCCTACCCCTCATTCCCTACGGATGGCTTTTCTGTCTGGGAGCCATCGGGGTCTTCGTCACACGCCGTTATCGCAGATTGCTGCTCCCGCTGTACATCCTGGCCGGCACGCAGATTGTCACCCTTCTCTTGTTCTACGTGGTCCCGCGCTTCCGCCTGCCCCTGGAGGCCATGCTTGCGCTGTTCGCCGCGCTTGCCGTCGCCTGGTGGCTGGAATCACCCAGGCTAAGGGCACTCCGCTTCTTCGTTCCTCTCGGAATTCTTCTCGTTATCAGCTACGTCCCGAGAACAGACGTGATGAGGCAGATCGAGCGCGATCAGGGGATTCAGAGCGCTCTGGCCGAGGGAGAGATCTATGCTTCCTCGGGCGACTACGCGAATGCCATCGAGGCCGTGAACCGCCTGATTGAGCTGGTTGATAATCCGGCCTCTCCACTGCTGCCGGACGCCCACCGGCAGTTGGCGGAGCTCTACCGGCGCTCTGGCCGTCCTCAAAGGGCTCTCGAGGAAACCGAGAATGCGCAGCCGCTCCCCCCTCTCAAGCAGGCCCAGCTCCTGGGCCTGAAAATCCAGGAAGAAGGGGCAAACTCCCGCCTGCTGTGCCTGATGTCCGACATCTACATGGGAATGGGGCGGTGGAGCGTGGCAAAGGACTATTGCACCGCGGCAGTGGACCTGACTCCGGAGAACCCCACGATTCGCTACCATCTGGCGGAAATCCAGATGGCCGCGGGCCAGCTGGCCGCCGCAGTATCCAACCTGGAACTTGCCCTGAAGGATGGACTGGATTTCACCCGCTTCGGTCCGGGTGCGCACTACCACCTGTGGCAAGTGTACCGCGAGCACGATCCGGATGCTGCCCGGATTCACCGGCAGGCCTTCCGACGCCTCTCATGGATCTTCCGGTACCTGCAGCCGACGCCTGCGGAGATCCAGGCCATGAAGGAAATGGATCTTCCGAATCCCTAGCCTGCATTTCTCACCAGCCGTCTGCTGCGATGGGCGCAGGCTGTGACTGGCAAGGCGCGG
>JAGLYR010000145.1 GCA_023132135.1 Candidatus Eiseniibacteriota bacterium | reverse complement strand
GTCGATTTCGACCGGAGGCGGGGCCATGGCCCCGCTGAGGATCGAAATCGACCCCGCAACGCAGTCCAGACACATCCTGCGCCCATCGCAGCAGGGATTCATGAATAACCCAGGCTAGCAGGCTAGTAGGCTAACGGAGTTGACCGATCAGTCCCTGAGCCTTTTCCCTGAGACCGGCAGTTTCCTCCAGCAAAGTGAGGAAATCGTCTTCTGAGCACTTGAGAGCAGACCTGACTGCCGCAGAGACTTCCTGCCTCTTGTGATCGCTGAGCTGCTCTGTGACCAGAATCGTCAGCAGGTTGCCCAGACAAATCAGCCGCTGGAAGACCGTCGGGGGTGTCCTCCCCTCCGCTGCCATGAGATCCCCCAGTGAGTGACGCTCGCTGGCGTCTCTGACCTTGTCGGGAAGTCTCCAGTGGTCGCAGAGGAGGGTTCCGATGTAGGAACTTCCGGGGAGCGAGAGATGTTCCTCTGCTTCACTGAAAAGACAGCCATGCTTCTTGCAGTGGTTCTGGATGGCCTCGTAGTGATCCGGGTACATCTTCAGATAGACCAGTTTTCCGATGTCGTGAAGCACGGCCGCCGACCAGAGCTCTTCCTTGGAGATATCAGGCTCGTAAGTCCCCGCCAGATGCTTCGTGCAAATGGCTGTATAGATCGAGTGATACCAGTACTTGAGAAGCTCTTCCTTCTTCCCCACGATGGAGACGGTATTGATTACCGAGAGGGAAAGGACCATGCGGTAGACTTCGTTGAGGCCCAGGAAAGCAATCGCAACCTGCGGATTCGTGATTTCTCTGGGCAATCCGTAGTATGCGGAATTGACCACCTTGAGAGTCTGGGCCAGGAGAGCAGGATCGCTGCTGATGAGATCCGCCACCCTTGCAATCACGACGTTCTCATCCTGCATCATGTCCTGAATCTGGCCCACGACTTCGGGGAGCGTCGGCAGCGTGCAGTGGTCCTTCAGGAAAGTCCTTGGGTCAATCTCGATGGGCGCCAAGGCCGTGTCGGGTGTCAATGTGGATGCTCCCTGGACTGGATTGTGCACAGAGCAGACCCGCTGTGTCCGGATACTCCCTGCTTGTGTAAATGCCCCTGTCACATAGTTCATCGTCCTGTCGGCACCGGCTCTTTAGCCTGCATTTCTCCCTTGCACTTGATTCTCCACGCGCTACCATCAGGCTAGTCTGTCACTCGGGCGCAGAACATGGGGGGGTGTGCCATGAAAACCATCATCGAAATCGACTGCGGGGACATTCCCCCGGGATGCGGACTTGCCTGCGGCGCCTGTATCCAGGAGATCCGGGAAACTGTTGAGGCAATGGACGGAGTCCTTGGTTTCGCAAAGCACCTGGATGACCTGATCGAAATTGAGCACGATCCGCAGAAGGTTTCGCCGCAGGACCTCATCGAGGCTCTGTCGAAACTGCCAACGGCGCACGAAGGGTTCTTTCAGCTGACGTTGATCGAGTCCCGGACTGAGAACCAGGCGGACGCCCCGGGTTCCCGCACCAGCGCGTGATGGAAACAGGCCTGAAAACAGATTGGATGCCAGGATCATGGATGTGACCAACACCTCGGACCTCGTGACCCGTATCCTCGCCGGGGCGATATTTGCCAGGGATTTCTGTGCGGTGAGGAATCTGGTCAACCCCAAGTCCAAGCTGCGGCTGGCACTCGAGCGCCAGGCCCCGAAACTCATTGAACGCGAGATCCCCAGAGTGCTTCTGGACCCCGATGCCCTGACCGAAACAGACCGGGCAGAGTACGAACGGGGGCTTGCGTCCATCCGGGAGAAGTACGGAGATCAGATTGAGACTTCCCCATTCGAGCTGCCCCGTTCACTTGTGGAGGACATTGCCGAGCGCGCCATGGCGACTGGATCCTTTGCCTCGGCCTCGGACGCCTTGGAGTTCCTGGGGACGCGCAACCAGCGAATAGGAGATCTGGTGGCATCCGCTCTTCGCGATCTCAAGTCCGCTGGGGATACGGACGACCCCGACTCGGCGAATGCCCGCCGCAGTGCGACGGATGCAGTCTGGCTCGCAGCCAAGCTCAAGAACCCGCTGGAGCCTTTGTTCCAGAAGCGGGCCACCGACTTCCATTTCTCGGGTCGGGAGGCCAGAGAAAAGTTCTACCAGGCCTTGGTCTCGGGAAAGGACCGTGAAACTGCGGACCTCTGCATCCACTACCTCCTGGGCGATCGGGAGATTTCCGAATCGGTCTGCCGCGCGTTGTCCGGCAACACGGGCCGGAAGTCCTTCCTGAATGAGCTGGCGCGGATTCTTTCCGGCGGCAACGAGAAATACAGCGAGTTCATCGACAGGTACCAGAGGAGTGTCGAAATACTCCGTTCCAGTTCCGGGGAGAAACCGGATCCAGCGGGTGTGCAGGAAGTCCAGGCCGCCCTCTCGGGGGACGAATCCTACAAGGGAGACGGCGCGGGTCTCCTGCGACAGCTCGCCACTTCCCATCCCATTGCGGCCCTGGTCTGCCGTCTGATCGTCGTACCCCGGAAGGGGCCCCACCTGATTCCCATCGTTTTTGAGGGAACATCGGCGTTGCAGGTGCTTGGACTGAGGAGTGATTAACCCGCATTTCTCACCAGCCTCGCGACGAGGCTGGTGAGAAATGCGGGTTAATCACTCCTGCAGCTACTTCAGCATAAGCATCTTCATTGTCAGCACCGCCTCGGCGGTTACCAACCTGTAGAAGTAGACGCCCGTTGACACTTCAACCCCCTGGCTGTCGGTCCCGCGCCAGACTACAGTGTGGTATCCGGCCTGGCGGACGCCCTCGGCCAGTGTGGTGATCAGGCGGCCCTCCACGTTGAACACCTCGAGCGTGACGCTCTGCGAGATCGGCAACCCGAACTCGATTTCCGTGACGGGGTTGAACGGGTTCGGGCGATTCTGGCGCAGAACCAGTTCCACAGGTATGCTCCCGGTCGCTGCCACGCCGGTCGAGCTCGTGATCTCGAAATCGGCGTCGGATTCATCGCTGCCCTCGTTTGTCGCCGCGTCCACGCAGACAATCTTGATTCGACAGGAAGGCTCATCTACGTCGGGAACGTCCCACGAATAGGGCGACACCAGTGATCCCGAGGCAATGGTGGTCGGGTAAGTCGAGCCGGCGTCGGTGGAGAGCAGGATCGTCGTGCTTGTCACTCCAACATTGTCATCCGCATCCCACTGAATGTCGTACGTCTCACCGCCCTGGATCTCCTCCCCACCGTTGGGATCGAGAACTGTGACCGTTGGCGGCTCGGTGTCGCCCGGTTGCGTGCATCCACCCAGCAGGAAGTCGTCCACGCCCGCTTCCACCAAGGATCCGTCGCCCTCGTCACTGGCAATGAACCGGAACTGAACCTGGTTGTTCAGGTCGACGTAGCTCCCGACGTCGAACTGCATCTCCACCCAACTGCGGTTGCTGGCGTTGGTATTCTCCAGGGTTCCCCAGGAGGTCCATCCATCATCGGTTACCTGGACAACCCAGTAGTCTTCGTCGGGATTCGATCCGGTATCGTTCGAATACCAGCGGTAGTAGCTCACCGCGGCACTAGAGTACGAGGAGAGGTCAAAAACCGGAGAGAACAGAGTGGTCTTGCCCCCGTCGATATCATAGGTGCCCTGGCTCGAACCGGACGCGCACTGGGTGATGTAAGCATTGACCCCGGGTGATGGCGTGTGGTCGTCCTCCGCCTGCGCCTCGGTGCCTTCCGGATTGCACCGCTCCCAGACCCCGGTGGTTGCGTCGTCGTCGACGTCTCCAACCGTCCAGCCCTGGTTGGTCTCGAAGTCATCGTCGAAGACCACCGTGAAGTTCACCGAGAAGGAATGCGTGCTGGACGGCGCCAGGTCGGGATCGGTCTCGCGGTTGTGGTTCATGTCCACCGCCAGAATGTAGTAGTTGACCAGCGTCCCGCACGGCTGCCCGGGGATGTCGCCCCGGTACTCATCGGGCGTCCCGGTCGGAGCCATCACGACGGAGTGCCAGACCCGTGTCTGGGTTTCGTAGACCACCAGGACGGAATCCGGATCAAGAGACGCTTCGGTCGTCGTGATCGTCGCCACCACCGGACAGGGAACCTCCGCGTTCTCCGTATCGGTCAGCGGGGTATGGGCAATGAAGATCACCGGAGGCTGCGTCGGCGTCGCGCTCACCTGACCGGAATAGGCGCTCCTCTCTCCTTCTGTGTCCACCGCCTTCAGACGGTAGTAATAGGTCGTGTCGTTGACCACGCCTGCGTCGAGATAGCCGGGCGCCGGCACCGCTGTCAGCGAATCCGTGGGCAGCGGCATCGTCGAACGGTAGATGATGTAGTAATCAAGGTCGGGTTCGGGGTTGGCATTCCACGAGAGATCCACCTGCCCGTTGCCCGCAACCGCCGCCAACCCTGTGGGCGCGGAAGGCGGTGTCCCCTCTTCCACCGCAGCGTCGCCCTCGTATGGCAGGCAGTCCTGGCCGGTCACCGTCACGCTCATCAATCCGCCCGTACCCGGCGCAGGTTCGAGGGTCACTTCGCCACTCCCGTTGGTCACACCCACATCATAGACCTCCGCTCCCTTCATCAGGCAAACCCGCGCGCCCTCCAGCGGGGCCTTGGCCGTGTTGACCTGGACTGTGAAGTACGACGACCCGGTCGGGAGCGTGGGTGGATGAGTCACGACAAGCGTCTGCGGTGTCCTGGTCCAGATAGGCATTTCGGGATCCCCGAGAGCATTGAGCTCGTAGAGTCCATACCGCATGTAGTCAGCGTCACTCGTCCCGGCCTGTGAATCCGGCACGTAGTAGTCCTTGGCATCCGCATGGGTAATCCCCAGGTTGTACAAGTTGCTGGTGAAGAGCGCCCGGAAGAACTGCCGATCGTAGAGGTCCGAGACACACTCTCCGGGATAGCCCGGGCATGCCCACCCGTAGCGGCTGTTGCCGACGTATGCGACCCCGCCCCCGTTTGGATTGTTCACATAGTGCTCGGCTATGCAATCGTAGTCAATGGCGGCCGCCCAGCAACCCATCGTGTAGAAGATCCCCTGCCGTACGCCGTTTGTGAGGTCGTCCATGTCACCGTTGTAGAGCGCGTCCGGACCAATGCTCATCACGTTTATGTTGCAGTGGCCGACGTGGTTCGTAATGCCGGGCCCGTTGTTCATGGCGTTCATGGCCGAGGTGTAGTTCAGGTTGCCGTCGTCCTGGTACAGCTTCGTGATGGGATCGAACCGGGCCGGGACATCGTCGTTGTCGATCATGTCCTTGGTGACGCCGCCGTCGGTGTAGGGATGATCCGGCGGCCCCCACAGAACCTCGGCCAGGAAGAGCATGTCTTCCTGGAAGTCTGTGGGCAGCGTGCTGCCGGCGGCGGACGCCTCGTAGGTCAGGATCTGGTTGACGAAGTTCGTCGCTTCCGAGGACGTGTTGACCGGCGCCCGTCCCACGTAGATGTCGCTGTACATGTCGACGTTGTCCGCCGGGTGCTCACCCCAGTAACTGTCGCCATCCGCGTTCCAGCTGCCGTCCGTGTCGGAGTAGTAGAGGTCCGCCCGAATCCCGTCGTACCCCAGATCATCCCAGGCAACTCGAGCCGGAACCACGTCCACATCGCCTCCCAGGAGGACATAGACCAGGCCGTGGTTTGCCTCGTAGTCCTTGACGAAGTTCCGGATCTCCTCCTGGTTGTCTGTCCCCGTATAGTTGCTGTAGATCCAGGTGGTGGTGAAGATCTCGGTGTTCACACCTTTTTTCGTCTTCCAGTCGGCCAGAGGCTGAAACTCGTCGACATAGCTGGAGTTCGTGATGATGGCATACTGAACAGGATCCTGCTTGGTCTCGAGCAACCGCGGGCCTATGTGGACCGCCACGGCTTCCGGGTTGACCACCAACGCCCTCACACGATCGGCGATGGCCCGTTCCCCGGTCTCCGTACGTCCTGCGATCCGGGGGGCCGGATCAGCTGCAGGCTCGATAACAAGACGGATCTCCATTTCCTCGTTGAGCAGAACTTCGCCCGTGGTGGGATGGTACTCCAGCGGGAACACCCTCACTCCCACAACGGCGTAGCCGCCCATGTTTCCATTGGTCACCAGTTCCGCGGCGACACCGGGATATGGTGACGAGGACTCGTAGACCTCGGGATTGGGATCGATGAATGCGGGGACCGTCTCGTCGCTCAGACGGACCGGCGGCTGAGCGGGCTCAAGGTAGAAGTCGCCCGGAATCGGCGCCTGATGGAGAGAAAGGACCTCTATCTCTGCCGCCCGCATGCCGGCGGGAATGGAGAAGTGGATCGTCCGAACCGGGACCATGGGGTTCCCGGCATCCAGGTCGAACCGGCATCCCTCAACCCGAAACACGTCAAACCCCTCGCGGCTTTCTATGGAAACCTGCGATGGGTCGAACGTCACGGTATGGGTGATGTCCGCGAAAGCGAAAGACGCAGATCCCAGACACAGGATCCCCGCCAGAACCGGCAAAAGAACTGTAGTATAGCGCATTGCAGCCTCCCTATCGGCAACAACCAGAGGTCCGGAACTCCCTAAACATGCGAATGGCGGGAATAAACTTCCCGCCCCATTCAGAATATATTATAGCACAGCCAGCCTTGGAAGTCAATCAGTTCCAGCCAGTTGCCCCACCCGGCCAACGGCATTCCGGGCGACCCACCGGGTCGCCTACGATGTTCTGTGGAGGGGGTGAAGCCCCCGGAGGGGGCGGCTCAATGCTAGCCCCGGGTGAAGCGAAGCGGAACCCGGGGGAAGGAAGAAGAGGAAGGGAGATAATAATGATATGAGGTTCTCTTCTTGTCCCACGGTTCCGCTCCGCTCCACCGTGGGCTAAGTTGAGTCGCCCCCATCCGGGGGGCTTGCGGGCTGGAACGGTTCTTCCCTTCGTGTTCTTCGTGGACTTCGTGGTTCAATCTTTTTGGCGCAGGTGGTCACGCACAGCCTCTGTGAGCGTCATGGCCGCCAGCTTGGCACAGTGTGCGCTCTCCCCCGGCAATCCGCCCAGTGCATCGAGCACGTTCGCCTGGTCAATCTTCAGAGCTTCCTCCAGAGTCTTGCCCTTGGCCAGCTCGGTCACCGCGCCGCCCGAGGCAATCGACGGACCACACCCATTGGTGACAAACGTGGCTCGGGTGATCCGCCCCTTTTCTATCTCCAGAAAGCACTCCATCGTGTCGCCGCATGGCCCCGTGATCCGGGCACTACCGTCTGGCCTCTCCAAGGGAACCATATTCCTTGGCTTCCGCCACAGATCGACTACCCGCTCTCCATAGATCTTGATTGCTTCCTCAAGGAACAGACGCTGGAATTCCTCGGCGAAGGCATCCAGATCGTCCGATTTCGAACCCGGCGACATGGAATCTCATTCCTCCCGTTCTTTGCTCATCTCCTGAGGGGAAGGTTCACCTTCCGGATGAAGCGGCTGAACTGGCGCATCCCCCCCGCCTCGCTCACCACACGGAGGATTTCCGCCGCCTCAGCCACCACGACCCCCGAGAGACACGTGACCGCGGTACCCTCGAAAGCCTCCGGGAGCAGCGGGGTGGAAGCGCCCAGCAGGACTACCTCCCTGCAATTCCCGGCGGCCGAGAGCAATTCGTCAAGACTATGATTGACGATGGAAGACGATGTGATTAGAGCAATGTGGGACTCGCCGAGGACGCGCGGGGCGTCCTGCACGGGAAGAAGGTCACCCTGAGGTTTCTCCACACGCTCGAGAATCCTCAGCGACCTCACTCTTTCTCTCAGCGGCGCAACAAGGGGACCGAAGTGGCCCACCATGGCCACATCATCCGACCGGTCCAGAGAAATGAATTCCAGAACATCCCCTTCAGTCAACTCATCTCTCGGGCGATTCGCCAGCGCATTGACCGCCGCGAGCCCCACGGCAACCTCTGTGGGATGAATTGAGTCGAGAAAACCCAGGAGTTCTCCGGCGGGCTTGCCCGCCAGTGGCCGCCGACCGCTGAACTGGACGCACGAATGACACGGGGCGTCCGTCACGCTGTAGGCAACCCCCGCCCCTTCCGCAAAGGCGACCGCCGTATACCTCAGGCCGACACGGACATCCCGGACCGTCTCTCCCGCGTCCAGGCCCGCTCTGAGAATGGCTTGCTCAATCCGGTGCACAATTCCCGTGAGTATCTCCTTCATCGCTGGCTTTGGGATGGAAAATCCGGCGGTCTTACGATCCGGCCTCAGGGCTGCCTCCGGGGCTGCCTCCGGGGCTGCCTCCGGGGCCGCCTCCGGGGCCGCGTCCGGCGCCGCGTCCCATCCCAAAGTGGCTGGAGACGTTGGAGCCCTCTGTTGCATCCATTTCCCCCTTCACAAATGCACCCACCGCCTCCTCAACCGTCCCGCCAACTCCGGTGTAGATCTTCACTCCCGCAGCTGCGAGCGTCCGGTAGGCATTCGGGCCGCAGTTGCCCGTGAGTACAGCCTTCGCCCCCTTTTCCACAACCAGTTGGGCCGATTGGATCCCGGCGCCTCCACCCAGGGCTGCGTTCACATTCTCTACCGGTTCGATTTCCATCCCGTCGGTTTCAACGAGAACAAACCACTGACACCGGCCGAAACGGGGATCGACGCGCGACTCGAGTGTTGCTCCCGTTGAGGTCACCACTATCTTCATTTTTCGAACTCCTTTCATAGCAAGCCGCAGACCGCACGGACTCAGACCGACGTTCCCATGATACTATCAATCTCTTCCACCGAGATCCCCAGGGCAAGGGCGGACTTCTCTCGATCGTTGCCAAGGATGTTCAGGGTGTTCTTCACATGCTCGCGCGCAGCCTCTTCAAGCGTGCAGAGCCGGAACTCCTCCGGCTCCCGCCCACCCGAGAGAACGATATCCCGCATGTATGGAGAGAGGCAATCCATACCTGCGATTTCTCCCTCCGCGTTGCCGGCACACATGGCGATGATATCGCCAAGCTCCTGCAGGTTTCCACGAAACTCATATTTCCTGAGGATCTCGATGAACTTCTCGTCCAACTCACTGATCGATTTGCCTGCCTTCCGGGCTTCCTGCGCAAGGAAGTGCTTCGCCAGAAGCGGGATATCGTCGACTCGCTCGCGTAGAGACGGGAGTCTGACTGAATGGACAATGAGATGGCGGAGGAGATCCTGGGAGAGGGCATCCTTGTACTCCTCCAGGGTCAAGTCCCGACTGGAGGCGGCGATGATGCGAACGTCGATCTCGCGGATGCGGGGAGAGGACTCCCGATAGAACTCCCTCGCGCGCATCACACGAATCAGACGAATCTGCACAGGGACGGTGAGTTTCTCAATATCACTGATGAAGAGTGTGCCTCCCGAAGCTTCCTCCAGGAAACCGGCTTGTTCCTCGCGTTCACCCTTCCAATCGCGCGCCCGGCCAAAAAACGCGGCGGCAAAGTGCTCGCTGTCGTGCGCGCCCACGTCCACGGCCACGAAAGGTTCGTCCCGGCGAGGGCTGAGAGCATGAATTGCCCGGGCCAGATGCCTCTTCCCCGTCCCTCTCTCGCCCATGATCAGGATGCTCAGATCCCCGGCCGCCATTTTCTCGACTTGGTGAAAGAGGCGGATCATCACAGGATCCTGGGTCGGCAGGCGGTCAAAAACCTCTGTGTTGGCAAGATCCTCCCGTTTGGGCTGCGTGGGGATCCGGCTTATGGTACTGCGCAACGCCCGCTGCCGAATCGCCTTATCCAGAACATCCAGCAGGAGCTCATCGTCCACCGGCTTGATGAGGTAGTCCAAGGCGCCCAGTTTCAGGGATTTCACGGCCAGGTCCGCATCGTTCACACCGGTCAGAACAACCACTGGAGTCTCAATCCTGTTCTCATTGATCAACTTGAGAATATCTATGCCGCTCACATTGGGCATGTCCATATCCAGGAGAATCGCATCGAAGACCTCCCGCCCCAGGAGATCCGGGACCTCACGGGAGTCGTTCATCACCGTCGGCTCATACACCCCGGTTTGCATCAGAAAAACCATCAGGTAGTTCGTGACGGCCACGTCATCATCGACGATCAGCAGACGCTTCATTGCTCTTCCCCGGAACGGGTCCGGCCTTGCACGGTTGTCTTCTTCCGCCCATGCGGAATCTTTATAGTGAACGTGGTCCCAACACCCAGCTTGCTCGAAACAGACATGGCCCCCCCGTGCTCCTCGACAATACGGTAGGCGATCGAGAGACCCAAACCTGTCCCGCCTTTTGCACGCTTCGTGGTGAAGAAAGGGTCGAAGATACTGTTCATGGTCCTATCACTCATGCCTGTGCCATTGTCTTCCACCACAATAGTGACATACTCACCGTCGGCATGGGTGCTCAGTGTGATGATTCCCGATCTGTCCTCGGACATCGCCTGGCTGGCATTGATGACCAGATTGATCAGGACCTGTTCGATTTTCTGCGCATTTCCTGTGATCG
>JAGLYR010000144.1 GCA_023132135.1 Candidatus Eiseniibacteriota bacterium | reverse complement strand
AGGCGTAAGGCGTAAGGCGTAAGGATGGATCCCCGCGTGCGCAGGGATGACGATCGGAGGGTGTTTTAGTTGTCGTTCCTTCCCCCTGCTCTTGCTCAGCACTACAACTCGTGCGGCATGAGATCGCCGGGCGCCTGGAAGTAGTGATCCGCAGGGTAATGGATGAAGTTGCTCACGCGGCAGGCGTAGATGCAGGCGAACCCCTTGACTTGTTGGCCGAAATAGCTCCGCTCCCGGCCTTCCCGGAAAATGGATCCCCAGTACGGGTTGTATGCCCGGTCGCATTTCCCACCCAGATCTTCGACAGCGTCGACAAGATCGGCCCACTTCTCCGCCAATTGGAGATGAGCACGGGTGCGCTGGGCCGCCTGCGTTTCGGAACCCTGTCGGCGCTTCTTTTCCCTTTTCTCCAGGCGGCCCCGGTCGACCCGCAGGAAATCCAGCTGTCGGTTGAGCTCGGCCAGTTCGTTCAAATCCCCGTAGATATTCTGGGTCACGCGCAGCTCGCGCTTCAGCTCGGGGACAATCATCGCTGTCCGCCACCCCAGCGATTTCTTCGAACGCAGAATGTCCCCGAAGGTATGGTCACCGAAGTAGAGAATCTCATCACCCAGGTACCCCAGCTCTCGTTCCAGAGCCGGGGC
The DNA here is from genome assembly GCA_023132135.1 of Candidatus Eiseniibacteriota bacterium. Taxonomy (GTDB): domain Bacteria; phylum Arandabacterota; class Arandabacteria; order JAGLYR01; family JAGLYR01; genus JAGLYR01. The sequence goes on along the minus strand of JAGLYR010000144.1, from coordinate 948 downwards.
ATCTCCGGCGCGGATGGTCCGTCCCCCGGATCGCCGGATCTCCAGCGTCGTGGCCGCATCCTTGCCCGTGGCCTTCTTCAGGAAGAATCCGGGCTTCCCGGCCTCGACAAAAATCAGATCGAAGGCATCTCTCCAATTCCCGGTCCCGGCAGACAGTCCGCCAAACACGTAGTTCATAACCATGTCCGTGTAGACCAGATCGGAGTTGGTGAGAAGGAACAGCTTCTTCCCCGCCGCATGGAACCGTTCGAAGGTCGGGCCAAGACCTCGATCGGTCCGGAGAAACCGATCCGGATCCGCCATCACGACCCTCTTTATGGATCCATCGGCATGGGCCTGGTCGATGCTCCGGCGAACCCTGAGGTAGAGCTCGCTGTAATCCTCCGTTATCCCTTCCGCCCCCCGGTCCCGGAGATCCACCAGGGCCTGGTAGAGGAAAGCCTCGGGAAGGTGGAAGAGGGTATCGACGGGAACGTAGGTGTCGTGTGAAATCCGCAACCGCCGCCGTGCGTAGATACGTCTTCGATCCGCGCCATCGAGAAGTCTGGTTCCGTGATAGGCCCGGGTCACGTAGTTGTGTCCGTCCATCTTGATCAGATTGCCATGTCTGCGGTCCACCACCAGTCCGCGGACGACAAAGCGTGGGTTGTACCGGAGGTTCAGAATCTCTTCGGGGAACCCGTGCTCCTCCACCAGTTTCTTCTTGGTTTCCTCGAAAGCCAGCCGCTCGATGGCCAGCGGTTTGTAGAAGGCCAGGGTGTGGTCCAGATCGAATCCGATGGCCCGGACGCTGGACATCTTGAGATTGCGGTTGACGTAGATCTGCGACGCGGGAGGAAGCCCCCAAGCCTCTCCCCAGCGGTCGTACGCCGCGTATGCCTTCTCAACCCTGGCCATCAGATTCCCTCTCGCGCCCTCGCCTTGGATTCCGGGGACACGATCCCAATT
>JAGLYR010000143.1 GCA_023132135.1 Candidatus Eiseniibacteriota bacterium | reverse complement strand
CCGCCGGAAATCGGGTCATGTCCCCGATCCTCGCGCTCTCGTCCTCACCCTATCAGCTATCTCGGCTCCCGGCCAACGAACCTTGACACTCCGCGGAAAAAGGCGCATAGTACCGGGTCATGTCTTCTTTGTCCAAGGGCCTTGGAATCCGACTGAGTCCTTCCCCTCGACCAATCCATACCCCTGCAGGAGGTAGTTCCATGAGATTCACGAGGATCAGTATCCTGTGGTTGGCGGCCGTCCTGGTTCTCTCCACCGTGGCTTTTGCCGGGCCCGAGGCCCGTCTCATGCGTTTCCCCGACATCCATGGAGACAAGGTCGTCTTCTGCTACGCGGGCGATCTCTGGCTGGTGGATGCGGGGGGAGGCATCGCCCGGCAGATCACCACCCACGAAGGGCTGGAGCGTTTCCCCCGCTTCTCGCCGGACGGAGAGTACATCGCTTTCTCCGGGGAATACGACGGGAACATCGACGTGTACGTGATGCCGGCCGAGGGCGGCGAGCCCAGGCGACTCACCTACCGCCCCGAGCCGCCGGGAGCTCCAGGGAGAATGGGTTTCGATGACATGGTGATCGACTGGTTCCCCGACGGGAAGAGCATTCTATTCCGGTCGAGACGGGAAGTGTATACCGACTGGTTGGGACGCCTGTACCAAATTGGAATCGCGGGCGGCCTTCCCAAACTCCTTGAGATTCCCTACGGCGGTTTCTCCAGTTTCTCTCCCGACGGGAAGAGGCTGGCCTACAATCGCGTGATGCGTGATTTCCGGACCTGGAAGCGGTACCGCGGTGGCATGGCGCAGGATATCTGGATCTGGGACTTCGGCGCCCACTCCATCGAGCAAATCACAACGGATCCGGCGACGGACCACTTCCCCATGTGGATGGGAGACCGGATCTACTTTGTGTCCGACCGCGACCTGAAAGAGGAAATCTTCTGCTGCGATCTCGGAGATGGGGCGATTCGGAAGATCACGGACAGCAAAGCTCACGACGGGTTCGACGTCCGTTGGCCGGGCTGCGACACCAGAGACATCGTCTACGAGGCCGGCGGCTATCTCTACATCCTGAACACCTCGACGGAGAAGACCCGGAAGATCCGGGTGGAGATTCCAGGAGACCGCCCCCTGACCCGGCCGCGGCTTGTCTCGGTCAAGGACAACATCACCGACTACAATCTCTCGGCCACCGGAAAGCGCGCTCTCTTCGGCGCCCGGGGCGAGGTCTTCACGGTTCCACCGGACAAGGGCAACACCCGCAACTTGACTCGCACCTCCGGGGCCCGGGAAACCAGCTCCAGGTGGTCCCCCGACGGCAAGTGGGTCAGCTACATCTCCGACGTCACCGGCGAAGAGGAGATCTACATCATCCCGCAGGACGGAAAGAGCGACCCCATCCAGATCACCACGGGCGGGAATGCCGACAAGTTCATTCCCTACTGGTCGCCCGATTCGAAGAAGATGGTCTATGCCGACAAGAATCTCCGTCTCTACTGGGTCGATATCGACAAGAAGAAGGTCCACGAGATCGATCGTTCCGGCGTATGGGAAATCCGGAGCTATTCGTGGTCGCCCGATTCCAAGTGGATTACCTATGCGAAGTTCGATAACAGCTTCTTCGGGTCCATCTACCTCTACAATCTCGGCGGCGGCAGGATCACGAGGGTCACGGGACCAGGTACGGACGATTCCGGTCCCGTCTTCGATCCCGGCGGAAAGTACCTCTACTACATATCGGAGAGGGACTTCAGCCCGCAGATGGTCGCCTTCGAGAGCAACTTCATGTACGACGAGCTGAGCCGCGTGTACCTGGTCACTCTTCAGGCCGACACTCCTTCGCCCTTCGCACCCGAGAGCGACGAGGAGGAACCCAAGGCCGAGAAAGATGAGAAGAAAGACAAGGAAGACGAGGACAAGGCGGAAGAGACACCCGATGTCAGGATCGATCTCAAGGGCATCGCGGAGCGGGAGGTAGCTCTCCCCATCGATCCCGGCAACATCTACTGGGTCATCGCCGATGAGGGCAAGGTCTTCTACTTCAAGGACACCGGAGAGGGCAATCCCGACGGGGCCCTCCATGTCTACGATCTGGAAGAGAAGGAAGATGAGGTCGTGATTTCCGGAGTCAGCGGCGTGGACTTTTCCCACGACAGGAAAAAGGTGATCTACTCCAGCGACCGGACCTACGGAATAACCGACGCCAAGGCGGGAGCCAGTGTCGGCGACGGCAAACTGGACCTGGGTGGGCTGGAGATGATGCTCGATCCCCGGGAAGAGTGGAGGCAAATGTTCCACGAGGCGTGGCGGTTTGAGCGGGACTATTTCTACGATCCGAACATGCACGGGTACGATTGGGACGCGCTCCGCGCCCAGTACGAGCCGCTCGTGGAGCACGTCGCTCACCGCTATGATCTGACCTATGTCATCGGGGAGATGATCAGCGAGCTGTGCTGTTCACACACCTACTGCGGTGGCGGCGACATGCCCCGGGCCGAGCGGGTAGACGTCGGCCTGCTGGGCGTCGACTTCGAACTGGATCCCAGGGCCGGTCTCTACCGTTTCAAGAGAATCCTCCCCGGGAACAACTGGACCGAGAATCTCCGCTCGCCGCTGACCGAGCCGGGGGTGAATGTCGAGGAGGGCGAATACCTGATCGAGGTAAACGGCACACCTCTCCGCCATCCCACCAACCCGTACAGCCTCTTCCAGAACACGGTGGGCACCACCGTAACCCTCAAGGTCAACCGCAAGCCGCAACCCAAGGGAGCCCGGGAGGTAGAGGTCAAACCCATCGCCGATGAGAACTACCTCCGTTACACCGACTGGCTGGAAACAAACCAGAGGATCGTGGACGAGGCCACCAACGGCCGCGTCGGCTACCTTCACATCCCGGACATGAGCCTCCAGGGTCTCAGCGAGTGGGCCAAGCGGTACTACGCGCAGATTCGCAAGGAAGGACTCATCATCGACGTCCGGGCCAACGGCGGGGGCTTCGTTTCGGAGATGATTCTGGAACGGCTGCGCCGCCAGGTGATGGGGATGTCCGCTCCCAGGAATTCAAAGAACAACTTCACGTATCCCCCGGCGTCCTACTACGGACACCTCGTTTGCCTGTGTGACCAGTACTCCGCGTCGGACGGGGACTACTTCCCCCACTACTTCCAGGAGTACGGGCTGGGACCCGTGATCGGCCGACGCACCTGGGGGGGAATTGTCGGGATCCGCGGTTTCGCAAGACTCGTGGACGGCGGGTACGTTACGAAACCCGAGATTGCGGGCTACGCGATGGACAGTCGTTGGATGGTGGAAAATCACGGTGTGGATCCGGACATCGTCGTGGACAACCGTCCGGATCTCGTCGCCAGGGGCCACGACCCGCAGCTGGAAAAAGGCATTGAGGTCATCCTGGACCTCATCAGGAAGGACCCGAAGAAGCTGCCCGAGCGGCCGGATTACGAAACCCGGCCGTAACAGGGACAAGGACGTTGCACAATTCCCGGCGTCTGGTAGAATGGTTAACATGGAAGAAGAAAAACTCTCCTCCCAGCGGGCGGCCGAGCTCGCCCTGGAATGCGGCGTCCACCTCGCCGCGGATAACCTCGATGCTTTCTGGGGCTGCCTCCAGCCGGTCCTGAAAGCCAAGATCTCCGATGAATCCCTTGCCCTGTTCGGAGAGATTCTCGGGGAGCAGGCTTCGAAGGACCCCGAGCGTTACTTCCGGGCCTTCGACGAAATGGTCGAGAAGAAGTCCCAGGGCTGCTACGTGATCGTGGCCAAGGCTCTCAGCAGGATGCTGGAAACCCATCTCGAACAGTGCTGCGACCACGCCCGGGACTACATTGCCCAGGGTGAGAGCTTCGAGGTTTCGGACTACGTGGGCCAAGGTGTCCTGGGCCAGGCACTGGTCAAGTACTTCGATCAGACCGTCGGGGTCCTGGACAAACTCAGCCACGATGAGAGTCGATGGGTCCGACGATCCGTCGGCGCCGCCGTCCAGTTCTTCAGCGAGGAAGTCCGGGATGCCGACCGAAACCAGCGCCTCCTTGAGCTGACCTTGCCCCTGATGGCCACCGACGACGACGTTGTGTTGAAGGGAGTCGGCTGGGGTCTCAAGACCATCGGCCGATACCATCCCAAATTGTTGGAGAAGTTCCTCAAGACTCACATCGGCCGCCGAGAGATTTCCCTCGCCGTTGTCAAGAAGGCCGTCGCGTACCTGAATCCCACCGTGGGCCAGGATCTCATACGCCAAGCGTCCAGGCATCAATAGCCTGGACTACACGGCTTTTTCTCGGCGTAGTCGGTGCGATCGGTTCTGAAGGGCGGTCTGGCATGCGCAGGGCTGCAGGATACGCGATCGCCGTCATTGTCCTCGTCGTGGCGCTGGTTCTTGTCATCCCGCCGGGGCGCCGGCACTGGCGAGCCCCGGAGAAAATGCTTACCGAACCCCGGGAACTCTTCACAGGTCCTTCGATCTATCGGATGACCGACGCGGAGCTGGACAATTTCCTCAGGGAACTCAGCGAAAAGGGCGCCCCGTTCTTTGATCGAATGCGGATTCTGGCTCTGGGGCGCATTGGAACTCCCTACGAAAGAGGTTGCCTCGGAGAAGAGGATGGCTTTGACCCCGATCCCATCTTCAGAATCGACCGCACCGATTGCACCGTCTTCATTCTGACCCAGGCTGCCATGGTTCACGCCTCATCGCTGGAGCAGGCGCGGAGCAACATGCTGCCCGCCAACTACCGCCCGGTGGTCGGAAGCAACCGGGTCACCTATGAGAACCGCCTCCACTTCACCGTTGATCGCCTGGGTTCTTCCCCGTACTTCCGGGATGTCACCCGTATTATCGCTCGCGGCGCCCCGTTGAAGGAGGCCACGGTGGTGCTGAACCGGAAAGCCGATGGGACTTCGCTCCTTCCGGTTCCATGGGAACGGGAGGTCACCATCGCGTACTTCTCCGTGGAGGACCTGGACCGGAGAGTCCTCGGCCGCCTTCCTCCCGTGGTCGGAGCCGCGCTGGTAAGGGAGAAGCAGTTCGAAATAGGAGTGATTGCGGCCCACGAAGGAATCATCCTCGACAGACGGGATTTCGTGCACGCCTCCTCGACCGCCGGCGAGGTGGTGAAGGTGCCTTTCATGCAGTACCTGCTGCCAGAGGACGAGCCCCCGAGATTCGATGGGGTGATTTTCTATGAATTTCGGTAGGCAGTGGCGAGTGCGAGAGGGGGCGACAGGGCGAGTGCGAGAACAGGGGTGGGCGTTGTCGCTCTGTCCCCCCGGGTTCCACTTCGTTCCACCCGGGGCTAACACTGAGCCGCCCCCTCCGGGGGCTTCAACCCCTCCAATGCTTTCACTTGCCGGCAAGCCCCCCGGATGGGGGGCGACTCAACTTAGCCCACGGTGGAGCGGAGCGGAACCGTGGGACAAGAGAACGACCCCCATATCACTATGATCTCCCCTTTCTCTTCTTCTTCCCCCCGGGTTCCGCTTCGCTTCACCCGGGGCTAACACTGAGCCGCCCCCTCCGGGGGCTTTAGGCCCTCCAATGCCCTTCTCCGCCCCAAGATATGTTGACAATCCTCCCCCGGCGGTGCTAGGCTACTCTGTTTGCATGGGTTGAGGACCATTCACACAAGCAGGGCAAATGTCTGAAACCGAACCGAAAGCGAAGAAGAAGCGAAAAGCCAGTGTGGTTGTGAACGAATCCTGGTGCAAGGGATGCAGGATTTGCGTCGAGTTCTGCCCCAAGCAGGTGTTCGAAATGCACGGCCTGAAGGCCGTGGTCCGCAACGAGTCGGCCTGTATCCTGTGCTACCAGTGTGAGATGCTCTGTCCGGATTTCGCCATCGCGGTCAATGAAATCAAGGACAACGACAGGGCGGTGTGAAATGGCAGAACGGAAAGCCCAGATGCTCTCCGGCAACGAAGCCTGTGCCTTGGCGGCCGTCGCCGCAGGATGCCGGTTCTTCGCCGGATACCCCATCACTCCCTCCTCCGAGATTGGTGAGGTGCTGTCGTATCTCCTCCCCAGGAACGGCGGCCGCTTCATCCAGATGGAGGACGAAATCGCATCCATGGGAGCCATCATCGGGGCCTCCCTGTGCGGAGTTAAATCCCTGACCGCGACCTCGGGGCCGGGTTTCTCTCTCAAGCAGGAGAACATCGGGTATGCGGCCATGGCTGAAATCCCCTGTGTGATCGTAAACGTGATGCGCGGCGGACCCAGTACTGGTGTTCCGACACAACCGGCGCAAGCCGATTTTCAGCAGGCCCGCTGGGGAAGGCACGGGGATCATCCCATCATCGTTATTGCCCCGGCCACCGTCACCGGAGCGTATGAACTGACTGTGCGGGCCTTCAACCTCTCGGAGAAATACCGGACGCCCGTGGTCCTGCTTCTGGACGAAGTGGTGGGGCACATGAGAGAAAAGGTGGAGATTACGGCGCCCGAGGATCTGGAAGTGGTGAATCGGGAAAAGCCCGGGATGCCCCCGGAAGAGTACTTGCCGTACAGCCACAGCGGGACCGATCTCAACCCGATGCCGGCCTTCGGCGACGGGTACCGGTACCACGTGACCGGTCTTGCCCACGACGAGACGGGTTTCCCCACCAACAACACCCGGGAAATCGATCTCCAGTACCGGCGTCTCAACAGGAAGCTCCACCGCTACCGGGACGACATTCTCCAGGTCCGGAAGATGGAAACCGACGATGCCCGCATCGGCATCGTCGCCTATGGTTCGACAGCCCGGACGGCACGCCACACCGTCAAGGCCGCCCGAAGCGAGGGGATTCCAGTGGGACTCCTCCAACCCGTCACCGTCTGGCCCTTCCCGGATGAGGAAATCCGGGACTTCGGCAAGCAGGTATCTCATCTGATCGTCCCAGAAATGAGCCTGGGCCAGTTTGCCCGTGAGGTGGAACGGGTTGCCGGTTGCCACGCGGAGATCGTCCGTGTAAACCGTGTGGACGGTGAGCCGATCACTCCCAAGGAAATCATAACTGCAGTTCGCGAGGTCGCATAGGTGCTCACGGATTACACGAAATACCTTCGGATGACGAAGTTCCCCCACATCTGGTGTTCCGGATGCGGCCATGGCATCGTACTGAAAGCCCTTCTCCGGGCCATCGATCGACTGGAGCTCCGGAAGGACAACATCGTGATGGTGTCGGGAATCGGCTGTTCCTCCCGCACACCCGGATACGTCGACTTCAACACGTTGCACACCACCCATGGCCGGGCAATTGCCTTTGCGACGGGTGTGAAAATGGCGAAGCCCGAGATGAACGTGATCGTGGTTACCGGGGACGGGGATGCCACCGCCATCGGTGGGAATCATCTGATCCATGCGGCACGGAGAAACATCGATCTTACAGTGGTGGTCTTCAACAACTACATCTACGGCATGACGGGAGGACAGGGTTCACCCACCACCCCCCGCGGGATGAAGGCCAGCACACTGCCCTTCGGAAACATCGAGCAACCCTTCGACGTGTGTCATCTGGCCGCGGCGGCCGGCGCGGCCTACGTTGCCCGGGCCACTGCATACCAGGCACGCCTTCTGGACAAGTTCATCGAGCGGGGGATCCGCAGGAAAGGCTTCGCCCTCATCGAGGCCATGTCGCCGTGTCCCACCTCCTACGGCCGCAAGAACCGCTTGGGTGACGGTGCCACGATGCTACGCCAGCTCAAGGAGACGTCCGTCAAGATTACTGAGGCGGAGAAGATGACTCCCGAGGAACTGGTCGACAAGATCGTCGTTGGCACCTTCAAAGACGTGGACACCCCGGAGTACGTCGAAGAGTACGATCGCCTGATCATGGCGGCAGCGCAGAGAGCATAGAACCAACATGGCCAAGCTCAACTTTGAATTCCGCAAGCGCCTCGACGCCATTATCGATGGAGACCATCACAACTACTGCTACCAGTGCGGCGCCTGTGTGGCGGACTGCCCTGCGGCTCGGTATTCCCCCGATTTCAACCCCCGGCAGATCATGCTCCTGGCCCTCCTCGGGCAGGAAGAAGCGCTGATCGGGGAGAACTCACCCATCTGGCTCTGTACCAACTGCTACACCTGCTATGAGAGATGCCCCCAGGACGTTCGCCCCATCGAAGTCATCATCGCGCTCAAGAACATCGCGTCCGGCGGGAAGCGGGCCCCGGGAATACTGGAGCAGATTCAGAAAAGCGTGAACGAGCAGGGACGGACCGTCGCGTGGAGTCCGCTGGTCGACAGAAGACGGAAAGAGCTCGGTCTGGAGCCCGTGAAACCGGTGCCGGTCGAAGAGATCCAGAAATTGCTGGAAGAATAGCCTGTCCGGAGGAAGCTAGTGCGCTACGCACCCTTCTACGGTTGTATGATCTCCCTCAAGTACCCGCAGTTCGAGGCCGCGGTCCGGAAGACATGCCCGGCGCTGGGGATGGAGCTGGTGGACCTGGAGGGATTCAGCTGCTGTCCGGACCCGATCTACTTCAAGGCCGGCGACAAGATGATCTGGCTCACACTGGCCGCGCGGAATCTGTGCATCGCCGAAGAAGCCGGGCTCGACATCATCACTATGTGCAGCGGCTGCACGGCGACCCTCAGCGAGGCGCACCACATTCTGGAGGAAGATCCCGGGCTGCGGGACGAGGTCAACATCCGGCTGAAGAAGGTGGGAAAAGAATACAAGGGCGAGATCTCGGTCCGCCACATCGTGACCGTGTTGCGCGACGACGTGGGACTGGAAAAGGTGGCGGCGTCGGTGACGCGTCCCCTGGACGACCTTGTCGTAGCCATCCACTACGGGTGCCACCTGCTCAAACCCAGCAAGATCATGCGGGTGGACGATCCTAACCAGCCGACGATTCTCGAGGATCTGACGCGTCTTGTCGGCGCCACTCCCGTCGTACATAGCGAGAACCTTCTCTGTTGCGGCAAGGCCTGTATCTCCGACGAGATGCCTGCGGAGATGACTCGCGACATCCTCGACGGCATCGCGCAAGTGAACGCCGACTGCATGGGGCTCATATGCCCCACGTGCTTCGATGAGTTCGATCTCGGACAGCTGCGCTTGTCCAGGAGATTTCACCGCAAGTTCAACATTCCCGTTGTCTACTACTTCCAGCTCCTGGGTCTGGCGCAGGGTCTGAGCCCAAGGGATATGGGCCTGCACATGCACAAGATCAAGGTGCATCCGCTCCTTGAGAAACTCGGACTGCCTACCGCATAGATGGGAAAGGGCATCAGGGACAGTCCCTAGTGCGTAGTCCCTAGTGCGTAGTCCAAGGAGAAGGGCATCATACCCTCACCCTACCCTCTCCCAGAGGGAGAGGGAAAACCCGACCTTCTTGCTCTGCGTAATCTGCGGCCAAGGGTTCGCTGTTCTCGCCCTCGCCCTGTCGCCCACTCTCGCACTCGCCACCTCGCCGTCTAGCCTGCGTTTCTCACCAGGTTTCGTCGCGAGGGGCCGGGCCATGTGGCGAGAGGTGCCTTTGGACTGAGTCGCTCCCGAAGGCGTAGCCGTGGCTACGTTGAGGAAGCGACGAGGGAAAAGGCTCCTCGCAGCCCATGGACCGGTACCGCAGCAGAAAACTGGTGAGAAATGCAGGCTAACCTGCATTAACCTCCGGGGGGATTCCCTTGAGCTGACAGATGCACCTCTTCAGCGCGAACATCACCTCCATCGGACACACCGGCAGTGGACACACTCCGAAGCACTCGTAGCAGCTCAGGCACTTCCAGCTGGAGGAATCGAGGGCAACAAGGCCCTGGTCCCGTTTGAACAACGCCCGGCGGAGAATCTCGCCCGGATCAAACGACGGCGACTCCCGCACCATTGGGCACACCTGGAGACACCTGTCGCAGGAGCGACACATCTCCGCCGCACCATCGGCGATCATCGACTCCACCTTGCTCCGGAAGTCAAAGCCCGCAAACGAAAGGAGGTTCAGAAGGTCCAGTTCCTCCTTTTCAATCGTGTGGATCAGCTCGTCTGTTGTCCGGCTCACCACCCGGGTCCACTCGCGGAACTTCTCGGCAACGCTTTCCCAGTCCCACTCTCCGTTCTTCCTGAGACCCATTGCGCGGGCCGCGGCCACAAAGGAATTCTGTTGGATGAAGTCATCGTTGCCCGAGGTCAGCCGATGGACGTCCCGCAGGTTCTTGAGGAAGTACAACCCGTCTCTCAGCAGCCGGACTGCCGGGGCGTGATCCTTGCGGATTTCAATCATGAGATCCATGAATTGCTCGCCCAGATGCATACGGACCCCGTACTTCGCCTTGAGAACCAGCAGCACCATCTCGATATCCCGGAGCCCACCTCTGCACTCCTTGATATCCATGCAGGGTACGTCGGACGATTCCTCCGCGTGCCGGCAGTGGATTTCCTCTATCATCTCGCGTACATAGCGCTCCGAGTTCTTGAAGATCAGCGGCCCTATCACGTGTTCTTCGAAGTCCTCTTCGAACCTGTGGCTTCCCACCACCATCCGGGACCCCAGGATCTGGGACTGATCCACAAACACGCATTCGCCCGGGGCCGTCAGCAACTCTCCGATCTCCCTGGCCAGGGTCACATAGTGGCCGAAATGATCGGCCAGACGGTACTGGGGCAGCACACCGCGTTTGGCGATCTCGCTGTTCATTTTCCCGGCGATTCGATTGCAGTGGGCCCGGACGTCTTCATCCTCGGAATTGAGAACGAAGAACATGTCGTAGTCGTCGTCAAAAGCTTGCTCGCGGGCGTTGCCTCCGGCAGCGTAGAAAGCCAGCAGATCCCGGGTATCCACCGGCTTTCCCGACTCCTCTTCCACCTCCTGGCGGCAGAGGTCGAGGAGAGACTCGACGTAGTCATCCGAGAACTCGGTGAATCGGGCGTTCCGCTCCTGTATGGATCCACCGGCCAGCGTTTCCAGCGCCACTGCAAGGTAGGACAAGTCATAGTAGTCCCCCAACAGCTGTTTACGGTCGGCGAAATCCGGCATCCGCTGGCTCTCGGCGTAGAATCCCCGGGCCATGTGCCGGAGCGACTCGAAATCGCGTATGTCGTGAAGAACGTTGGGGTGGCGCTTGACCACGCTCATGACCTGCCGCTTGAACGCGCGGCTCATCTCGATGTGCAGGTTACAGAGATAGAGAAGCGTATCCCGGATGGATGCGAAGCCATCGTCGTAGATGGGTCGCTGCAGCAGTTCCCGAATCTGGAAGCGGTCCTCATCCGAGATCGCTTCCAGGAAACTGTTCATGCCCCCTGGATAGAGGTGGAACAGCATGCATAACCGGGTGGACGTGTCGGGATGCCGCTTGAGTTCGTCCAGGACGAGACCCGTCAGCTCACCAAAAACCTCCCCGGATTCGGGACAGCCCCGGTAGCGTTTGATGAGAACCAGGAGCCGGAGGATGGAAAAGGGAGCGAAAGCAGCGCACGCGGCATATCGCCGGAGCAGCCTCGTCCGCGCCGGTTTGTCCAGGACCAGGATGTCGGCCAGATAGCGCCCCATGATCTTTCCGTCTTCCGATTCCAGGAGTGCCAGAACGTCGTCCCAGTAGCACGTCCCGCCGAAGAACCCTGCTTCCCAGATGAAGCTCGCCGCCACGTTTTGTCCTGCGTTCTCGGTAACATTCGGCACCTGAGCTGCCTGGGCCATCGACCGGAAAATCGAGAACTCCCCCAGGTGATGTGTGAGAAAGGGCATGAGGGCCGCTGCCGCCGCCCGCGCCTCATGAACATGCTCGTTGTAGTGAATGACCAGGTGGTTCCAGGCCTTGACAATCCCCACGTCTCTGTAGCCCATCTGGATCGCGACCTGCTGCAGGTTGTCCTGCATGTTGCTGTCACGGAGGGGAATATCTTCCTCCTGGACAACCAGCAGTTGGTAGAGGTAGCGGAAGATCTCCAGGAAAGTCAGGGAGGTGTCCAGCTTCCCATAGATCACGAGGTTCCCCGGATCCCGTTTCTTGAGTTCATCCAGGATGGCCCAGGCGTTGACTTCCTGCACACCGACGATGGTCTTCATCGCAGCGATCAGGCCTTTGACGATCCGAAGACCATCGTTCTTGGGATGAATGGATTCCATCTGAACCGGATAGGCCAGGAGTGCCCGGATTTCCCCCACAATCCCCCTGAGAAATCCCTCGTGGTAGATGTTCTCGCCAAAGCTGTGGTAGTAGCGGTCGGTGATGTTCCGTTGGAACCCCTCGAACAACCGATGGGAACCCAGGATGCGGGCCGCGCCCACCATCTCGGAGATGATCACGAAATTGTGGATCCGCTTGGTTAGCAGCGCCTGGTACTCTTCCACGGTCGCGGAGTAGACCCGGGTGCCAACATGCTCGGAGAGGTGGAAGTGCAGAGAACTGGCATGCCTCAGCATTTCCGCCCGGAGCCGTCCGACAGCGCGGTCCAGGTGGTCCCGGTCTCCGTCCTCCCCCACCACAACCCCCACATCGATGTCGTCCTGGTCCGCCCGGGTCCCGGTACCCAGCAGAACGTACTCCGGAACCTCTCCGTCCTGGAGGAAGATGTCCAGCAGGTGCTGCATGTAGTGGGTCGTGAGGGAACGGAAGTCAACTCCGGCTTGTTTCATGAACCGGCGGTAGATCGGAATTCGCTCCCTGCCGGAGAGGATCTCCAGGTGCAGCTTGTCGAGGGAGTTCAGGTTCATGTACAGGAATCGGAACGCGTAGTAGCACCCGAGGAAGTCCAGCGCGTCCTGTTGATCGTTGGACGCGGAGACGATAGCATCCATCTCCGCGTTCAGGTTCGGGGCCGCGCGGTAGAAATGTATCTTGTCGTGGAGCCCGCGGACCTCGAGCCTGTGGGTGAAACGGTCCCGGACCTTCTCGATAGTGCGGATGTACTTCTGGTTGTGATTGCCCAGAACCGAGGCCCGCTGTTTCAGACTGGCAGACTGATCCATTGCGAAGGCCCTTCTACTTCTTCTCCTTCACCCTGCGCACACTGTTGCTCTTGCATTCGGGGCACGCCCGCTCCTTGGGCCCTTCGCTTTCTTCGTAAGGCATCTTGAAGTGGGCGCCACATCTCAGACACACGAAATCCGCTTCGCCCGGCATGCTACTTACTCCTGTTCCGATGCAACTGCTCCGGCTTTCGGCCTACCCTTGGCCTTCTTCTCCTTCCTGGCCCGCTCCTGTGCCAGGATCCTTCTGGTTTCCCCTATTTCCTCCTTCGTTACCTTTTTGCGCAACTCCTCCAGCGAGCGCTGAACTTCCGCCCACTTCTGACCCTGGGCGGCGCTGATCCACTCCAGTTGGAGTCTCTCCGGGCGGATACCCAGTTTCTCCATCTTTTCCCAGAGTTTCTCAATTCGCCGCTGGGTCCATTGCACTGCACTGATGTAGTGGCAGTCGGAGAAGTGGCAGCCGGACACGAGGACAATCGGCGCGCCCAGCTCAAAAGCCCGGAGCACAAACTTCTCGGCCACTCGCCCCGAACACATGGTCCGGATCACCCGGCCATGGGTGGGGTACTGGAGACGCGAGGTCCCGGCCAGGTCCGAACCCGGGTAGGAACACCAGTTGCACGCGAAGATGATGATCTGGTCCTCCGGATCCTCCGCCAAGTATGCCTCGATCTGCGCCAGAATCTGCTCGTCAGTGAAGTGCTTCATCGTGATGGCGTCCGTCGGGCACTCCGCCGCGCATGTGCCGCACCCAGCGCAGGCTGCTTCGATCACAATGGGAAGCTGTTTCTTTTTGCGGTCGGGAGCGGTGATCGCGTTGTATGGGCAGACCTTGGCACAGCGGCCGCAGTAGATGCACAGGTCGCCGTCAATACGGGATGTGATCGCTTCGATGCAGACCTTCCCCTGGCTCAGCAGAATCCCGGCCCGGGCGGCAGCAGCCGAAGCCTGAGTCACGCTGTCCTTGACATCCTTGGGATACTCCGCGCACCCGGCGAAGAAGACCCCCCGGGACGGCGCATCTACAGGTTTCAGTTTCGGATGGGACTCCATCAGGAACCCGTCGGCCGTCTTCGAAAGGGTCAGCAGCTGCCGCATCACCGGAGCATCGTGTCTGGGGATGACGCCCACCGCCAGCACCACCATGTCCAGCTCATGTTCCTCCAGACGTCCCGCCGTGGTGTTCTCCACCCGGACCACGAGGTTCTTGCTCTTGGGGTCCTCGACGATCTCTCCCGGGAGCCCGCGGATGTATTGCGCCCCGGCTTCCTTGCTTCGGCGATAGAGATCTTCGAATCCCTTACCGAAGGCCCGGATGTCCATGTAGAACACCTTGCTCTCAGTATCCGGATAGTGATCCGCCAGAAGGAGAGTATCCTTGATCGTGTTCATGCAGCAGATGTTTCCGCAGTAGGCCACGCCCCGCTTCTCAGAGCGAGAGCCCACGCACTGGATGAATCCGATTCTCAGCGGGCGCTTCTGGTCGCTGGGACGCATGAAGTGCCCTTCTGTGGGACCGCTGGCACAGATCAGCCGCTCGAACTCCATGCTGGTGATAACGTTCTCGTACCTCCGGTAGCCGTATTCAACTATCTCAGTGGGGTCGTAGACATCCATCCCCGTGGCGCATATGATGGTCCCAACCTCCAGATCAACGAACCTGTCCTGGTCGTCGAAGTCTATGCAGTTCTTGTCACAGGCTTCGAGGCACTTCCCGCAGGCAATGGGATTGTTCCCAAGACAGCTCTCCATGTCGATGATGAACGACGACGGGACGGATTGGGGGAAGGGAATGTAGATGGCCTTGCGGGACGAGAAACCCTGCTGGTACTCATCCGGAACCGCCACGGGACACACCTCTACACACTCGTTGCACGCGGTGCACTCCTTCTCGTCCACATACCGCGCTTTGCGCTTGACCGTGACGGTGAAGTTTCCGACATAACCTTTCACCTTTGTAACTTCGCTGTTGGACAGAAGTTCGATCCGGGGATGCCGACCGGCATCCATCATCTTGGGTCCGAGAATTCATATGGAGCAGTCCATCGTGGGATAGGTCTTGTCCAGGGCAGCCATGATCCCCCCAATGGATGGCTCCTTTTCTACCAGGTAGACCTGGTGGCCTGCATCGGCGAGGTCCAGCGCGGCCTGGATCCCGGCTATGCCCCCGCCGATCACCAACGCCGCCTGTTCCACCGCCACCTCGGCTTCGATCTGGGGTTCCAGGAGTCGGGCCCTGGCGACGGCCGCACGGACGATGGCTTTTGCCTTGTCCGTGGCCGCATCCTTCTCGTTCTGGTGGACCCAGCTGACATGCTCCCGAATGTTGGCCATCTCAAACAGGTAGGGATTCATCCCCGCTTCGGCCACACAGTTCCGGAACGTCGGCTCATGGATCTTGGGTGTACAGGAGGCAACCACCACGCGGTTCAGGTTGTGCTCCACAATGGCCTTCTTGATCTCGTTCTGTCCTGGATCCGCGCACGTGTACTTGTTGCGAATGACTGCAACCACGCCATCGAGAGTTCCGGCATACTCGGCGACCGCTCCGCAGTCCACGGTCCCGGCGATATTCAACCCGCAGTCGCAGACGAACACACCGACTCTCACCCCATTCCTGTTTGCCGCCCCGGGCATTTCCGCATTCACCTCCTGCTTGGTTGGCCACTCACAGGCACAATGCCTGGGAATACTCCTATGTCAATGTTCACAGGCACGATGCCTGGGAATACTCCTACGTCAATACTCACAAGCATGATGCCTCGGAATACTCCTGCGTAAATGTTCACAGACATGATGCCTTGGAATACTCCTACGTCAATGTTTACAAACACGATGCGAGAAGAACACTCAGGTCCTGAATATTCATGTTGTTCTCTGCGTCCGCCCTGCCATCCGAGAGAGCGCAGCGGAAGTGGATCTGACACTTGGGACACGCCGTCACCAGAGTCGCGGCCCCCGTACTGCCCGCCTCCTGCAACCGTTCCGCCTGGATACTCCTGGATGTCTGGCCGCAATTCGTCCACGCGCTCGTTCCGCAGCAGACCGCGTTTACGCCCGAGTGAAGCATCTCAACCAGCTCCAGTCCCGGCACGAGACCCATCGCCTGACGCGGCGCGGCGACTTCACCCATGTGCCGGCTCAGCCGGCATGGATCCTGGAAGGTGACTTTTCCCGTGTTCTCCTTGAATCTGAAACTGCTCGCGTGTTCAACGATCAGGCTGGACAGATGCTTCACTTCGAAACCCAGCGGCCCGACCCATTCAGGGTAGACGTCCCTCAGTGTCTTCGCGCACTCCGCGCATGCCGTCACCACTACCGTCGCACCCGTTTCCCTGATGGCGGCGACGTTATGCTCAGCAAGGCGTCTGAAATTCTCCACATCTCCCGTCCAGAGAAGATCGTGACCGCAACACCGCTCGTTGGAGTCGACGACCGGCTTGATTCCGGCAGCGTTCAGCAACTGAACCGTGGACCGGGCAATGTCCGTGGACCGCAGATTCAGGTCCGGCGCAAACAGATCATCGAAGTAAGGCAGGCATCCGACGAAGTAGAGAATCTCGCCGCGGGACTCCACCTCCAGGTCCTCGGTGACCCACCACATCCGGTCCTGCTTGAGGGTCGGGGACGTCATCATTCGCATCAGAGATTGGAGAACACCCCCGTGGGAGGGATGGCCCGCAAACCCCCGCTCGACAGCTGCCGCTCGCAGCGACCGGACAAGGGCGCCGAAGTGCACATCCGTGGGACACCGCAGCTCGCATATCCCACAGGTCAAGCATTCCCACAGGAGCTCGTCTGCCAGGAGATGCTCGCCCCCGCCTCGCTCAATGGCCTCCGCCACTACCCGCCGGGGAGAGAACGCCCCGTTGAACCGGGCAATGGGGCACGACGCCGTGCACTTGCCGCACTCAAGGCAGGAGTAGGCCCTGCTGGACCTGATGCTCTGGATCACCGATTCCACAGTACTCAGTCTGCCTCCACCCGGACGTCGGGGCCGACAGGCCCGAAATCCATGATTTCCCGTGATTCACCTTCCCACGGGCGAAGGCCCCAGCCTCCGTACCCGCTCGACGAACTCGTCAATGACCTGGCCCCAACGGGGGCCCTCGGCCGCCGACACCCACTCCAGACCAATCCGGCCTTCCTCAAGCCCCAGTGTCCTGACCAGGGCTTTCATCTTCTCGTAGTTCTCGACGGCCCGCTCGTTTCCGAAGATGTAGTGACAGTCTCCGATGTGGCACCCCGAAACCAGAACGCCGTCAGCTCCCATTTCAAAGGCCCGCAGCACGAATCCCGGGTGTACACGCCCTGAACACATGGTCCGGATCACCCGGAAGTGGGGCGAGTACTGGATGCGGTTGACTCCGGCGCTGTCCGCCCCGGCGTAGCTGCACCAGTTGCAGGCGAAAACCACGATGCGCGGGACAAACTCCTCTTTCTTCTTTTTCCCGCCGGCGGGGGATTTCTTCCGAGCCATCTAGACAACCTCCCCCAGCAGCAGGGAATCGATCATCGACAGGATCTGCTCATCCGTGAAGTGACGGGCCACAATGGCGCCTGTCGGGCACAGCGCGGCGCACGTACCGCAACCCTTGCACAGGGCCTGGTTGATGACCGCCGCCATACCGCCGCCCTCCATCTCCTTGATCTCCGGAGCATGGAAATCACAGATCTCCACGCAGCGGCCGCACGCCCGGCACAGGTCTGTCTGCACCACGGCTGTGGTGGGTTCCAGTTCGATGCGCTCCCGACTCACCAGGGCCGCGGCTTTCGCTGCCGCAGCGGATGCCTGGGCAATGGATTCGGCGATATCCTTCGGTCCCTGCACCGTGCCACAGATGAACACGCCTCCAACCACCGTTTCCACCGGTCCCAACTTGGCGTGTCGCTCCATCAGGAAACCATCTGTCCCCCTCGGAACTTTCAGGAGCATCTGGAGCGCTGCCGTTTCTTCTTCCCTGGGAACCATGGCCGTAGCAAGGATCACCAGGTCGATATCCACCTCGATCTCGCCTCCCACCATGTCCAAGTGGACCGAGGCGGTCTCGGCCGCTGTCTTGCCCTCTATCCTGGGTGGATGTTCCGGCGTGTACGGAATGAACCTCACGCCCTTTTCTCTCGCCAGGCGGTAGAGCTCCTCGGTTCCGTGGGATACCGTCCGCATGTCGCGGTAGAAGACCACCACGTTCACGCCCAGGTCCCGGAGTTCGATGGCCTGCTTCACCGTCGTCGGGCAGCAGTACCGGGAACAGCTGACCCGGTGCTCGGGATCTCTCGATCCCACACACTGAATGAAGGCGGCCGTCTTGACCTCATGACCATCCCGCTCCAGTTTACCCTCCGACGCGAAGAAGAGATCTTCCAGCTCCAGGCCCGTGACCACGTTGGGGAACCTGCCGTAGCCATACATTCCCTCTGGTCTGTAGACATCGGCGCCAATGGCCAGAATGAGGGCCCCTGTCCTGATGGCGGCCCGGTCGGTGGTCACGTCAAAGTTGCCCACGAAGCCCCGGATGGATTCCACACGGCTGCTCGTCTGGACCACAATGCGGCTCTCCTCGATCTGCCGCCGCTTCTTCTCCAGCAGAACCGCAGCTTCCCGGAAATCGGGGTACAGGCGATGAATGCCCAGGAGCCGGCCACCCAAGACCTTGTCCTTCTCAATGAGGGTGACAGGGATACCCTGGCGGTCGAGATCCAGCGCCGCCTGCATACCGGCAATGCCGCCCCCGATCACCACGACCGACTGCTCCACAGAGATCTCCCGGGAGTCCAGCGCCTCCAGGCGCGACGCCCGGGCCACGGCCATCCGGATCTGGTCCACCGCCTTCATCGTTGCCAGGGCCGGCTCATTGCTGTGTACCCAGGAACACTGGTCCCGAACGTTCACCATCTCGAAAAGGTATGGGTTAAGCCCGGTTTCCAGGCAACTCTGGCGGAAGACGGGTTCGTGGGTCCGCGGAGTGCAGGCAGCTGCCACCACTCTGTTGAGCCGGTGCTCCCGAATCGCCTCCTGAACAACCCTCTGCCCGGCGTCGGAGCAGAGGAACAGGTTTTCCTCCACAAACGCCACGTGGGGCAACCGGCGCGCCTCCTCGGCCATACGGCCGATGTCCAGCACCCCCGCGATGTTGATCCCGCAGTGGCAGAGGAAAATCCCGACCCTGGGAGGACCGGATGTGTCCAGCGGCTCAACCTTGACCTTCTCGGCAGGTCGCCGGGATGAGGCCAAGTGTGCCTCGGCCCGCGCCGCTGCTCCCGAAGCCTGGGCCACCGAGTCGGAGATGTCCTTCGGACCACCCGCGCAGCCGCAGAGGTACACACCCTCCCGGGTAGTTTCCAGCAACTCGCCTTCCGCCTCCCGGGACTGGAAAAACCTGTGGGGGTCCAGTTCCACCCCCAACACCCCGGCCAGCTTCCGGTTGTCCGCCCCGGCGACGGCCGCCGAGGCCAGGACAACCATCTCCGCCTGAATCCGCTCAATCTTGCCGGTCGTTGTATCCTCGACGTGGATTATGAGATCCCGGGTCCCGGATTCCTCCTCAATTCGGGACGGTCGACCTCGCAGGAACGAGACCTCCGGTTGCGACAGGGATCGCACGTAGAATTCCTCGAGTCCTTTCCCCGCGGCCCGGATATCGGTGTACAGAACCTGCAGGCGTTCGATCCCCGGTTCGTGTTGCTTGACCAGCAGACAATCCTTGACCGTGTTCATGCAGCACCACTGGGAACAGTACTGCTGCCCCGCCTCCCCCCTGGCTCCCACGCACTGCACGAACACGATGGATCCGGGAGGTTTCCGGTCGCTGGGGCGTACGATGTGCCCCTGCGTGGGACCGGACGCGTTCAGCATGCGCTCCAGCTCCATGGACGTCAGCACATTGGAGTAGAGCCCGTAGCCGTAGTTCTTCATTACCCGGGCATCGAAAAGGTCGAAGCCTGTTGCCACGATCACGGCCCCGATCCGGAAACTCCGGTCCTCGGGCCGCATGTCGTAGTCAATGGCTTCCCTCTCGCACGCCTTCCGGCAATTCTCGCAGACCAGGAAGTCGGTGTTGAGGCAGTTCTCGCGATCAATCACGTAGATATTGGGAACGGCTTGTGCAAAAGGAGAGTAGATGGCTTTCCGAGCTCCCAACCCCTCGTCGAACTCGTTGGGAACCACGACCGGGCAGTTCTCCACACACTGGCCGCAACCGGTGCAGAGATCTTCCGACACGTACCTCGGGTGGCGGCGAACGGTGGCCACGAAGCTGCCGGCTTCGCCCTCCAGACCGATGACCTCCGAGTACGTGAGAACCTCGATGTTGGGATGCCGACCGGCATCCATCATCCGGGGTCCCAGAATTCAGATGGAGCAGTCCATCGTCGGGAACGTCTTGTCCAGCTGGGCCATCCGGCCGCCCAGACTGGGCGACTTCTCCACGAGGCATACCCGGATATTGGAGTCCGCAAGGTCGATGGCCGCCTGGATTCCCGCTATTCCGCCCCCGATCACCAAAGCGGCGCGAGGCTCCTCCGGAGATTTCCCCGTTTCTCCGTCCCCGGAGACCTGTTCCTCGCCGGCCGTCTCCGCTGCCGGATACTCGGACTCGCTATTGTCGCTTCGCTGCAGCATGTCCCTCTACCTGCTCTCGTCCGTACTCAAAGCCTTTCTCGAACGCCTGGAGGTTGAGATTCTCCGTGCCCTTGGGGACGGAGGTCTTCACGGCTTCCCGCATCGAGTCGGGCTTCACCGCTCCCGTCACAGCAGCGAAAAAGCCCGTCATCACGATGTTCAGAACGATCCTGCGTCCCAGTTCCTCCGCGAACCGGGTAGCCGGAACAGCGAACACCTTGACCCCATCTTTGGGTCTTTCCTTCATTCTCACCAGATCCTCGTCGATGAGCAGTATCCCCTTGGGTTTCAGGCCCGGCAGGAACTTGCCATAGGCTTCCTGCGACATGGCAACCAGAATGTCCGCCTGCCGCAGATAGGGGTAGAGAATGCGATCGTCGGAGACGATGATCTGGGAGCTGCACGCGGAACCCCGCGCTTCGGGTCCGAAGCTCTGCGTCATCGTGGCATGTCGGCCATCGAAGATGGCGGCCCCCTTGCCGATGATGTGCCCCATCATGATAACGCCTTGCCCGCCGAAACCACTGACCCGAATCCCGGTTGTCCTAGGCATGGGCGGCTCCTTCGTAGATTTCGTACTTCTCTCCAAGTGACTTGCCGTAGCACTCGTTCATGGAATCCAGGAAGGTCGGTTTCTCGATATCGACGAACTTGCCGCAGATAATCTTCTCCTGGAACCCGATATTCAGATCGTTGGGGTCAGCCCCGTGACGGATCTCACTGTTGTCGTGGTAGAACTTCATGAGATCGAGGCCTGTGCCCAGCCGGTTCCGGCGCGCGTAGAGGGTCGAACAGGGGGCGATAACTTCGACAAACGAGAACCCCTTCTTGTTCAGCGCTTCGCCAAAGGCCTTGGTCATTCGCCGGATGTGAAGGGCCGTCCATCGAGCCACGTAAACCGCCCCGCACGACTGGGCCAGGAGCGGTAGATTGAAGGGCTGCTCGAAATTCCCGTAGGGTGACGTCGAGGTGTTGGCGCTGACGGGCGTGGTGGCCGCCACCTGCCCACCCGTCATGGCGTAGAGGAAGTTGTTCACACAGATGACCGTGATGTCCACATTCCGGCGGGCCGTGTGGATGAAGTGGTTCCCGCCGATTCCCGCCAGGTCCCCGTCCCCGCTGAACACGACAACCTTCAGGGAGGGCTTGGCCAGATGGAGACCCACCGCAAAGGGCACCGCGCGCCCGTGGGTGGTATGATACGAATCAAGCTTCATGTACCCTGCCACCCGCCCGGTGCACCCGATGCCCGACACGACGGAGACCGAGTCAAGAGGGATCTCGTTCTCCTCCAGCGCGCTGGCGAAGGCGGTCACTGCTGTTCCGATGCCGCAGGTCGGACACCAGATGTGAGGAATCCGATCCATCCTCAGAAGGCTTTCCATCGGGTGTTCTATCGCCGGCTTGGCCGGTGCATCCGCTCTCATTTCGCAGCCTCCTTGATCGCCTGGAATATGGTCTCCGGATCGTGCACGCCTCCTCCCGCGTGGGCCACGAGGATCGTGGCACAGCGGCCGGCGGCACAGCGTTCCACCTCCAGGACCATCTGCCCCAAGTTGATCTCCGGTACAACGATGCCCTTCACGCTCCCGGCCAGTTCCCGGATCCTCTCCTCCGGAAAAGGCCACACGACAATGAGCCGGATCTGGCCGATCTTGATCCCTTTCTTCTTCGCCATCTCGACGGCAGGCTGCACGACCCGGGAGGTAATGCCGTAGGACAGAACCACAACGTCTGCGCCATCGATGTCCTTCTCCTCGTACTTGCAGATGTCCGCGGCGTTCTTTTTGACCTTGTCCACGAGCCGGCGCACCAGCTTGTCCTGGGCCTCTGCGTTGATCACGGGGTAGCCCTGCTCATCATGGGTGAGCCCGCTGACATGGAACCGGTAACCCTCACCCGGAATCGGGGCATACGGAACGAGGCTCTCATCGACCTCGTAGGGGAGGAACTCCGACGGCGGTTTCTTCGTGAATCTCCGGGGTTCGACCTCAATCCCCTCGGCAGAAGGAATCACCACTTTTTCCGTCATGTGCCCCACGCACTCGTCGGTCATCATCAGGACCGGCATCCGGTACCGCTCAGAGAGGTTGAAGGCGTGGATGGTCAGATCGAACCCTTCCTGCGGAGAGTCCGGCGCCAGGGCAATGACCTCGTAATCCCCATGGGAACCCCACCGCGCCTGCATCATGTCCCCCTGGCCGGGCAAAGTCGGCAGTCCCGTCGAGGGTCCGCCCCGCTGCACGTTCACAAGAACACAGGGCGTCTCCAGCATCAGGCCCAACCCGAAGTTCTCCATCATCAGGGAAAAACCCGGACCCGAGGTACACGTCATCGACTTCACGCCGCCCCAGGAAGCACCCAGCACCGCATTCATGGAACCCATCTCGTCTTCCATCTGGATGAAGAGGCCGCCCACATGAGGGGCGCGCTGAACGAACCTCTCCGCTATTTCCGTCGATGGCGTGATGGGATACCCGCCAAAGAAACGGCAGCCGGCAGCCAGGGCTCCTTCTGCAATCGCGTAGTTGCCGTCAATGTAGTGCGCGCCCGTCAGAACGCCTTTCGGATCAGCCTTCAACCTTCTTCTCCTCCCCAGGTTCCGGTTCCTCCTTGAGCACGCAGAAGATGGCGAACTCAGGACAGAGCATTTCGCAGAGGTTGCAGCTAACACAGAGAGTCTCGTCCGTGATTCTTGGGGGATGGTAGCCCTTGGCGTTAAACTCGTCGGACATCTCAAGGGCGCCGCGGGGGCAATACTCCACACAGAAACCGCATCCCTTGCAGCGGTCCTTGATAATGTGGACTTCGCCGCGGGGAACCTTGAGGCGCTCTACATCCAAAGGGGTTCTCCAGAACTTCATCCTTGAGCCTCCGTCCTCGGTCTGGCTAGCCCGCTTCTTCGACGAGTGTTCTCCCCAGCCGATATGCCTTCAGATTCAGGTCCTCGGTCCCCTTCGGAACTCTCGCGAGTATCGCGGATTCTATCGACTCCGAGGAGACGACCGAGGTCAATGCCGAGATCATCCCGAGAGCCACGACGTTGGCAACCGTTGCACTCCCGAGCTCATCCTTGGCCTTCTGAGTGATGGGAAACTGGAAAACCCTGTAGTTGCCTTCAGGGACACTGCTGACATAGGTGCTGTCCACCAGGAGAGTGCCCTCGGGCTTGACATCGGACGCGTACTTGTCACAGGATTCCTGGGTCAGGCAGAGGAGGAAATCGATTTCCGTAGCTTTCGGGTAGTCGATCTCCTCGTCACTGATGATCACCTCACTCTTGCTGGCCCCGCCGCGTGCTTCGGGGCCATACGACTGTGACTGCGTCGCATTCTTCCCATCGTAGACAGCCGCAGCTTCGGCCAGGACTTTCCCGATGAGCAGCAGACCCTGCCCACCCGTTCCACTCAATCGAACTTCATGCCGAAAACCCATCTATCCCTCCCAGCGCCCCCGGGGCGCGTCCGACACAAGGCTTCCCCAGAAATGTGACACAGGTCTTTCATTCTGCCACTCCGGGACTCATCTGTCAATCAGAAAAGCAGCAATCGCCACACGCGAGCGCAAAACTATCGCTTGACACTGTAGACACTTACAGGCATAGTGGTTCCGCTCTTGAACTGTTCACTCTATGAACCACCATGGGGATTCTCATGCCGCATCCACCATCCGTCGTCAAACTCGCCCACGTTCTTGAGGCAATACTCGCCAGTATGAGCAGGAAAGAGAAAGCGGCTCTGGCGCGCGCCCGGCTCAGTCCCTCCCAGGCGCGGGTACTGTCGGCCATCGGGTCCGGGAGACTGACGCGCATGTCGGAGCTGACGGGCAACCTCCGCATGTCCAAGAGCACGGTTTCGTCTTCCCTCGATGCCCTGGAACAGCTGAGTCTCCTTGTCCGGTCGCGCCACTCGGGCGACCGCCGGGTATACCCCATCCAGCTTACGGATCGGGGCCGGTCCCTGGCACGGAGAATCCAGCAGGATCAGGAAGGCGCGCTCATTCGGGCGGCCGCGGAACTCACCCCCTATCAGCGCAAGACGCTGGCCAGTGCCCTGGATGCTCTTCTGGAAGCACTGGTCCGGACCGAGAAGGAACACCGGGAATGATGGTGCTGTTGGAACTGCTGATTGTTGTCGTGATCTTCGTAGGCCTGGTGATGAAACGCGTGGACCTGGGTGTTTCCATCCTCGCTTCCTCGTTGCTCCTGGGGCTGATCTTCGGCATGCCTCCGGTGGAGATCCTCCGCTCATTCTGGCTGGGGACAATCCAGCTTCCCACCATCAACCTGGTGGCCATCATCCTCCTCATCCTGCTGCTCGGGAACCTTTTGGGAGAAACCGGGAATCTCCGCAACATCGCGGCTGCCCTGGAACAGCTGATTCCCTACCGGAAGGTTACTCTGGTTCTGCCGGCTGCGTTCATCGGGCTGCTTCCAATGCCGGGAGGAGCAATGCTCTCCGCCCCCATGGTCGAGGAGGGAGGGCGGCGGATGAACCTCAGCGCAGAGATGAAGACCTTCATCAACTATTGGTTCCGGCACCTCTGGGAGTACTGCTGGCCCCTCTATCCAGGGCTTATCCTTGGAGCCGCGATCCTCGAAGTTCCCATCACCCGCATGATGGCTGCGCAATGGCCCATCACCCTGGTGGCCATCGGAGCCGGCACTCTCCTGGGAATCCTCCGGCTCCCCAGGCAGGTCTCCACCGACCCTTGCGGGAAGAATCCTGTAGCAGGACTACGATTCCTCGCGGCCAGCGTCTGGCCTATCGTCCTCGTGTTGGCGCTGGTCCTTGCGACTCAGTTGCCGATGGTAGTCGCTCTTGGCCTGGCCATTGTGGCCAGTATTCTGGTCGCTCGTATGGGATGGAGCCGGCTCTGGCCTCTCTTGCGAAAGAGCCTGTCGTGGCGAACGGCTCTGGTTCTGGTGGCTGTCATGGTCTTCAAGCGGGTGCTGGATGGGTCGGGGGCTATCGATGCCATCCCTATGGCGTTCGAGGAACTGGGAGTGCCTCCTGTCCTGCTTCTTGTTCTGGCCCCCTTTGCCGTGGGTATTCTGACCGGCGTCAATCAGGCCTACGTTGGAGTTTCATTCCCGATGCTCGTTCCTCTGATGGGCGGGCCGAATCCGGACTTCTCTCTCGTGATGCTGGCCTACGTGAGCGGATTCGTCGGAGTTCTCCTGTCACCTGTTCACCTGTGCCTGCTGCTGACCAAGGGCTACTACGGGGCCCGCTATCCCGGCGTGTACCGCTATCTTATTCCTGCGGCCGTCATGGTACAGTTGGGCGCCTTCGCTCTCCTGGCAGCGCGCGCGTATTTCTAGCCTGCATTTCTCACCAAGGGCTTGTGTGCGCTACGTCGCATCTTTCGGCACCAGGCACAAGAACCGCAGCGGCCCGTCACCCGTGTTCCTGAATTGATGCTCCTCCCCCGGTTGCACGAGGACGGCCGACCCTGGCCGGAGAGGTTTCTCCCCACCGCCGCCAAAGACAGAACCTTCACCCTCCAGCACGTAAACCTCGTGCTCGTAGTCGTGCTCGTGACGAGGACTGCAACCTCCCTGTTCGATTTCGAACTCCCGCATGTAGAAATTGGGCGGGTCATCCTTTTCCCCGACCAACCAGCGAATCGTGACCTTCTCTGCCCCGGGGACGTCCATCTTCGCAGCGGGGATTTCCGAGTTGTGAGCGACTTTCATTCCTTCCTCCTTTCCGGATTCCCCCAGAGGATAGACCTGATTCCCGCCTGTGTCAAACCTCCGGCCACATGAAAACACCGGTATCCCCAAAATCGCCCAGTTGTCCATCTGATGCCTCAAACCGGGGCTCTGGGCTCCTCCCCATTGCGTTGCGAACACACTAAAGGATTCCGTTCACAGCTCCGATTAGGATTAACAGGAGCAGGAGGGCTGCGCAGGATAGCTGCGCAGGACAGCTACATTGATTCATGGACACCCGCGCTGCGCGGGGCAAACCGCGAGGTGATGAGATTGACTTCGACAAAGCTGCTGACTGCTATCGTGATCGGTGCTGCACTCGTGTGTACCGGGACCGCTCAGGGGGAAATCCTTACACCGGAACAGGTCCAGGAACTCGCCTGGCCCGGCGCCATGGCAATGACGCTGCGGGCGGCAACGGACGGCGTGTTTGAGGGGGGACCTCACTACCATCTCGCCGACGCGGATGAGTGGCTCTCCGAATCCGACGTCATCGACGACCGCTGGGATTTCACGGTGTCCATCCGCAATGCCGGCATCTATCCCCTGGATGATGTTCTTCTCCTGCTCGCCCACCGGGGCGGGACCTTTTCCGCACTGACGGTTGGAGACTGGACCGCTTCACCCCAGAGCTTCTATCCCATCGACGGCCTCCCGTTCGGGGCCGGCGGCAATCGGCCCGGTGACGGCGAGGCCGGCGTCTACGCCAATGCCCAAGGCGTTCTGTTCATGCGCCTCCGTCACGCGATTCCAGCGGGAGATACCCTGGAAGTCCCCGTCAGGATTCAGCAGGGTCGCGCGGATTTTGCGCTGCACATCGACGTCTACGGCCTCAGGCGGAACAAGGTTCTCTGCACCTGCCCCGCCTCAAAAGACGTGTCCTGCATACCGACTATCAATCCTGCTGCAATCGCGGAGCAAACGTGGAGCAAGGTGAAAGCCTTGTTCGCTTTCTAGCCTGTCACCTGTCACTGGATCTATGCATCG
>JAGLYR010000142.1 GCA_023132135.1 Candidatus Eiseniibacteriota bacterium | reverse complement strand
CGTGCATAGTCCAGGCTAGGGACTACGTACTAGGGACTGCTTCCGATCCTCGTGTCGACTTTCTCCAATCTCCTCGTGATTCTCTCCTGAACGCAGGCCACGGCCTTGCGGATGTATGACTCATCCAGCTGACCCATCGGTGAAGGGGTTTCGAGAATTCGCTGCGGGATTCGCAGACCCGGGAACGAGAAACCCTCACGCAGTTTGAATCTGTACTTCTCCGCGAGAATCTCCTCACCAACCCGCACCATTTCCTCATGCGTGAAGTTCATCCCCGATACGCTGAGGACTTCGGACACGATCTCCGGCGTGTAGACCCCCCGTGCGAAGAAGCAGACTGCAAGGCTGGAGAGAACCTGGCGCCAGGTTTCTTCTGTTACCAGGCTCTCGGCCAGTTGCTCGGGAGCAACCGGGTCGCCCCCGATTGTCTTCTGGTCCACGCTGTAGCCCGCATTGTCCAGATGACTGTGGCGCGCGCCAACCAGGAACCCCGTGTGGGCTGCCGGTCCCGTATGATAACCCGGCATCTCGTTCCCCCCGAAGGCCAGAGCGAATTCCTCTCCGCCATAGACGGATGCCGCATGGTCAACACCGCGGGCCAGTGCCTTGTAGAAATCGTTTGGCTGCTCCGCGATGTGGGCGACCGCCGTCCTGTAGGCATCGCAATCTCCCCAGCGGAGGGAAGCAAGGGTCTCTTTCTCAGAGATGAGCCCCCGCTCCAGTGCTTCCGTGGCCCAGGCCAGGACCACACCTGTGCTCATAGCATCCAGTGCCACCTTCTCCACAGCGTCCAGGAGCTTCAGAACCGCGCTGGCATCGGACGCTCCCAGCATGGAACCCAGGGCATAGAGCAGCTCAAAGTCATAGGAGACCAGCGTCGTCTTGTGGAAGTACGGATCGTCCTCGTAGGGCTCCTTCAGGGCGGCGATATGAATACAGGCCACGGGGCAGTGAGCGCAGGCAATCCGCCGGCCGAGATACTTCTCCGCCATCGCCTCCCCGGAGATCTCTTCCGCGCCCTCGAAGGTCGCATTCTGGAGGTTCCGAGTCGGGAGCCCTCCCAGGCGATTCAGCGGGAGAATATTCTGGGGAGTCCCCAGCTCATGATATTTTTTCATGGCCTCGGACTCGACTGCTGTGTGAAAGATCCCGTCGTACACTTCCCGGTAGTGCTTCTTGTCATTAACCGGTATGGAACGGCGACCCGACACGGTGATGGCCTTGAGTTTCTTGCTCCCGAAGACCGCACCAAGCCCAAGCCGACCGAAGTGCCGGTAGGTCTCTGTGGTTACACAGGCATAGGACACCAGGTTTTCGCCACCCTTCCCGATCCTGAGGATAGTCCGGAGCCCTGAACCCGGTTCCCTTTCCCTGATAACCCTCGCCACGGTAAAAGCGCTTTCCATCCCCCACAGGGAGGAGGCATCCCGGAAACGAACTTCGTCCCCGTGAATCGCCAGATACAGCGGCGTTTCACTCTGGCCCTTGACCACTATCGCCCCGTAGCCGGCCATTCGGATTGCCACAGCACTTCGCCCGCCGCAGTGGCTTTCGCCCAGGTTCCCTGTGTGGGGCGACTTGAACATGGCCACCGTCTTGGACGCCAGGGGGAAGAGACTCGTGGAAGGACCAACAGCCAGGATGATGGGGCTCTCCGGGCCGAGAGCATCACATCCTTCCGGGCACTCTTCGTGAAGCAGCTGGATGGCCACACCCGCGCCCCCGATATACTTCTCGAAAAGGTCCGACCGGTCTTTCACCCACGATTCCTTGCGTGTGAGATCTATGTAGAGAATCCGTCTCAGCAGATCATCCTTGAGCACCGGCCGTCACCTCCTTCTCAACACCAAGAACCCCGTAGGGGCAGTAGGAAACGCAGAACCCGCAATGTGTGCAGATGGCGGGTTTCCCCGTCTCGTCATTCCAGTACACAGCCCCCATGATGCAGGCGTCCCGGCATGCTTCGCACCCAATGCACCTGGCGGCATCCAGGCGGACCCCGCCACCCTTGCGGGGCTGCAGCGCGCCGGTCGGACAGGCCCGCGCACAGGGAGGGTCGTCGCAGGCCCGGCAGACCACCACCTTGAACCCGCGGCTCATCCCACCCGCGGACCTGACTCCGATGCAGGCCCCTGCCAGCCCCCCCGCCCCCACGCGCCGGGTGCAGGCGAACATACAGCACTGACAGCCCACGCACCGTTCCGCGTCGACCACCTCAAGTCGCATGGTTCCCTCCTGAGTGCGTAGTCCCTAGTCCAAGGCGCGGGGTCGATTTCGACCGGAGGCGGGGCCTCTGGCCCCGCTGAGGATCGAAATCGGCACCGCAACGCAGTCCAGACACATCCTGCGCTCCTCGCAGCAGGGATTCATGAATAATCCAGGCTAGCAGGTGTACGGAACTCGGGAACCTGCTCCCCGGCAATATCGAAGGGCGTGTCCTCCGTCCGGCAGGAAACGGCATCTCCGTTGAGAGTGACTCGCCACCGGCCGCGTCTTGCCTTCGACACGACGAAGTCCGCCGTCTTCGACGGCCCAATCCCTGCCTCGGCAACGAGAACCCTGGCCCCGGGAACCCTGATCCGTAAGCACAACGTCACCGCCTCGCCGGGCCCTCCAAGCTCAAAACGGAATCGCTTCTTCGATTCTTTAGACGAATACTCCCCGCGAAGGACAATATCCCCTACCTTCTCAGTGAATCGAACTGACGGGAGGGCCTCGGGGATCGCCGGTTCGATTTCGATACGACGGTCGACCATCCGCGGTTTGATCCCCAGGACATCCTGGTAGAAGGGACGGATAAGCTCCGCCAGGCTCCAGGCCTGGGTAGCCGTGCCCTCGATGTTGGGCTGCTCCTGCGGCGGCGGGACTGCACTACGCAGCTCCGGCAGGGTCCCCACCGCGCCTTCACCGAGCACGAGATCCACCAGCGAGCCGACCAGCTTCCAGGCCGTCTCCGCTCGCCCCTGCCGGGTGAGCGCCGAGATCACCGGGCCCGACAACCAGACCCACACATCCCCGTTATGGTAAGCCTGGTCGAAGGGATAGCGCTCCGGATCAATGTGCCTGGGGCGGAACCCGGGATCCTCCGGAGCCAGGCTGCCCACCCCATGGGGATAGACCAGACGATCCACAACGGAATCCAGCACGGCCCTCTCCTTCTCCGGCGACAGGAGAGGCTCCGGCGGCGCCGTCAGGGCGAAAATCTGGTTGGGCCGGGCACTGCGATCTCCTTCACCGTTCTCGTCCAGGTGATCGTACAGACACCCGGACTCCGGATCCCAGAACTCCCGGAGAAAAACCTCTCTTGTCCCCGCGGCCATCCCTCGCCATTCTCCCGCCAGTCCCTTCTCCCCCACCCACTCCGCCAGCTCCGCTGCCGAGATCAGCGCTGCGTACCAGAGAGCCTGGATTTCGACCGCCCGGTTCCCGCGCGGGGACCACGCTTTTTCCTCCAGAGCAGCGTCCATCCATGTTTCGGCATCTCCATGGACAGAGAGCCCCGCCCCGTCCGTCCGTTTCTTGATCTCTCCGTCAACAGCGCGGATCACGTAGGACAGGATCTCGTGGGCAAAACGCGTATCGCCCGTGTACCTAACGTACGCATGAGCAGCCAGAACGAACCACCAGGTGCCGTCTGCCGTGTTGTAGAGCACCTCCTCGCCCGGGCTGACGAGATTGGCCAGGCGCCCGTAGCAGGGGGACCGGAAATCCTGGCACTGGTGTTCGGCGGCGGCCAACAGGATCTCGCGGCACATTTCGAACTGGCCCAGACAGAGCAGCGCCGGGAGAGAGATGAAAGTATCCCTGCTCCAGTAGTTTGGAAACCATGGAAGCCCCGCCCAGATCCCCCGTCCCTCCTGGTTCGTCACAAGAGCATCGAGGGAAACCGCTGCCCAGGACAGGGCCCGCTCCAGGCGAGCGTCTCCTGTTCCGGTCACCGCGGGCCCGACCAGGCGGCTGATGCGGGCCGCCCGCTCCAATTGGCACTCCTGACGGCGGAACAGCGCCTGCCGGACCGACTCTCCGACCTTGTCTTCGTTCTCGCCCAGAGCGAGAACGAAGACAATCCGCCCGCTCTTCAGCCGACCCCTGAGAATTCCCGCCTGGTACGGCGTTGCATTTTTCATGACCCCGCGGCGTTCGTCCTGGGGATAGCTCGTGGGGTAGTAGGCTGTTCTCTCGGAGAAGGTCAGCAATTCGGATGCCGAGACGCCGACCCACCGGGGTGCGTCGCCGGTTTCCTTGAGAACGCTGGGGGTTGTCACCAGAAGGAGATTGCTCTCCCGGCGCCAGGTTGAGCGGTAAGGGTATCGACCGGGCTTCCAGATATGCCGTATATCGAAGCGGGGAGCAAAACGGAACTGCCCGCGAAATCCTGTGGTGTACACCACCACCAAGGTCCCGATCCCGTCGCAGAGAAACACCTCTTCCCTCGTGTCCTCGAAGGGATAGTAGCGGACCAGCTTGTGAGGGTAGACAACAACCTTCCCGGCGTCAGCCGGTGCAAGACGGGTCTCGCCCAGGACCAGTATCCAGTCCTCCACATACTTGTACATCCCCGCTGAGAACCCGTGGTAGATGCTGGAGTTGTGGGAGTGCGTCTCTCCCAGCCAGCGCGCCCGTCCCTTGTCGGTGTAGATGAACTCCCGCCCCTCGTCCGGCCCGAGTTCCACACCCATACGCAGGAGGATTTTTTCCGGAGCTTCCGCAGCCCCCGGGCTCTCCACGTCGCCATCGCCAGGAGAGAAAACCAGTTCCATTTGCTGCGAGTCGAACTGCATAGGCTAGCCTAGCGTGTCAACGCGATACCCGGGATCTCCGCGACCGACCCCGTCTTCTTGTAGCTGGACAGGATCTCTTCCTGCGACTCGTCCCCCGCAACCACCAGATCGATCAGGTTCGGCCCCTGCCCATCGCCGCCGCCGAATTCCCATTCCGTAGCCGCCGGCAGAACTGCCCGGACTTTCCCGGGCGAGAAGAGCCCTTCGTGACTGACAACAGCGACGACGGCTCTCCAGTTCTTGTTCGGTTTCCCGACAACGGACACCGGAACCCGGGCCGTGATGGTCGACGTAGCCGGATCCGCTCTCACCATGACCTGCGAATCCGTGAGCAGCGTTGCAGGATCGCTGTAGACCGCGACCTCATCCATGCAGACCCGGATGAAGTACTCCCATGCGCTCCCGGCGGTGGTTCGGGCCAGCCGGTTTTCGAAAAGGTCCCGGCTTCCCGAGCCCGTCTTCCCGTCGGTATCCAGATAGATGTCGATGCCCTGCACGGAGAATCCATCTCGTCCGCCCCAAGGATTCTCTACAGGTCCGTAGAAACTCACCTTGAAGATGATCCAGCCTCCGGGATCTTCCATCACCGTGAGCTTCTCAATGTCAAGCACGCCCGGAGCAAAAACGGGATTCGTTGGATACGTGTACGATCCGGGGCCGTAGTCATCTCCCTTGGGATCTTCAATACAGATCAGCGTCCGCACATCACCTTGCTCGGGAACCACGATCTCCACCCCACCGCGGTTGGGCGCCACGTCGATTCCCCGCCCGTCCTGCTCGTAGACGAGGATGAAACGGACCGCCTCCAGAGAAGAAGCTTCGAAGGCGGAGAAGGGGATTGCAACCTCCAGCACATCGCCCACGCCAAACCGCCCGACATCCTGCGCCCGATCCCACCGATTGCCTCCCAGCGCCTTCGAGAAGCCGACGGTTCCGGAAGGGGGTCCCACAACAGGAAACGCCGCTTCGCTGCCCGCGCCAAAGCCAAAGGAAAGCTTCTCCCCGGTGGCGGACCCGGGTCTCGCGAACACATTTGCTTCCGCCTTCCCGGGCAGTGAGAAGTAGATCCTCAGATGGCTGTCCGGTTCCGGAACCACTCCCAGATCGATCTTGAGGTACAGGTTCTCCTTGTCAAAGCCGTAGGAAAACTCGCGGATCGCGTCTCCCGCTCCCCGCTGCATGGCCCCACCTTCTTCATCTTTCAGGAGTCCGGCCTTCGCCCACTCGCCTGGAGAGGCATCTCCGTCGATGTCCGGGGTAAATAACCCTCGCACCCTCCGC
The DNA here is from genome assembly GCA_023132135.1 of Candidatus Eiseniibacteriota bacterium. Taxonomy (GTDB): domain Bacteria; phylum Arandabacterota; class Arandabacteria; order JAGLYR01; family JAGLYR01; genus JAGLYR01. Next base: position 3,825 of record JAGLYR010000142.1, on the reverse strand, counting down.
TCGGGAGTCGCTGCCGCAGGCATGACAATGGGCGTCCATAGCTTGTCGGGGGCTGCGCGCCCGATGGCTGCATACACATTCCTCAGGAGTGAGCGGAAGGCACCATCGAAGGACTCATCATTCCCGGAAGACTGGTCCTTCCCATACCACCAGAACCAGTCGCTGCCCTCGGCCGCGTACATCTCGGAAAAAGCCTTCTCCACCGCCTTGGGATCGGCGTCTGGACCGGAGCGATAGTCTTCCAGCGCGGACCGGGTTTGGGCCAGGAGACTCCAGCCTTCGTTCTCCTCGGGTTCCCCGATCCAGGTCGCGAAGTTATGGGCGATCCAGGATCCCGGCCAGAGAACATCGATCGTCTCCTCCGGCGGATGGTTCTTCAGGAAGTCGGCAACGGTCACCGGGACAATCCATGAGGCCCGGCTCAACTGGTCGTACATCGAGTGGAAGAAATCCTTCCCGTCCCGCGGGTAGTGCTCCCAGGCGTTCTCCCCATCCAGGAAGATGGGAACGACGTACGTCCCCGGCTTCGTCGCAAAAGACTTGTGGATATCATGGAGCCGCCGAACAAGATCGTTGGCGGCGTCGACCCCGTCCATCCGGCTGTAGTTGAACCCGATGGCATCGGAAATCGCCCTGTCACGGAAAAGAACGGCCACCCTCTTCCCGTCCTTCTCCGCCCACCAGGCGCTGTACTTGTCCCGATCGGTGAAGGAGCGGCCCTTCAAGGACGCCTCCAGAACTTCCTCATCGGAGGCCATCCACTGGAAGCCCGCGTCGACCACCAGCGGAACTATGTCCTCGGCAACCGATCCCTCGGAGGGCCACAACCCGGTGGCCGTTCGTCCGAAGTGCTTCCGGTAGCTGTCCTGAGCGAGCTCCAGATGCCGGGCCGCATCCTCCGGCCACCGGTAGCCCGGCTCCGGGAGTGGAACTCCCGGCATGGCGACTCGGGCCAGTTGCGAGTCGTAGATCAACGGAAGGATCGGATGGTAGAAGGGGGTGGTGATGACTTCGATCTGCCCCTTCTCCTGGAACTTCCTGTGGACCTGGATCACAGCCTTCATGATCTCGAACTGGGTATCGATGATCTCCCGCTTGTCCACCTCTGTGAATCCGCGTTCCTTCTTGATCAGATGCCCCACGCCGACTCTGACCCCGTTGGGAAGCTTGACTTCGCCCTCTCTGAAATCCGGATCGAACTCCGCCAGGTTGAACCACGCCTGCAGATCCCGGAAGTCCTGGTCGGTGTACCGTTCGAGGGTCGCGGCAATCTGTTCGTCGGAATCCCCCAGCTTCATGGAGGCCAGTTCTTTGAACCGCGGATAGGTGTTGAGCATGGTTTCCCGCGGCATCCGGAAGAAATTGCGGAGAATGTAGGCCTTCTCGTCGTCCGTCAACCGGGCCGGAGGCGTCAGCGTGAGCCGGATCCATTTGTCTGCGCCCGGCATGTACTTGCCACCTCTCTCTCGCCAGCGGTCGTAACCCTCGATGATCTCCCGGAGCTGCATCAGAAGCACCGGAGTCAGGTTCACCGTGAACTTCATCCCGGGATAGTTCCCCAGGATCGCCACCATGTCGTAATAGTCCTTGATGGCGTGAATCCGGACCCAGGGCTCCTCGTATTCCCCCGTCTCCGGGTTCTTCTCGTACTTGGGCTGGTGCTGGTGCCAGAGGAGTGCGACATAGAGAGGTTTGCCCTTCGCCTTCAGACTGTCGACGATGGGGGTCCCGGAGGCGGGTGCTGGTGCCGGAGCAGTCCCGGTATGGACCTTGCCGTCTTCACCGATGTTCAGGACCGAGTTGCTGCCGCCGTATGGATCGGAGACTGTATCCGGATTGCCGGGATCCTCCTGCCAGACATCGTCTATCACGAACTTGTACTCGTAACGGCCCGGACCCACGGGAAGCACAGCCCGCCAGATCCCGTCGTCCCCTTTGGTCATGAGATCCGCCGTGGGCGACCAGCCGTTGAACTCCCCGGCGACGTAAGCCTCACTGGCTTCCGGCGCCTCGAAGGTGAACAGGATGCCCCCATCGACGGGGACCGGCGAACCAAGCGCGCCTTCCAGCAGAGGGGCGGCAGGCTCCACCGCCCGAGTTGCGGGCTCGGGAGGGGCGTCTCCCTCGCCAACGCTGAGCACGGAGTTGCTCCCGCCGTATGGATCGGGGACTGTATCCGGATTACCGGGATCCTCCTGCCAGACACCGTCTATCACGAACTTGTACTCGTAACGGCCCGGACCCACGGGAAGAACAATCCGCCAGATCCCGCCGTCCCCTTTGGTCATGAGACCCGCCGTGGGCGACCAGCCGTTGAACTCCCCGGCGACGTAAACCTCACCGGCTTCCGGCGCCTCGAAGGTGAACAGGACGCCGCCCTCAACCTCGACAGGCGGGCCGGTTTCTGCAAGGCCCAAGGTCGGGAGGAGGATCAGTGCCAGAACGATTGTGAGTTGGATCATGCGTTTCATGGGTCACCTCGTGATATCGGCTACATCGCTTCTTTCTCGCGTTCCAGGATGGCGTCAACTTCCCGCACCGCCGCATCCATCGCCTGCTGCACGCTCTTGCTCCCATCGAGCGCTGCCTGCATTTCGGGGTTCACGGCATTCTCAATTTCCGGATAGATAGCAACCTGTGGCCGCGGAACGGCCGTCTTCATCTGTTCAATGAACACCTCAAGGTACGGATGCCTCTCAAAATCGAGTTCCTCGTTGGCGAGGCGATTGACGGGAACCTGGCCGAGGGCATTGCACCACAGGATCTGGCTCTTCTTCGACGCGATAAACATGAGGAACCGGGCTGCCTCCGCTGGATGCTTGCAGGATCGAAAGACCACGAGATCATTCCCGCCCACTGTGGTGGACGTACCTTCGGGACCCGCGGGAATCAGCCCGACTCCGAAATCGATGTTACCCTTGCTGAGGGTTCCGACCGCCCAGGGACCGTTGAACACCATGGCATACTTGTGGGTCTGGAAGCCGAGATCATCACGAATTCCACCGGCCATCCACCCCCCACCCTCGATCCCGTGTTTCTGGTAGAGGTCCACCTTTAGCTGGAAGGCCTGCACCGCCCTTTTCTCATTCAGGAGACAGCGGGTCCCCTCTTCGTTCAGGAGCGGCGCCCCGTAGGTGTTGTAGAAAGGCAGCGACCACCACAGCGAGTTTCTCATTCCGAATCCGAAGACGCCCTTGTCCTTGCTTGTCAGCTTCTTGCCCATGCGAATGAGATCGTCCCACGTGGCCGGGGTCTCATCCGGATCCAGTCCCGCGTCCCGGAGGAGTTGCCGGTTTCTGAACAGACACAGGCAGTTCACCTGGTCGGGAAGGCCGAACAGCCGTCCCTCCACCAGGTTGCTCAGGAGAGCGGCGGAAACGATTTCGTCCCGGAACGACGCCGGCACGTATTCGTCCAGAGGAAGAAGCGCTCCCCTCGTGGCCAGCTTCGGGAGGAAGGATCCGTCCACCCGGGCGATGTCCGGCGTGGTCCGCGTGGCCAGAGCAGTCAGGATCTTCGGCTCGGCTCCCATGAAGGGCAGGTTGGTGGATCGGATCGCGATCCCCGGGTGCGCGGCTTCGAACTCCGTTACCAGTTCCCGGAATACGGCGCGCTCCTCCACGTTGTAGGTTTCCCACACCGTGAGGACCACCCCATCGCCGGCGCCCTCCTGTTTCTTCCCGCAGCCGGGAAGGGCACACCCGAGGATCGCTGCGAGCGACACTGCCAGTCTCCACGTCATTACGAGTCTCCTTCCAACAAGTGTCGGTGATCTCTTGCATCCTTTATAGCGCGCGGGGAAGAATGGATCAATCAATTATGCAT
>JAGLYR010000141.1 GCA_023132135.1 Candidatus Eiseniibacteriota bacterium | reverse complement strand
GAGAAATGGGTGTTGATGATCTCGTGCGGGTTCGGTTGTCCGGTCAAGTGCGCAATCTGTGACGCGGGTCACCACTTCCACGGGTGGCTGACCGCCGAGGAGATTCTGTCGCAGATCGACTACCTGGTGGACCAGCGCTTCCAGAATCGGGAAGTTCCTGTCCGCAAGTTCAAGATCCAGTTCGCCCGAATGGGCGAACCCGCCATGAACCCCGCTGTGCTGGACGCACTGATGCAGTTGCCCAAGAGGTATCGCGCTCCGGGAGTGACACCGGTCATATCGACAGTTGCACCCGCTGGACGCGAGGAGTTCCTGGAGGAGTTGATCCGGATCAAAACCCGGTTCTTTCGTCCCGGGCACTTCCGCCTCCAGTTCTCCGTTCACTCCACCGACTCCAGGGAACGGTCGGCGCTGATTGGTTGCCGAACGTGGAATCTGGAAGACATCGCGGAGTACGCCAGTCGGTTCGTGTGGCAGGGAGATGCGAAAATCTGTCTGAATTTCGCGCCTTTTCGGGACACGACAATCGACCCCCAGGTCCTCGCAGATACGTTCGACCCCAAGCTGTTCGTGATCAAGCTGACCCCGATCAATCCGACCGACCGGGCCGTCGGATCCCGGGTCGTCTCGCTGATCGACGCCCATAGAACCAATCCCGCGGCCGATGACCTTGTACGCTCCATGGAGGAAAAAGGATTCGAGGTCATCGTGAGTATCGGCGAGCAGGAAGAAAACGCCATCGGGACCAATTGCGGGCAGATGGCGACCCGGTATCTGGACGGCGAGGCCCGGCTGACGACGTCGTACCCCGGGCGCGACTACCTGCTGTCCTAGCCTCTTCTCCCCTTCGTGCTCTCCGTGGCTTCGTGGTGCGATCGTCTCACTGCGTGCGCATTTGCCCTGTGAGCCGTGCGGACCTTGACTCGCGTCTCAGATCGCGGTATAGTTTATCCAGAACAAAGGATCTTCCGCGCAATTGTCGCCGGGCATCTCCGGAGGTTCGCCTGCTCCTGTCTCGGGAGGGATTGCCATGCGCATCGTGGTCTTGTGCGCCATTTCCATTCTCCTCTTCTGCTCCACGACAGCCGCCGAGAAGCCGCCGCCTCCACCGCCGATGCCGCCGCCGGCCCTGAAATTACCTCACGATCTCTCGCAACCCTTGACCTTCAAGCAGGGCGGCGACACGGTTTGGCTGCAGGTCTATACAACCGGGGACGCCTGCGAGTGCCACCCTCAAAAGGGCGGTGAATGCTCCGGCGGACCGGACGAAACCGAGACCTTCTGCTTCGAGAATTACAACCCCAACGACGCCGACAGCCTTTACAAGTACTACGGCAGTCCGGGGACGCCATTCTTTGCACCGTCCATGGGCAATGGGTTCAGCACGGCGGATCTGAGGACCTACCCCGCGCCCGACGATCGCTTCTACTGGCATCCGGACACATACCAGGCGTATAGCGGCCAATCCTGGTGGTGCGGAACGTCGACGGGAACCATCTGCACGGAATGGGGCAATGCGCCGGGATATGGAGACTTGTGGAACCAGATGCTCACGCTCGATCCTGATCTTGACGGTGTCGCCCCAGGCGACACTGTCCAGCTGAACTGCTGGGTTCGCTATGACCTCGAGTGCGACTACGACTACGCGTATATCCAGTATTCCAACGATGCGGCCGTCTCGTGGACGACACTAGCCATGTTCAACGGAAGCAGCGGGAATCTAATCGGCTCGCCCTGCGGAGACGACTACTACGGCAGCAGCAACTCCGGCCAGGGGAATCCTCCCGGTGGGAATGTCTCGTGGATGGCGTTTCCGTCAGCTCTCAGCCCTGAAGACGGCTACATCACGGTCGATGACCCTGCGGGGTTCCTCATTGGTTTCCGGTTCGACTCGGATGGTGCATGGAGCGACGAAGATGGCCGGGGCAATACGGACGGGGCCCTGTTCATCGACCATGTCCTTGTGACGAAGCTGAACGCAGATACTCTTGAGTTCGAAGACATGGACTCCGACTTCGAACCCGACAAGTGGGATCTTCTGCGACCTCCCCACATTGCCAACCATTGGTGGATGCCGTACGACCCCGACCCACCTGATGAGCCCAGCGATCCGGGTGGGCCGACCGTATGCGAATCCAACGCGTCATGGATGTGGTGCGCCACGCCCTTCATCAACAACCGCTGGCGAATTCCTCCCGAATCAAACGGCTTCTTCTATCGGCTCACGACCCCCAGGATTTCCCTGGACTGGGGCGAGCCGGATGTGCCGCAGGAGTTCGCCGACGTGGTTTGCCAGCACGATCTCTACGTGTCATGGGCATCCGCCACATGCGACGAGATGGATGGGGCCGTTCGCGTGTACCGGAACGACAAGGATGCCTGGTGTGAATGGGAGAGGCTGTGGACCGGGTGGTGGTGGTATCCACCGGACTACTGGATGTTCGATTACAACATGCGCGCGTACGACATGATCAATTCCAGTGTCGACTCCATACAGTTTGCCTGGGATGTCTGGGACAACGGGAACACGGGTGATTGGTGCTGGACGACCCAGGTTCCTCCGCCGCACAAGAAGACGCGCCTCATGGTCGACAACGTGAGCTTCGGCCTCTACGACCGGAGCGCCACGCGATTCTATGCCCGCGAGATCGACATGTTCCAGGACACCTTCGATCTCGAGACGGCTGCCCATAACGCGCTCTGTGCCAATGCCGACATGCCGAAGATCCTAGCTCCACAGGAGTCCCTGCACGTTGACATCTACGATCTCAATGGCTTGGCGGGGCCAATCTCCTGGGTACGGTTGTACTTCTCGACCAACAGAGGCAGTGCGTGGGATTTCAACGATCTGATCCTGAAGGACCCCGCGTGGGGTGATCCCGGCATGGGCGGAACGTATGTCGGCTCCATCCACCCGAGCGAGATAGACATTGCCCCCTATCCCAACGCAACCTGGATCTCGGGCACTGAAATCTGGTACTACATTGAAGTCAAAGACGACACGGGTCAGCTGGCCTACTGGCCGCGCACTGCAGCGCCCGGCACACCTCCGCCCTCCAGACCCTACTTCGACAATTGCTTCGAGTTCAGCATCCTGCCGGGCACTCCAGGGCTTGGCGGTGAGCCTTGGCGCTTCCTTCTGGTCGACGACTACGGGCGAACGGACTACGATTTCCATCCATGCATGGCCGAAACCACTCTGCGGGAAACCGAGGATTTCTACGAGCCGCTAGTCGGGTTCTGTGATCCGCCTTTCTGGTGTAGTCATGACAAGTACGATATCAACGGTGCATCCACCGGCCTCAGCAATGAACCGTGGGACATTGTTGTGTGTCCGGACCCTCAGAACCCGGACTCGCTGGTGAGACAGTACGACAGCATCGTCTGGTTCACCTCCCGTTTCGACCACTACACCGTGCTCGACACGATGCAGTGCCGGCTGGTGGACTTCGTACGGAAGGGCGGCAACCTGTTCATTTGCGGCAATGGCATCGGCGTGGAGATGACGGACTACGGGTACTACGGGGATGCGGCCGCGGAAACGTGCGATTTCTACAGCGGGTTGCTTGGCGCCGAGATGGCCCCCCCGGGCTACTCCGCGCCGGGAATCCGGAATCCGTACCTCTACGCCAAGGGAAGCGGGCTCATCGCCGGTTCCGCATTCGACCCGGACGACAGGCTCGAGTTCCATCTCGGCTGTCCGGTCAACGCGAGGCATGATCGTATCACGATCACCGAGAACCCGCCATGCTGGGCGCCGAATCCCCGGCCCTACCTGGTTTACGAATCCGAGGCCGGATATGACGCCGGCGACACAGTGGTTGCCATCTACAACGAGTTCGTCGATGGCGGGAAGGTTGTGTACATGTGCCTCGATCTCTCCGCGATCGTAGACTCCAGCACCGTAGACTGCCCGGATGGAACCTACCGGGGCCGCGCGAACATCATGCGGGACATCCTGCTAAGGCTCTTTCTGGGATACAGCACAGCAGTTCCCGACGAGGAAGCGGAACTGGACACGCGCCACGCGTACTCCCTTGATCAGAATCTGCCGAATCCCTTTAACCCTGAAACGCAGATCCGTTTCTCGGTTCGGGATCGCAGCCATGTGAGCATCAAGATCTATGACGTCACCGGCCGCGTCGTGAGGACCCTCGTCGACGAGGCGATGCAACCCGGACCGCATCAGGTCCACTGGGACGGCGCCAACGATCACGGCCAACCCGTGGCGACGGGAATGTACTTTTGCCGGATGAGCGCCGGAGAGTTTACGGCGGTCCGCAAGATGGTGATGCTGAAGTAGGGGCGACGCGTGCGTTGCCCTTTCCCTCGCACGTCGCACTGCCCTTTATCGAATTGACCCCCAACTCAGGCGTAGTACAATGTGACTTCACGGGAGGAACTCCTATGCGCAAGTCACTCATTCCGGGAATGGTCGCCGTTCTTCTGCTGGCCTGCCCCGGCGCCGCTCAACAGGCGCCTCAGGATATTCTCGTTCTTCTGGCCGAGGCGGGCGGAACGGATGAATATCCCGACGCCAACACCATCACGGTCAGGAACATCGTAGACATCGAGTACGAGAGCTCCGGCGCATTCGAGCTCCGCACCCACGAGTTGGTGAAACTCCTCACGATCAAGGGATGCAAGGACTCCCGGGAGGCGAAGTTCCCTTACCACCGCCGCTATGGAAGCGTGGAGATTCCCATGGCCCGGGTCATCAAGTCCGACGGCACCATCGTCCGGGTCGACGAGGACGACATCACGGACGGCACCATGGCCATGGTCGCCCGGATGAACATCTTCGAAACCGATTTGAGGGAGAGGGTGGTCACGTTTCCGAACCTCGAACCGGGAGACGCCATCGAGTACGAGATGATCCTGCGGTTCACTCCTCTCATCAAACACCACTTCAGCCAGGAGATGCGGCTTCAGGGGGGCGACCCCGTCGAGTATGTCGAGGTTCGGATCACGGGCCCGAAGAAGATGCCGCTTCATTACAAGATCTACAACGGTGACATCGACTACAGCTTCCGCGCGGAGGGCAGGAAGAACCACCACCGCTGGGTGGCAAGGGATGTCGAACAGATCCTTCCGGAAACAGGCATGGTCTCCAGGAGTGACGTGGCGCTCAAGCTGGCCGTGAGCACCGACACCTCCTGGGCCAGCCTCTCCAACTATACCTGGAAGAGATATGGCCCCAAGATCAAGGCCAACCGGAGGATCAAGGCCAAGGTGAAGGAACTGGTGGACGGTATCGAGACCCGGGGGCAGAGAATCCGCGCGATCCAGCACTATGTCTCCGGCACGGTCCGCTACCTGGGGGTGGCCATGGATCGTGGGGCATTCATCGAGCCGCACAAGGCATCCTACACCTTCGAGAAGAACTACGGCGTCTGCCGGGACGTTTCCGTCCTGACGGTGGCGATGCTGCAGGAAGCCGGGATCCCCGCGGAAGTTGTCTTTGTCAATCCCCAGAAGCACACGGAGCCCGAAATCCCCACCCTCAGCTTCATGCACGCGGTGGTCGCGATCCCGGAGGGCTCGGCGTACCGCTACATCGATCCCACCCTTATACAGAACACGGCCATGGTGGACGACGCCCACTACATCAGCGACATGAATGTCCTCCACGTGGTTGAGGGAGGCGCAGATCTCCGGAAGGTCCCCCACAGTTCACCGGAGAAGAGTCTGGGACAAACCGTGGCTCGCTCCGTGCTCGACGCGGACGGCACTCTCCGCAGCGAAGTCTCCATCCTTGGAATCGGGTTCTACGATCTGATTCTTCGCCTGATTGCGAGCAGCGCCAACGCGGGGGAAATGAAGCTCTTCTGGCAGGAATTCCTGAGCGGGTCCCTGCCCGGTGCGGAATTGGTGGCCTTCGAGACGACGGATCCTTCGGAACTCGACACTGCCATGCGCTACGATTTCAGCGTGCAGGTCGAAGACCACGTTCTGGATGCGGAGAAGTACCTCCTCATGCCCAACCTTCTGGCCAGGACCAATCTCCAGATCCTGAACCTCATGTTCAAGAACCTATCGGAGTTGCCCGAACGAATCTATCCCATGCAGCTGGGCGCGCCCATGGGTTTCGAGGAAACAGAAACCCTTGTTCTCCCGCCCGGATATACGGTCCGGTCTCTTCCGGACAAGGTGGCCCTCACCGAGGGACCCTTCCGGATGTTCGCTCAGTACACGCCCGAGATGAGCGACGAGGGGACCGTCAAGTCCATTACGTACAAGCGCCGCCTTCTGGTGGACGACCGCATTCTGGATCCTGAGGAGTACCGGATTCTGAAACGCATCATGCGGGAACTCGAGAGGTCCACCAAGGGCGAGATTGTGCTGGTGAGAAATGCGGGCTAGAAAATATTGAAGGTGATCCCTCCGTACAAGTGGACCGTGTTCACATCTTCCTCGTAGTGGCGCGGGTACAGACTCATCTGGGTTGTCGGGGGCAGTTCCACGGCGTCCATATCGATGAGGCCCTTGCGGTAAACCGCGCCGACAAGGAACTGCAACCCGGCAATCGGGACCACAACCTCAACGAATCCGTGCCCTCCCGATCCCGACCCTTCCCATTCCCAGACTTCCAGTGGGTCCTCCCCAATCTCGTGGAAGTTCCACTCCATGCTCCAGCGGTACTGATCGACACCAGCGCCAACCACCACACGGACAGGAGCGATATGGAATTCCTTGACCGCACTGTAAGAAAGGTGCACCGGTGAACTGGAGCCGTCTATCTCGGCCCGCAGCGACCCGAAACCCTCCGGCGGTTTGGCTTTCACGTGCAAGAGGCTCAACCGAAAACCCAGTCCTTCCCAGATCAGCACCTGTGCATATCCCAGAACCGCCATATCGCTTCCGAGATCCCCAAGACTCGCAGCCGGATAGCCCAGCTTCCGGAGATTGGCGGCAATCCCCGCCAGACTCTCATTGGTTCGGGGGAAATCGAAGGGTGCGTAGGAAGCAGAAAACCCGATGGTCACGGTGGCCAGTTGCTGCCCGGGCGCGTGGTAACCCCGGATGGGCCGCGATCCTGAAGCCTGGCCAACCGGATCCAGCGGGGAAGACCATACCCGCGGGACAAGAAAACCGCACAGCAGGAACGCCCACAGCGCCCCTTTCGCTCTCATGAGATCCTCACTGGCTCATGGCCGGTTCGATGCTTTGGCCCGCCACTGGCTCATGGCCGGTTCGATGCTTTGGCCCGCCACTGGCTCATGGCCGATTCGATGCCTTGGCCCGCCAGACGTCATCCAGGTCGAATACCTGGATCCGGCGGTTGCCCTCATCCACCACGTACAGCCGATTGGTTTTGGGGTCGATGGCGAGCCCATCCGGCGAGGAGAGCATCCCCGCCGCCGTGCCCTGGATTCCAAATGCGAACAGGAAGTTCCCCCGGGCATCGAAGATCTGGATTTTCCCGGCGCCCTCGTCCACCGCAAACACGCGGCCCTTGGGATCGACACCAATCCCCTCGATTTCAGCGAAGAACTGACCGGGCAGATGTCCCCGGCTGCCTATGGTCAGGATCGACTTGCCGTCGGTGTCCAGTTTCTGGATCCGGAAATTGCCCCGATCAGCAATCCAGAGGTACCCCGCATCGTCCATGATCAGCGTCTTTGGCTTGGCAAACTGGCCCGGACCGGATCCCTTGGAACCAAACTGCTTCACGAATTGGAAATCCGGACTGAAAACCTTGATCACGCACTCCTGAGCATCGAGGACGTAGATATTGTCCCGTGCATCCACGGCGACGCCCTGCGGATCCAGGAACTGGTTCCTCGAAATCCCCCTGCTCCCGAAATAGTCGATCAGTTCGCCTTCGGCGTCGAAGATCTCGACCCGCTGGTTCTTGCGGTCCGTCACAACCATCTCGTTCCTGCTGTTGACGGCCAAACCGAAGGGGCGATTGAACTGTCCCGGGGCACTCCCGGTTTCCCCGAACTTCTTCACCAGGGTTCCCGTCGGGTCGAAAACGAACACCTTGTCCTTCACCCGGTCGGTGATGATAATCCGTCCCTGCTGATCGATCTTGATGTCATTGATCCCGCCAAAACCGGAGTGCGTGATTTCCAGGATGGGTTTCACGATGTGCTTCTTCTCGGGCGCCGCGCCACCGCAACCAGCCAGTGCCCACAGAAGAAGACCCGCGACCGCCAGAACCCTCACCGCAAGCCCCACATTGCCCATGTTTGCGCTTCCTCTCATTTTGGCCCTCCCCTGATTCCAGATCGGCGAGCCCGGCACACGCCGGAGTCCGGGACGAACACCCACTATGGTACCCATTTTCGATTCAGGTCAAGGCAGAAATCCCCGGGATTCCCGGAACAGACTTCCGGATTCCGCATGTCGGCCTTGTCGACAAACCCCTATCTGCTGACACCGCACGGGGTTGCCAGAACAATCCTGCCATTCGGTACTTGGGGGTTGCCAAGACGGCCGACGCCGTGGTAGGCTGAAGGTCTTCTGTTACCGGAGGTTTGCGATGAGGGACGATTGGCCACTCTTCTCCAGCAAGAAGGCCGGACAACACGGGAGTGACGGGACCCGCTCCATGCCGCCCCGTGAGATTTCCCGGGAGCCCGCTGCGGAGGGAACCGACTCCATGGCGCCTGTTCGCCACCCCGGCAGGGAGGCAGGGGTCTGGGACATCGGGGGTCTCCTGTCGTCCCCGCTGGAAGTCCACCGCCACTTCTCCAGAATCGCCTGCAAGTACAAGGACCTCCGAAGTACCGACCTTCCGCCAATCCAGTTCATTCGGGAGAAGCTGGTGGATCGGGAGTTCATCCAGGCCGCGGACGTCGGGTGTGGCGCGGGAAGGTACGTGGTCGAGCTCTTCCACCACATGGGATCTCGGAGGCTCTCTCTGATCTGCATCGACAGCAACGTGGAAATGCTGGCCGAGCTCGCGGTGAACGTGGAAAGGGAAGGCTTTGAGAACTTTCGGGCGGTCCAGGCCAGGGCAAGGACCCTGCCCCTCCCCTCCGGCGCACTGGACGCCATCTTCACGTTCAACGCTGTTCACCACTTCCATCTCCCGGAGTTCCTGAAACAGTGCGCCCTGGCGCTCAGGAAAGGGGGCCTCCTTTTCATCTACACGCGGTTCCGCAGCCAGAACCGGAGAAACATCTGGGGGCGGTTCTTTCCGCTCTTCAACGAGAAGGAGACCCGGCTCTTCGAGTTACCCGACATCCACGAAGCACTGGACGGAATCCCCGAATTGAGGCTGAGGTCTGTGGAGTACTACAGGTACAGGCGGGAGGCCCCGCTGGACTGGCTGGAGAACCAGGCGGTCCAGCGCCACTACTCTACCTTCAGCCTGTACCGGGACGGGGAGTTCGAAGATGCTCTGGACGGGTTCCGGAAGAACATCGTCCAACATTTCGAAGATGTGAACAGCATCCGGTGGAATGATGAGAATGTGATGATGGTGATCCAGCCTACCGGACCCGCTTGATCCTGGTTCCGCCCGCCTTGTCTTCCAGAACCCATCCCCTGGCCTGGAGTTCATCGCGAATCCGATCGGCCTCGCCCCAGTTCCTGGCCGTGCGGGCTTCGACCCGGGCCGCTACGAGAGACTGGATGTCTTCCGGGACCTCCAGATCCTCTTGGGGTTTCCCGAAAAGCCCGAGGATCCCACCAAAGGAGCGGATAGCGTTTTCCAGATCGCGGAGAACCTGCTTTCCTGCCGTCGTGACCTCGCCCCCCGCCATGAACGCGTTGGCCTCCCGCACGAGTTCGTACAGGTGTCCGATGGCCCGGGCGCTGTTGAGGTCGTCGTCCATGGCTTCCCCAAAGCCGTTGTGGGCCTTGGTGACAATGCCCAGAAGCCCGCGCTCCCGCTCACCCAGCAACTCCGAGTTGACGGGGCCCAGCGACTCCCGGTCGCCCAGAACCTCGTCCAGCGCGATGAAGAGATTCCGGAACCGATCCATCGCCTCCGCCGCCTCGGCGAGTCGCTCCCGGCTGAACTCGATGGCCGAGCGGTAGTGCGTCGAGAGCAGGTAGAGCCTGAGGACCTCCGCGTCCACTTCTTTCAGGATGTCCGACATGGCGAAGAAGTGTCCCGTCGACTTGGACATCTTCTCCCCCGTGAGCCGGACCAGGCCATTCTGCACCCAGTGGCGCACGAACTCCTTCCCGGTGGCCCCTTCCGATTGGGCAATCTCGTTCTCGTGATGGGGAAAGATGAGATCCGTACCCCCGCCATGGAGATCCAGCGTGTCTCCGAGGTACTTCATCGACATGGCGGAGCACTCGATATGCCAACCCGGACGCCCCCGGCCCCAGGGAGAATCCCAGTAGGGCTCTCCTTCCTTGGCCCCCTTCCAGAGAGCGAAGTCCAGGCCCGAGCGTTTCTGTTCTCCGGGCTCAACCCGGGCCCCGACCCGGAGATCGTCGACTTTCTTCTTCGAGAGCTTCCCGTAGTCCGCAAACGACGACACGATGAAGTAGACATCCGCACCGCTCTGGTATGCATGACCCTTGTCAATGAGCACCTGGATCAGATCGACAATCTCGGGGATATGCTCGGTTGCCTTCGGATAGATCGACGCGCGCCGAATGTTCAACGCATCCGAAGCCCAGAGGTACTTCTCAATATTGCGGCGGGCTACTTCTTCGTAGGTCACGCCCTCTTCGTTGGCTTTGGCGATGATCTTGTCGTCGACATCCGTGAAATTGGTGATGAAAGTCACCTCAAACCCCTTGGACTCCAGGTAGCGCCGGAACATATCGCCCGTAATAGCGGCGCGCATGTGACCCACGTGGGGCTCGTCCTGGACGGTCATCCCGCAGAAGTACATCCCCACCTTGCCCTCGTTGACCGGGACGAACTCCTTCTTCCTTGCCGCGAGTGTGTCATGGATCCTGAAAGCCATTGATGCCCAGCCTCCGAAATCGGGGTTAGGGTTTGCCGGCGGCCTTATTGAGTGAAAGAGGCCACCCTCTTCGCGTCCAGTTTGCGGACAACGGCCAGCAGCAGGCGGACGGTGTTATCGAAGTCACTCCTGTGAAGCACCCCCACATGGCCGTGGATGTAGCGGGTCGGCATGCCGAGGACCAGCGACGGAACGCCGATCCGGTGCATGTGAATCCGACCCCCGTCCGTTCCGCC
>JAGLYR010000140.1 GCA_023132135.1 Candidatus Eiseniibacteriota bacterium | reverse complement strand
CACGAAATCGCGAAGGTCCGGGTTCGGAATCATGGACCCGTCGTACACGGTGATCGAAGGACCTCCCCCGAGCCGCTCCTTTTCATCCTCCTTCGAATCGGGCATGTCGTGGGCCAGAGAAACGTCGATTGCGAACGCGACATCGGGATCCACCAACCGTGTGGCCGTCGCCGCACCGCGGAGCCCCACTTCCTCCTGGACCGTTCCCACACCATACACCGTATTGGGGTGGCTTACCCGGGCCAGTCGCCGGATGACATCGACCACTACGGCGCAACCGGCCCGATCGTCCAGCGCCTTGGCCATGTAGGTTTTCCGGTTGCTCATCATAGTGAATGGACTCCACGGCACGATGGGGTCGCCCGGCCGTATGCCCACCTGCTTCGCCACGTTGTTTCCCGAGGTGGCGCCCACGTCAATGTACATGTCCTTGAAGTCGACGACCTTTTTCCTTTCGTCCTCATCCAGCTCGTGGGGCGGTTTGGAGCCCACCACCCCCGGGACATCACCCTTCCTTGTCCGCACGAGCACGCGTTGTCCCAGTACGACATGTCCCCACCAGCCTCCCACCGGGAGAAATCTGATGAATCCGTCCTTTGTCAGCGACTTGACGATGAAGCCCACCTCGTCCATGTGACAGGCCAGCATGACCTTCGGCGACTCCCAAGTCCCTTCCTTCCTGAAGACGACGCTCCCCAATTTGTCGTAGGATACCTCGGCCAGCCCCTTGAGGTGTGTTTCCAGCGCGGCCGCGACTTCTCGCTCAAACCCCGCGACCCCCGCCGTTTCCGTCAGATCCTTGAGTAGGAGTTCCGTCCGGTCCATCGCGCGTCCCCCATGTACAACTTCGCCGTCAAACGGGTTCGCCCACGCCCCGCGCCGCCGCAGATCCGCCGGCGCGGGTACGCCCTCCGGAGTCGCTGCGCGGGCCAACCCTTTCCAGAACAAGACATTCGGTGTCTCTGGACAGAATCTGAAGAAGGGATTCTACCACACCACATTGCCCATGTGAATCAATAAGGCCGGTGGGCAGGCTTCTCAACCGCCGGTTTGCGCTCCAGTCCCAGCAGGCAGATCCTCTCCACAAGCTCCGGGAAGTCAATCCCAGCTGCCTTGGCCGCCATGGGCACGAGGCTCAGTGCCGTCATCCCGGGGATGGTGTTGATTTCCAGAAAGTAGGGATCACCTTCGTCGGACAGGCGCAGATCAACCCGGGCGAAGCCCTCACAACCCAGAAGATCGAAGGCCTTGCGGGCGAGCTTCTGGATTTCGCGGGTCTTGCCCTCGGGAACCTCCGCGGGACAGACGTACCGGCTCTTCCCTCTCGTGTATTTGCACTCGTAGTCGTAGAACCCTCCCTCGGGGACGATCTCGACCAGTGGCAGCGCCTCGTCACCCAGCACTGCGACGGTCAGTTCTCGACCCGGGATGTATTTTTCGACCAGAACTCGCTCGGAGAACCTGCCGGCTTCTTCAACGCCTTCCATCAGGCCCCCGGCGTCCTTAACAATCGAGATTCCCACCGTCGATCCCTGGTCTATCGGCTTGGTTACCACAGGAATCCCGCCGACCGGTTCGATGGCCGCCTCGATCGCACTCTCGGTGGCCCGCGGCGAGAGCAACACCCACTCGGGATTGGGAACACCCCCCAGGTCGAAAATCCTCTTGGACATCACCTTGTCCATGGCGAGGGCCGACGCCAGAACTCCGGATCCCGTGTAGGGCTTTTTCTTGAGATCCAGGAGGGCCTGGACCGTGCCGTCCTCCCCCTCCTCCCCGTGGAGCGCGATGAAGACGACCTCGGCGGCCGCAACCTCCGGCGTATCCATGACCTGCCGGTAGGGCGTCCAGCGATCGTCGCCTTCTCCGCGGATGTCCAGGGCCGTCACGTCGTGCCCGGCCTCCCTGAGGCTCTTGGCGACAGCCTTGCCGCTGTTCAGAGAGACTTCACGCTCCGGGGACAGGCCCCCCATCAGGACTGTGATTCTCATGCATCACCTCATCCGTTGGACGAGTCAGGCTGCACGTTTCTTCCGCAAGGGTCCGCCCCCACTCTCACCAACACAACCGCCCTCGCCTCGATGCCCTCGCCTCTGCCGCAGAATCCCATTCCTTCACTCGTCGTCGCCTTGACAGACACGCGCTCCGGGGGCAGGCCAAGCGCTTCGCCGAGCTTCTTTCTCATTGGCTCGATGTGCGGCGCAAGCTTGGGAGCTTCCGCCGTCACCGTGCTGTCCACATTCTGAAT
>JAGLYR010000014.1 GCA_023132135.1 Candidatus Eiseniibacteriota bacterium | reverse complement strand
TCCCCGCTTCCGCGGGGACGACGGGTGTGATCCGTAGGGGCGACCCGGTGGGTCGCCCTTGTTTCGCGCGCGAAGGCTCCCGGCGCATGCGCGCCGGGAGCCTTCGCTGTAATCCATGGATTCCCACGCTGCCGAGTCGCTACGCCGACTCGGTCTCCGCAGGCACAATCCCACGCCCAGGCGGAGCCTTCACAACCTTGCCGGAACGGAGGCAGCGGGTGCAGACGCGGAGCTTCTTCTTTTTGCCGTCCACGATGGCGTTGACCCTCTGGAGGTTCGGCATCCACCGGCGCTTGTTGAGATTATGGGCGTGAGAAATCCGGTGTCCGGTGACCGGACCCTTGCCGCAGATATCACATCGATTCGCCATGAGCAGGTTTCCCTTCGTGATTCCGTATCTGTACACTGTGCAGCCTGACAACCCGAACTCGACACTATATCCGTTCCTGGATTCGGGTGCAAGCTTTTTTCCCGGCCAATGACGCTCCGCTCGTTTCCGGTTGACATGTAGGTCCGAAGTTCTCTAAGCTACAGTGAATATACGAAGAATCGGGTGTTGGAGAATCCCGGGCAGTTGGCGGGTTGGGAAATGGTGGGGGGGGATGCCGATGAAGGCGAGACACTGGGAGGTCGCAATGATGTCAAGGAATGACGCCCTCCGGCTGATTGACGAACACGTGCAGAACAGGAATCTGCGGAAGCACATGCTCGCGACTGAGGCGGTGATGGGTGCCTTGGCAGAGCGATTGGGTGAAGACCGGACCGCCTGGGCCATGGCGGGTCTTCTGCACGATCTGGACTACGATGAAACCGTGAAGGACCCAAAACGCCACGGGACCCGCACGGTCGAGATGCTGGCGGAGTACGATCTGCCGGAGGAAGTGACCCAGTCGATTCTGGCTCACTGCGGGCAACGGCCCTGCACGTCCATGATGGATCGGGCGATCTATGCTTCGGATCCTGTAACGGGACTCATTGTGGCAGCGACCCTGATGCATCCATCGCGGGAGCTGAAACAACTGGATCCGGGTTTCATCCTCAAACGCTTCAAGGAGAAACGGTTTGCGGCGGGTGCCGACCGCGACCAGATTCGGTCATGCGAAGAACTGGGACTCAGTCTCGATGAGTTCGTGGGGGTGGCCCTGAAGGCAATGCAGGAAACCGCAGACGATCTGGGTCTTTAGGCGGGAAGTAGGAAGTAGGAAATAGGAAATGGGAAATAGGGAATCAGGAAAAGATATGAGAACATTTCATGTGATCACTCTGGTTGTGGTGTTGATCATGGTCCTCGCCTCTGCCGCGAGCGGGGCGGGACCCGTCCGCGTGATTCGTATTGAGGATGTCATTTCCCCGGCGACCAGCGATTTCCTCTCGCAGCAGATCGAGAGAGCCGCCGATGCCGGTGCTTCCTGTCTCATTGTGGAGCTGGATACGCCCGGCGGTCTTGAGACGGCCATGAGGGACATGGTCAAGGAGATCTTGAATGCGGATCTGCCCATCGTTGTCTATGTATCTCCGCCGGGCGCCCGGGCGGCGTCTGCGGGGGTCTTTGTCACGATGGCAGCGCATGTGGCGGCGATGGCTCCGGGTACCAACATCGGCGCAGCTCACCCGGTGAATGTGGGGGGTGGGGAAATCGACGAGGAGATGGCGAAGAAGATGGTCAACGACTCGGTCGCCTTCGCCAAGACGGTGGCCCAGCAGCGGGGCCGGAATATGGAATGGGCAGAGCAGGCGGTCCGGGAGTCCGTGTCGGCCATGGAAACGGAGGCTCTCGATCTCAACGTCATCGACCTCATCTGCGAGAACTTCGCTGCTCTGGTGGACTCACTGGAGGGCCGGACAGTGGTGGTGAATGGGGATTCGACGGTGCTCTGGGTGGCAGAGTCGGAGATCGTGCGGATCGAAATGGGATTCCGGCACCGTGTGCTGTCGCTTCTGGCCAACCCCAACATTGCCTACATCCTGCTGATGCTCGGTTTCTACGGTTTGTTTTTCGAGTTGTCGAACCCCGGGGCAATTCTCCCGGGCGTCGCGGGCGGAATTGCTATCATTCTTGCGTTCTTCGCATTTCAGATGCTGCCCGTCAACTATGCCGGAGTGCTGCTCATCCTTTTCGCTCTGGTGCTGTTTATCGCGGAGGTCAAGGTGACGAGTTACGGACTGTTGACCGTCGCCGGTATTGTGGCGATGACGCTGGGATCGATAATGCTGTTCGAATCACCGATGCCGTTCCTGCGGGTGTCCTGGAAGGTGATTCTGCCGGTGGTCTTGGTGACCTCTGCTCTCTTTGTCCTGGCGGTTACGATGGCGATTAGCGTTCATCGGCGGAAGGCGACGACGGGAACTGAAGGTATGCTGGGGGAAGTGGGGGTTGCCAGCAGTGACATCAATCCCCGGGGACAGGGACGTGTCCGGGGCGAGATCTGGACGGTCTGGAGTGAGGAACCCATTCGGAAGGGAGACCCGATCGAAGTCATCGAGATGCATCGGATGCGAGCAAAGGTCCGGCGGGTGATTCCCCGGGCAGGAGACTGAGTGCCTGTTGACAATTGGCGGATGTCTGTCAACGATGCGAGACCAACGGGTTTGCGGGTGCCCCTGCTGATGCAGGTGAACTGACTTGGAGGAATGATCATGACATTCTTCATTACTCTCGGAATCGTGGTCCTGTTCATTCTGATGAACGCGATCCGGATCCTCAAGGAATACGAGCGAGGTGTCATCTTCCGGCTGGGTCGCCTGGTCGGCCAGAAAGGTCCCGGCCTGATTCTGCTGATTCCGCTGGTGGACCGGATGGTCAAGGTCAGTCTGCGGACCATCGTGCTGGATGTGGCGCCCCAGGATGTGATTACCCGGGACAACGTCTCAATCAAGGTCAACGCCGTCGTCTACTTCCGGGTGATGGAAGCGCCGAAGGCCATTGTGGAGGTCGAGGATTTCCTGTTCGCCACCTCCCAGCTGGCGCAGACGGTGCTCCGGAGTATTCTGGGGCAGGTGGAGCTGGATGAGCTCCTTGCCGAGCGCGACAAGATCAATCAGCAGATCCAGGGAATCCTCGACGAGAGCACGGATCCGTGGGGGATCAAGGTGTCCAACGTGGAGATCAAGCACGTGGACCTTCCCCAGGAGATGCAGAGAGCCATGGCGCGTCAGGCTGAGGCGGAGCGGGAGCGCCGCGGCAAAGTGATCGCCGCCGAGGGTGAATACCAGGCTTCCCGACGGCTGACGGACGCGGCCAAGATCATCTCCGACTATCCGGCCGCGCTCCAGCTCCGCTTTCTCCAGACCCTGGTGGAAGTGTCGTCGGAGAATAGCTCGACGATAATCTTCCCGGTGCCCGTGGATCTGCTGACGCCGTTCATGGAGAAGGCGAAGAAGGAGAGGGAGAAACTCGAGTCGGGTGACTAGCGACAAGGCGAGGGCGCGAGGGCGCGAACCGCGAACCCTTGGCCACAGAATACGCAGAGTAAGAAGGTCGGTGTTTTCCCTCTCCCTCTGGGAGAGGGTAGGGTGAGGGTATGATGCCCTTTTCCTTGGACTAGGGACTAGGGACTGTTTCTGAGGACTAGGGACTTGTTCTGATGATTAGATTCTCCAGGATTCCAAGACGCAAGGCGGCTACCGGCAAAGAGGTTGCTGAGCTCAGGAAGCGGGCGAAGGCCGACCCGAAGAATGTGGATACGCTCGTGGCTCTGGCTGAAGCTTGCGAGAAGGACAACCTCCTTGACGAGGCGCGCTCGACGTGTGAAGAGGCGCTCAGGCTTGCCGAGGACAGGGCAGACCTGCACGTGGTGTGCGGGCGGCTCAACATCCTGTGCAACCAGCTGGGACGGGCGAAGACCTGTTTTGGCAAGGCGCTGGAGATCAGCCCGCGGATGGTGGAGGCCCGGTATCACATGGGCGAAGTGCTGGAGCTGGAAGACGAGGTGGATCGCGCCGTAGAGGAATTCCAGAAAGCCACGGCGCTGGACCCCGAGAATGCGGAAGCGCACTACCGCCTGGGTGTGAGCTACCTCAACAACGACCGCACAGACGACGCGATCACGGAGTTCGAACGGTGCGCCGATCTGGATCATGGAAACGCGAAGGCGCACAACAACCTCGGCTTCGCGTACGACCGGAAGGGCTGGTACGACAAGGCCATCATCGAGTTCAGGAAGGCCATAGCAATTGCTCCCGATACGGCTGAATGGTACTGCAACCTGGGCGCTGTCTACGGCGATGCCGGCATGCAGAAGGACGCCATCGAGCAGTTCCGGAAGGCCATAGATGTGGATTCCTCCAGTGCGGAAGCCCACTTCAACCTGGGAATGGCGCAGATGGAACAGGGAGACGTGGAAGTGGCCATCAGCGAATTCCGCTCGGCTATTGATCTGGATCCCAAGAACGTCCGGGCGCGCTACCGCCTGGCACTGGCCTTTGTCAAACGGGGGCGATACGAGAAGGCGGTGCGGGAGCTGGACCAGGTTCTTGAAATCAACCCCAACGACGCCAGGGCTCATTACTATCTTGGAGTCGCGTACAACAAGATGGACGCCGTGGACGAGGCCGTCAGTGAGCTGCAGAAGGCAATCGCTATCGACCCGACGGACGGGAGAAGCTACTATTTCCTGGGCGTGGTCTACGACAAGAAGGGACTTACCTGGCAGGCCAAGGAAGCGTACAGGAAAAGCGAGGAGCTCTTCAGGAAGTCCCGATGAACCGTCCTCAACCGACCATGTCCTACCTGCGACTGACCCGTCCGGCCAATCTCCTGATCGCTGGAATCTCTGTTGGCGTCGGTGCTGCGGTCAGCCACTGCGCTTCCGCTGAGACCGTCTGTCCGGCCATTGCGTCGGCCATCCTGATTGCCGCGGGCGGCAATGCGATCAATGACTTCTTCGACCGGGAAACCGACCGGGTCGGCAAAGGGAATCGGCCGATTCCTTCGGGGCAGGTCACAGCCGGTGGATCGGTTCTTTTCGCCGGATTGCTGTTTCTGCTTGGGTGGGTGCTGAGCTTCCGGGTCGGGAACGGCGGTTTTGCGCTGGTCACGTGTTGGGTTGTGCTCCTGGTGCTCTACAGTTCGCATCTCAAGAGAACCGGCTTTGCGGGCAACGTGGTGGTCAGTGGGGTCAGCGCGTCGGCGTTTGTTCTGGGGGGATTCGCGGGGTTGGATCCTCTCCGGAGTCTCATCCCCGCCGTACTGGCCTTCCTCTTTCACCTGGGCAGAGAGATCATCAAGGACGTCCAGGACGAGAGGGGGGATGCCAAGGCTGGTGTTCGAAGCCTGGCCGTTCAGCTCGGAAGTGAGAAGGCGCTGGCCATTGCAGCGGTTGTGTTTGGCGTCCTCGTTGGAGCCACACTCCTTCCCTTCGCCTTGGGATACTACAACGCCATCTACCTGGTAATGGTCATCATCGGTGTCGACCTTCCCCTGGTGTATGTCATGATAGCGATTCTCTCTGGACCTTCGGAGAGAAGACTGGGTATGCTGAGCGGGCTGTTGAAGATCGATATGCTTGTCGGGATCGTGTGCATTCTGATCGGCAGCGGGATTCCGGGGACATGACCCGATTTCGGGCGAAGTCGTGGACGGCGCCGAGGGCCTGCGAAATCGGGATCGTGTCCCCGGAATCCCTTGATGTCTTTTCCTTGGACTAGGGACTCTGGACTAGGGACTACGGACTTATTCCTATGACCTATCTCGACGCACTGATCCTCGGCCTGATCCAGGGCCTGACCGAGTTCCTGCCGGTCTCCAGCTCCGGCCACCTCGTGATCGCCAAGGCCATCTTCGGCGTCGAGACGTCGGGGGCCAGTCTCGAGGTTCTGGTCCACCTGGCCACGGTGTGTTCCGTCCTCACGATGATCCGGGGAACGCTGCGGGACCGGATTGTCCCGGGGATCCGTCTCCTTTTCCAGGCTCTGGGGCGGCGCGTGGGGTGGGGGGCGGCATGGGAGCAGGAGTCTTTCCGTCTCGTCGCTCTGATTGTGTGGGGAACTGTGCCGGGCGCGGTTGCGGGTCTCCTTTTGGGGGAACATCTTGACCGGGTGTTCTCGGATCCGCGAATGGCTCTGATGTTTCTGCTTGTGACCGGCGTCGTTCTGCAGCTGTCGCGGATCCGCCCGGTGTCGGAGAGGCCGCTCGGCTTCGCATCGGGCACGTTGGTGGGGCTGGCCCAGGCTGTGGCTGTGTTTCCCGGGATCTCGCGGTCGGGGATGACGATCACGATGGGACTTGCCCGGGGACTCAATCCCAAGCTTGCCGCCGAGTTCTCCTTCCTGCTGCTGATCCCCGTCGTCCTGGGAGCCGGTCTGGTTAGTTTCCTCAGGCCCGGGGAGACCGGCATGGGCGATCTACCTGTTGGCCCCGCTATCCTCGGGTTCCTGGCGGCGTACATCAGCGGCTGCCTGGCTGTCTGGCTCATAATGAAGCACATTAGGAAAGGGATGCTACACAGGTATAGCTATTACTGTTGGGCGATTGGGTGTGGGGGGCTGGTGCTGCTTCAGGTGATGTAGAGGCGAGGGGGTGAGGGTATGATGCCCTTCTCCTTGGACTAGGGACTACGCACTACGGACTTGTTCTTATGCCTCCTGATCGCGTTCATGGAGTATACTTGGCCGGCTCGATGTCCGCCGGCCGCGAGTTTGCCTCACATCTCCGTCTGATCGGCGATGCGATAGAGGCGGCAGGCTTCGAAGTCCTCTCCAAACCCGTCCTCGACCCTGCCGATGATCTCGCAAACCTTACCCTCGAGAAGCACCGCCACATCTTCCGCCGCGACCTCGACTGGATCGCCGGGTCCGTTGCCATGATCGCCGAGGTCTCGACCCCGTCCTTCGGCGTCGGCTACGAGATCTCAGAAGCTCTCCACTGCGCCAAGCCTGTCCTGTGTCTTCGGCACGAATCCCTCAAAGGCAAGATCCTCTCCGCCCTTATCTACGGGAACACCTCACCCTTCATCACCGTCAGGCACTATGACGATCATACCGTCGCCGAGCTTGTGCGGGAGTTCCTGGCCGCGTTGTTCCCTCTCTGATATCCTTGCAAGAAACTGAATTCAGTGGTACAGTTGAGGCGGTCGTCGGTTCCCGATTCACAAGTACCGTCAGTCGGGAGAAGCGGGCGACGCATGCGTCGCCCTTGCGTCCGAGGAGATGGGCCATGGTCAGGAAGCTATTGATGTTCGCCGCACTCGCGCTGCTGTTGGCAAGCGTGGTCCATGCAATCCCCATCAAGACTGCTGAGTACGGCGCTGTTCCCGTCCGCGAGTTCAGCCCGGCCCAGGACCAGTGCCATCTCTCGTACTACAACTTCTGCTCGGGGTGGGTGTTTTACTGGTCGGGATACTGCTACGGGACCTTCACTGACCAGGGGCTCGTCCAGATCGGAACCTGCTTTGATCTGGCCGATTGCCCCGGTGACTGCCGTAACCTGGACTATGTCTACTGGGGTCTCAAGCGTTTCACCGGCCGCGGATTTGCCAACATGGAAATCTACTGTGCGAATGAGCAATGTTGCCCGGTCGGACCGCCTTTAGCCGGGATCTACGGCCACAATGTGGATGTCTGTACTCCGTGGCAGCGTTTCGACTTCGGCCAGATTCCCCTGTGCCCTTGTGGAGAGTTGGGTTTGAGCAAGTTCATAGTGATGCTCATCGCCGAGACGGGTTGGGAGATGAATCATTGGACTGTCTATTCAGACATCAACTCGTGGAACATCGATGCCGGCTGTGAGACCGAGTGGCGCTGCAGCGGGCATTCGTACGTCTACCAGAATGTCGTCCCCTACTGCGACATCTACGGCACGCCCGGACCCATGTGGGTGAGCGGCGCAGGGTATGGATGCACGAACTACCCTGCCATCCCGCCGGGTTGTCACAACTACCTCTACAATACCGGCTTCCGCACGGAATTCCTGGTAAATGTGTACATCAGCTGCCTCGGTGCAACGGAGACGGAAGGGACAAGCTGGGGAGAGGTCAAGAGACTGTACCGGTAGATGGGCGGAGCGGGTCCGCGATACCCATCGCCGATTCCCGGCGGATCCTCCGGTAGACCAGTCCTGCCGCGAGAGCGCCGGTCAGGACATTGGCCAGGGTACCTCCCAGGAAAAGCCCCTTCAGTCCGAAGAGCATCATCCCCAACCAGGCGAGCGGCACGTAGAGCCCGATCATCCGCGTGAGCGAAAGCGCCGTGGCCCATAGCGGGCTGTGCATGGCGTTCAGGACGGAGATGGAGAGGAACAGGATGCCGTAGAACCCGAGGCTGGGGAAGATGATGTCGAAGTACGACCCGGCTGCATGGATGACTCCGGGATCGCGATTGAAGAGACCTGCCAGGTCTCTGCCGATGACGAGGAAGAGGAGAAACATGAGGACGCCCCAGACCATGGAGAAGGCGTATGAGCCGAGCATGCTCCTCGCGATCCGGTACGTTCGGCCGGCGCCCCAGTTCTGTCCGGCGAAGGGAACCAGCACGCCGGACAGGGCGAAAACGACCAGGAGGACGAGCATCTCCACGCGCGTGGCCACCCCGAAGCCCGCGACCGCGGCTGTCCCGAATCCCGCCACCATGCGCGTGATGACACCCATGGACACGGGCTGGACGAGCTGGGTGAGCGTCGCCGGCACCCCGATAGCGAGAAGTGCCTTCCAGGATTCGAGCAGCCGGCCCGGCTCCAGGGCATCAATCCCGACGAGCCGATCCCTCCGGACGAGGATGTGAAGCGAGAGGAGGAGCCCGATCGCGCGCGCGAGGACGGTGGCCAACGCCCCGCCCGCGATGCCGAGCGCCGGAAAAGGCCCGAGCCCGAAGATGAGAAGAGGATCCAGGCCGGCATTGAGCGCAGCGCAGAATGCCATGATGAGTCCGGGTGTCTTCGTATCACCCGTGGCGCGGATGAGGTTGTTGCCCACCACGGGGACGACGACGAAGAGGGCGCCGACGTACCAGATCTGCATGTACTCGCGAATCAGAGGGAGAAGCCGGTGGGGCGCCCCGAGGAGCCGGAAGAGCGGATCGATGGTGAGCTCGCCCAGGATGATGAAGAGAGCGACGATGGCGACGGAGAGAACGAGAGCGTGTGTGGAAAGGCGCCGGACGTCCCGGACGTCCCGGCGGCCGATCGCCCGGGAGACGACCGACGATGCGCCGATCCCCAACCCGAGGGCGATGCTATGGACCATCATGATGACGGGGAAGGTGAAACCCATGGCGGCCAGTGGGTCCTTCCCGAGCTGGCCGATGAAGAATGTGTCGACCAGGTTGAAGAGCGTCATGCTCAGGAGGCCGAGGATCATGGGAAAGGTGAGCCGCGCGAGCGTCTTCCCGATTGGTCCTTCGGTTAGAATGGCCTCAGTTGCTCGTTTCATGGAGTTCCTTGTTCTCTGCGGTGTGAGAAGACGGCATTCCTACCTTCTCTATATAAGGGGGGAAAGCGGAGGGGTCAAGCAGTTGGGGAGTCGAAAACGGATTCCAGGGTTGCCGGCGACTTCATGTTTCGGCTCACGAAGGACGAGTTCGACAACTTGAAGTTCCAATCTGGAACATCAAGCTGGGGAGGGATCCGCAAGCTCCCAAGGGTCTTCACCGAACAGGGTGTGGCGATGCTGTCGAGCGTGCTGCGAAGCACGCGCGCAGTCCAGGTCAACGTCGAGATCATCCGGGCGTTCGTCCGGCTTCGCCGGATGGTTGCCTCGAACGCGAACCTCGCCCGGAAGCTCGCTGAGCTCGAGAAGCGGTACGATGCCCAGTTCAGGGTGGTGTTTGACGCAATCCGCGAGCTCATGGCCCCGCCCAAGAAACCGCCGCCCAGGATCGGGTTTCGCTCTGACTTGTAGAGCGTTCGGAATTCCCAGGTGGATAATTCGGGACATAACGCCGATTCCTTGCTGGACTGCGGTGTGATGCGAGAGTAAGGTAGAGGGATGGGAAGGATCGCTCGTGTTGTAGTGCCGGACTACCCGCACCACGTGACGCAGCGGGGAGTGCGGTGATTCGTTCGTCAAGCTAGTCGAGAAGCTCACCGGTCGAGACTTCACGAAGGGCAAAGCCGGGCGGCCCCCGAAGCAGTGGGACTAGAAATAGGTGTTGTGTCGCCAGAATACCGATCGCGGACACGCCCTACGATTCAAAATCTCAGCCGGGTAATCGTGCTACTTCAGCAACACCATCCGCGTCGTCTCGCTCTTCCCGTTCCACGTGATCCGGTAGAAGTACACACCACTCGCGACCGGCACTCCGTCCCGGTCGCTGCCGTCCCAGATCACTCTGTAGATGCCCGGCGAGTGGCTCGCGTCGACCAGTGTCCGGATCTGTCGACCGCGGACGTCATAGACGTTGACGACAGCTCGTGCACGATCTTCGCCAGCCGGAATGCCGTAGCTGATCTCCGTCACCGGGTTGAAGGGGTTGGGGATCGCCGGGCCCAGGAAGAAGGTTCCGGGGATCGCCGCTTCGGTTTCCGGGACGGATGCGATCGAACACGCGACGTCGAGAGCCCCAATCAGTCCACAACCGTCGGGTGAGTTGTCCCGCGTGCACGGGGACTCCACGGCGATCGTGTAATCGTCATTCGGTCGGTCGCAGAAGAGAGGGTTGTCGGAGAAGTTGCGAGGGTCCATCTCCTGCCCTGCGATGCATCCAGTCCAGTCCCCGTCCTTATTCTCATACACATCACAGCAGGTGAGGATTACACTCTCGGGAACGTTGCAGTACACCGCTTCCCCGTCCGTACTGAACGCAATGATCGTGCTGTCCACCGTAGCTGCTCCATCATAGCAGGAAATCCCACCGCCGTTGTCCTGGGCGCTGTTGTCGGAGAACGTGCACCCTCCGATCGTGATCAGACACCCCTGGTAGCAGTATAGCCCGCCGCCGCTCCCGTACTCAGCTATGTTCCTGGCGAGCACACAGCGAGTGATCACAGGGTCAGAAGAATAGCCGCAGCCGATCCCGCCCCCTGCGTACTGTGCCTGGTTTGCGGAGATTGTACACTCTGTGATCTCGGGGCAGGAACTACTCATGCACCACATTCCCCCGCCGTAGTCGTCGGCAGTGTTGATCGTGATTGTGCAGCCGATGATTGTCGGATACGAAGACTCGTCGCAGCAGATCCCCCCGCCGGCTCCTTCGGCTGAATTCTCGGAGATGGTACAACCCTCGATGTAGGGGGCGGATCCCTGGGTGCAGTAGAGGCCACCACCATCACTTGTGGATGACGCACCGTAGACTTGGTTCTTCGAGATCGTGCAGCCGATGACGTCCGGATCGCAAGTCCATGTGTATATCCCGCCACCGAACTCGGCCTCGTTCTTGGTGATCGTGCAACCGCTGATCGTAGGCCCGTAGTCGCCGTAGCAGTGCAGACCACCACCGCTTTCGGCAGTATTCCATGAGATCGTGCAGTCGGTGATCTGGGGGATGTCCTCCTCATCATAGCTTGCACAGAGGATCCCTCCCCCCTGGACGGCCCAGTTTCCCAGGATCTTGCAGTTGTGAATCGTAAGGGCAGAGGACCGGCAGCAGATCCCGCCGCCGTACAGGTAGATATCCGGCTGCTCTGAAGCATCGCCCCCGGTGATCGTGAGCGCCTCGATGGTGGCGGTGTGGTCGACCGCCCAGCACATGATGACTCGACCCACCCCTGTCGCATCGACGATCGCATCGTCAGGATCCCCGGTCTCGCCTCGGAGCGTCACACCCGATTTCATGATCACGCAGTTGAGCCGACCTTCAGTGTCCGGATGTGTGCAGTCATAGTACGTGCCCGGCTCCACCAGCACAGTGTCTCCGGACTGGGCGGCATCGATCGCTTCCTGGATTGTCGGATAGTCTGTGGGGACGCGGCAGGTGTCGCCATTGACCTCCCCCGTGGGCAGCACGGCACAGATTGCGAACGATACAGACAGTATCAGCCTCATGACTCTGACCTCCTGGATGGAAGGTTGTCCGTCAAAGGTGTGCCCGCCCCGCTGGGAGAGAGGCCCGAGTTGGGCAGAGGGTCTCCGTCGCCCAATCGATGGGAGCGGCTGATGCGTGGCATTGGGGCGAGCGGACCGTCACAGCCTCGACACTCCGGGAGAGCGCGGCCTATGAACGCCAATAAGAATACTCCATTTTCTCAAGGATGTCAATAATCATTACAAGAATGACAAGAAGGCGGGCACTATCAGCCATAGACTTACAATGGCGTGCAAAATCGTATGCTTCATGCAGGGCCATCCCCTACTGCCGTGGACGCGATCCTGTCATTTGCACTGACCCGAGGTTCTCGTGAGAGTTTCTGAGCAGCTGTGCCGGCAACCGGCATTCCTGAACAAGGCGGTGAGCCGGAACCTGGACAGGTTCCCGGGCGACTTCATGTTTCGGCTCACGAAGGACGAGTTCGACAACTTGAAGTTCCAATCTGGAACATCAAGCTGGGGAGGGATCCGTAAGCTCCCAAGGGTCTTCACCGAACAGGGTGTGGCGATGCTGTCGAGCGTGCTGCGAAGCACGCGCGCAGTCCAGGTCAACGTCGAGATCATCCGGTGCAGTGAGTTGGGAGTCAGTTGGGAGTCAGCTGGGAGGCAGTCCTGGGAGGTAGCCGCACACGGAAAGTGGCGAGAGCCCGGGCCGTGCTCGCCTACGTTTGGGTGCAATACCTTGGCCGGAACGGGTGCCAACTTGCACGTGCCATCAGTGTGAGCCCAACGACAATCTCCGGCGGCATTCGCCGAGTCGAAGAAAACCCCCCTGTCAACGCCGGAGTTGTTTGTCC
>JAGLYR010000139.1 GCA_023132135.1 Candidatus Eiseniibacteriota bacterium | reverse complement strand
TCCGTGTCCGGGAAATGCCGGCCCAGGTCACCAAGCGCCAGCGCCCCCAGAATGGCATCCCCGATCGCATGCGCGAGGACGTCTGCGTCGGAGTGTCCCTCAAGACCCTTCTCATAAGGAATCTCGATTCCACCCAGAATCAGCTTTCGCCCACTCACCAACCGGTGAGCGTCCATGCCGTATCCAATCCGCAGGTCTGTCTGAGCGTCCATGCCATATCCAATCCGCAGATCGCGCCCGCGCGCCGCGAGCAGCGCTCTGGCGAGCTGGAGGTTCTCCCGCGTGGTGATCTTGAAATTCAGTGGCGAGCCGCTGACAACCCTCACATGTGTCCCCAGTTTCTCCACCAGCACCGAATCGTCCGTCGCTGTTTCCCCAAGATCACGTGCCCGATCGTGCGCTTCCTTCAACAGTTCGTACTGAAACGCCTGCGGTGTCTGGATCCGCAGGATCCGGCTCCGGTCCAGTGTAGCCACCGCGACCCCGTCCTGCACCCGCTTCAGCGTATCGGTCGAAGGGATTCCGGGCACCGCGGCTCCGGATAACTCCGCGGCGTGCAGCACCCGGAGCACCAGATCCTCCGAAACGAAGGGCCGGGCGCCGTCATGGATCAGGACCGTTTGAATCCCGCTGCCGACGGTTCCAAGCCCAGCGTACACGGACTCCGCGCGGCTCACCCCGCCGGGGACAATCTCCACCACCTTGCCCGAATGGAAACGGTCAACGATTTCGGCCTGCACCTTGGTCTCGATCCCGGGTGGGACGACCAGAATGATCCGGTCGACAGCCGAACAGTGCTCGAACACCTCCAGCGCGTGACACACGAGGGGTTTCCCGCCGAGGTCCACGAACAGCTTGGGCGTATCCGCTCCAAGACGCGTCCCCGCACCGGCCGCGGCGATGATGACTGCAGTCTTGCCCACCTGCCCTTGCTCGGAGTGTCTCGAGTTTGTCATGACTAGAACACACTCACCCCGAAGTACTTCTTCGGATTCCTCTTCACATCCTCAATCAGCTCATCCAGGTCCCGCAGCGTCCGGATCAACTCGTCATGAAGATTGTCTTCGTTGACAAGTCTGCCAAGACTTCCCTCGCCTTCGTCGATTCGGTCTACGAGGGCCTGGAGCGACCGCACAAGATCGCTTATCTCCTCGGTCGCAACCCCGACACCCCGCACCACATCGTCCACTCCCGAGAGAGCACCTCGGGTTTCCTCGCGGGCTTCAGCCACAAACCCCAGCGCCTCCTCCGACGCCTCCCGGAAACCCTGGACCCCCGCGCGCAGGTCATCGCGGTTTTCCTCCACGAGCAGAGAGAGCTCATCCACCGTCCGGCCGAGCTTCTCAAGAGTTTCCCACATGGACGCGCCGGACGGATTCGAGAACGCCGCACTCAACCCCTGGATTTCCTGCTGCACAATCTCGACGACCTCTCCCAGCTCCCCCATCATTTCCATCAGCCCGGGCCGGTAGACTCCCCGCTGAACGCGGGCTACATCCATGGGCCGTGCGGACCCCCCGCGGCGGATGGCAACGAACTTCTCCCCCATCATGCCGATATTCTCGATGGCAATTTCCGCCTGTTCGTCCAGCGTGACGTCCGCCTCCAGCCAGAGCGTCACCAGAACCGCATCCGGCTCCAACCGGATGCCCGCCACCCTTCCCCGCTCCATCCCGGCAACGGTTACGGGATCGCCCGGATCCAGTCCACCCACATCATCGAACCTGACCTGCAATGGGAATCCGCTCTTGGTCAATCGGTACTGTCCGACCCATGCCACACCAGCCAGAAGAGCAACGGTGGCGACGATGACCGTGATTCCGACTTTCAGCTCTGCCGATCGACTTGCCATGGTTGCCCTTTCGACTAGCCCGACTGTCCTTCTATGAACTCCTCTACCACGGGATTGCGGGTCGCTTTGGTCTCGGCCACCGTTCCCACATGGACAATCCTGCCCTCGTGGAGCAGTGCAATCCGGTCGCCGATCCGGAATGCAGAGTGGATATCATGAGTCACGGCGATGGATGTCGCCCGGAACTTGTGCTGGAGATCCCTTATCAGTTCGTTGATCACACCGCCCATGACCGGATCGAGGCCCGTAGTCGGCTCATCATACAGGATATACTCAGGATCCATCGCCAATGCCCTTGCCAGCCCGACGCGTTTTTTCATCCCCCCGCTGAGCTCCGCCGGTTTCAGGAACTCCGCCCCGTCCAGACCCACGGTGAGGAGCTTCTCCTTCACACGCCTGGAGATTTCCCCGGCATTCAGCGAGGTGTTCTCTTTCAGTCCCAGCCCCACATTCTCCCCCACTGTCAGGGAATCGAACAGCGCCGCGGCTTGGAACAGCATCCCGAACTTGCCCCGCATTCGGAAGAGATCTCCTGGACGATCGTACGGAACCGGTTCTCCTCCCACCAGAACCTGTCCCGAGTCGGGCTTCAGCAGGCCGATGACGAGCTTCAGCAGCACGCTCTTCCCGCACCCCGAGCGCCCCAGGATCACCATGGTCTCGCCCGTCCCGACGGTGAGATCCACCCCCGCGAGAACCTGGTGATCGCCGAACGACTTCTCTATGCCCTTGATCTCTATCACGGCTCAATCCAAACACCAAAGAGCTGCCGCCCTTCGTGTGCTTCGTGTGCTTCGTGGTTGGAGCTTCTGTCCATTTCCCTCGCTCGTTTGCAGCTTGGGTCATCGCTAGGTCCAGATTAGGCGGAAGAGCACCGATGCCAGCAAGTAGTCCAGCACCAGAATGCTGAGACAGGAGGACACGACCGCCCGGGTCGTCGCACGACCCACTCCCTCGGCCCCTCCTTCCGCCTGAAATCCGTAATAGCACCCCATGGTCGAGATGATCATCCCGAAGAACAGCGCTTTGATCAAACCGCTGAAGATATCCCGGACATAGAAGAAAAGCCTGAGTCCCTCTGTGAACGTGTGGGTGTCCACGCCCAAGGATCCCCGCGCGACGGCCCACCCTCCACCAATGGCCAGGATATCAGCGAAAATGGTGATGACCGGCAGCATGATGCACGCAGCAACAAAGCGCGGAAGGACCAGGTAACGCACCGGATCGATCGCGAGAGTCTCGAGGGCATCGATCTGTTCGGTCACCTTCATCGTACCCAGCTCCGCCGCAATCGAGGCCCCCACCCTGCCACCCACCACCAGCGCGGTGAGCACCGGAGCCAGCTCAATCACCACCGATTTGCCGATTACGGTGCCCAGGTAGCGCATGGGCACATAGTCCTGGAACTGGTAGGCCGCCTGAACCGCCGCCACACCTCCGGTGAAAAGCGCCGTCACCACCACCAGAGGCAGGGACTCCACACCGATCTTGAACATCTGCTCGACGGTGAGATCGATGGTTCGGAAGAGACCGGGAGAAGCCCGCAGCACCCTCCCGATGAGGGTGAAGGCGCCTCCCAGGTCCTCGAAGAACGACAGGACCGGACGGCCAAGCTCCTCCAGCGTATTGCCCAGTGCTCTCCTGGAATGGGTCACATTGACCATGGGGCCTTGTCGTAACTTCCGGTTTCCGCGTCCCTCTACTCCGCAAACTCACGCGTTGTGAGGGCCTCGAAGCGGGTATACTGATCAATGAAGGCCATCCGGACCGTGCCCGTCGGGCCGTTTCGCTGCTTGCCGATGATGACTTCGGCCACTCCCTTGTTTTCCATCGAATCGTCATAGACCTCGGGGCGATAGATGAACAGCACGACATCCGCATCCTGTTCGATTGCCCCGGATTCCCTGAGATCGGAGAGCACCGGGCGGTGCTGTTGCCTGCCCCCCCGCGCTTCGACAGCCCTCGAGAGCTGCGACAGCGCGAGCACGGGAACATTGATCTCCTTGGCCAGCGCTTTCAGGGAACGGGAAATCGCCGAGATCTCCTGCTGGCGGCTCTCGACTCCAGGCGACCCACTGACCAGCTGAAGGTAATCCACAATGATGATACCCACGTCCGCGTCCGCCTTGAGGCGCCGGGCTTTCGCCCGCATCTCAAGCATGCTGATGGCCGGACTGTCGTCGACGAAGATCTGCGCCTCGGAGAGGAGCCCCGCCGCCGTGGTGAGCTTGGGCCACTCGGAATCGCTCAGGTACCCGGTTCTCAACCGGTGGGAAT
>JAGLYR010000138.1 GCA_023132135.1 Candidatus Eiseniibacteriota bacterium | reverse complement strand
AGCTCCAGCACCGAGAGCGCCGGGGTGTCATCCAGGTAGAAGGGCGCGTTGGACAGACGCGCCACCTTGGTGATGAACCTCTCCATGTCGCTCTCGGAGACCATTCCCCGGCGCACCTTCTGGGAGTCCACCCGCGCCTCCGAGCAGAGCATCCGTTGCACGAGCTGTTCCTTGGACATTTCGAGACTGAAGATGCCAACCGGGGTCTTCTCTTCGATCGCCACGTGCTGCGCGATGTTGAGAGCGAAGGCGGTCTTTCCCATGGAAGGACGGCCCGCAATAATGACCAGATCCGAAGGTTGGAACCCCGAGGTCTTCTCATCCAGATCCGGGAATCCCGAAGAGACACCTGTGAGATGACGTTTGCTGGCATACAGATCCTCGATGAGCTCGAAACTGTGTTTCAGGATGCCCCGCAGGGGTATGAAGGTCTGCTTGAGGCGAGATTCCGAGATCTTGAAAATGAGCTGCTCGGCTTTGTCCAGAACCTCGTCGGCCCGCTCCGTATCCTCGAAGGAACGGCTCACGATCTCCGTAGCCGACTCGATGAGCTTCCGAAGGATGCTCTTCTCCAGCACAATTCGGGCGTGGTACTCCACGTTTCCACTCGTTGGAACCGACTCCACCAGGGATTCCAGGTACTCGAGCCCGCCGATCTTGTCGAACTGCCCATTTCGCCGGAGAACGTCGCTCAAGGTCACCAGATCCACGGCTTCGTTTCTCAGGTAGAGATCAATCATGGCCCGGAAGATTTCCGCATGAGCCTGTCTGTAGAAAACTGTCTCATCCATGATCTCGAGGATCTTGGAAATGGCCTCCTTGTCGAGAAGGGCCGCTCCCAGCACGGCCGTCTCGGCCTCCAGCGCCTGCGGGGGGATTCGGTCTGCGCTCGAACGATCAACTGCCATGGTGCACCTCAGATGACGAAAAGATAGAAGCCTGGTGAGAAACGCGGGTTAGATCGCGCCTCCCATAGCTCGATACTCGTCGCGCAAGCGTTTCATGTCTTCCCACACCGGTCTCTTGTACTGCAGATTGCGAAGGCAGGCGGCCGGATGGTACGTCACAATCAATTTCACCTTTCCATCCGGGCCCCAGTCATACACGTTGCCTCGCATGGAAGCCAGGGACCTGCCCCGGGACGCCAGGAGCAGCTGCCCGGAAATCCGCCCCAGCGCACAGATGATCTTCGGCTGGATGAGCGCAATCTGCTTCTCGAGATACGGCATGCAGGCCGCGCTCTCCTCGGGCTCGGGGTCGCGGTTGCCCGGAGGCCGACACTTGAGCACATTGCCGATGAACACTTCCTCGCGCGTGAGCCCGATGGCCTCAATGATTTTTGTCAGCAGTTGTCCGGCCCGCCCCACGAAAGGCCGACCCTGCAGATCCTCGTCCCGCCCCGGCGCCTCGCCGATGAACATGATGTCCGCGTTGGGGTTGCCTTCGCCAAACACCACATTCCTGCGTGTCTTGCACAGGCCACACCGGACACAACTCTGGGCCTCCTCGCAAAGCTCATCGAGGCTTTTCAGAGGAACCGCCGGCGGACGCGACTCCGCTGTCTCGGGCCTCCTGCCCTCATCTCGCCCCGGCCCCTCCAACGCCTGAACGTACTGGCGGAAATCCCGGGTCAGCATCGCCAGCTCTCTGCGCACCCTACCCCCGTTTTCTACGGATCCCGACCACCCGATCAAAGAGTTCCTTTGCCAGGTCGCTCTTGGCCACGCGCCGCAGCTCCGCACCCGCCGTGTCGGCGTCAAGGATGGCTGCCCGCACCTCATCCTTCCCGAAACCTGAATCCGGAGCCACAGGATTGTTGACGACCACGAGGTCCAGGTTCTTCTTCCGGAGTTTCGCAGCGGCCGCGTCGATTTCCCCCTGTGTCTCCAGGGCAAAACCGACCAGTACCTGGTCGTCACGCCGTCTCTCTCCGGCCAGGGCCAGGATGTCATCGGTGGGAACAAGAGAGAGATTCATTGGCTCCACGCTTTTCTTTATTTTCCCCCGGAGCGGCTCCGAAGGCCGGTAGTCGGCTACCGCGGCCGCCATCACCAGAACATCTACTCGCGGAAGCTCCCGTAGAACAGCTTCCTTCATCTCCTCAGCGGAACCGACATTCACCACCTCTACTCCTTGCGGAGGAACAACCGACGAGGCGCCCGTCACGTACACCACGCTCGCTCCGCGGCGCGTCGCCTCGCGAGCCAGGGCCAACCCGGTTTTCCCACTGGAACGGTTGGACAAGTACCTCACTTCGTCTATCGGCTCCTCAGTCCGCCCGGCCGTGATCATGATCGTGAGCCCATCGAGGTCCGGCTCGGGCGCGAGGGCGTCCCCTATCGCCTCCACAATCCCGGAGACCTCCGCCATCCGCCCTTTCCCTTCCTCACCGCAGGCCAGCCATCCCGCCTCCCCCTCGACAAACCGGTAACCCAACCCCCGGAGTTTCCGCATATTCTCCCGCGTGACGGGATTCTCCCACATCCGGGTGTTCATCGCGGGGGCAAAGACCACCGCCGACCGCGCCGCCATGATCAGCGTGGAGAGCAGATCGTCGGCAATCCCGGCAGCCACCTTGCCCAGGACGTTGGCCGTGGCAGGAGCCACCACAATCAGATCCGCCCACACCGCCAGATCCACATGGGGATTGCTCCCCAGGGACGATCCAAACAGTTCCGTGGCCACCTCGTTGCCGGAGAGAGACCGGAACAGATCCGGGAGCGCCAGCCTGGTCGCCGAGAGAGTCATGACGACCCTCACGTCCGCTCCCGCCCGTCGAAGCCGGCCCGTCAGCTCGCAGGCCTTGAAAATCGCTACCGACCCGGTCACGCCCAGGACGATCTTCCGGTCTTTGAGAACCGCCCCAAGGTCATCACTCATCGGCAAGGAACCTCTGCCAGTCTGCGCGGCCGGCCTTCAGCCGCTCCGCACGAACAATGGCTTCCAGATCCGCCTTCGCCTGATCAAGATTGTCATTGATGATCAGGTAATCAAACCGGCGGACGTACGAAACTTCCTCCAGAGCGTTCTTCGTCCGGGTCTCGACGACTTCCGTAGAGTCCGTATTCCTGCCCTCGAGTCTCTCCCGTAGAGCCCGGCGCGTGGGGGGAAGCACGAAGATGAACATCGCGTCGGGGTACCCCTTCCGAAGCTGCATGCTCCCCTGGACATCGATATCGAAGACAACGGACTCGCCCCGCTCCGCACATTCGCTCAGAAAGCGCCGGGGTGTGCCGTAGTGGTGGCCGTGCACCACGGCCCACTCGGCGAATTCGCCTTTCTCCTTCCGAGCAAGGAACTCTTCAGTACTCAGGAAGCGGTATTCCCGCCCATCGACCTCGTCGCCGCGGGGTGGGCGGGTCGTTGCCGAGAGAGACATCCGGCAGGAGTCGTGCGCGTCGACGAAGTAGCTGGAGAGGCTGCTTTTCCCCGCGCCGGAGGGCCCGGAGATGATGATGAGAAGGGATCTTTCCCTGGTGATCACGTTCCTGCTCCTAGCGCAGCTTCGAGCCGGGCCCCGACGGTGGACACCGCCACAGCGGAGAGAATCACCTGCCCTCCGTCAGTCACGAGGACGGCCCGCGTCCTGCGACCCTGGGTCGCGTCCAGAAGATTACCCTTCTGGCGCGCTTCGTCCCGCAATCGCCGGACAGGGGAGGAACCCGGATCGATTACCGCAACAATCCTGCGCGCGGCCACCAGGTTCCCGAACCCGACGTTGATAAAGACCGCTCTTCCCGAAAGGCGGCCCCGATCCGGATCATTCAATGTTCTGAACCTGCTCCCGGAGTTTCTCGACTTCCTCTTTCAGGCGGACTACTTGCTGGGAAACCTCCGCGTCGTTGGCCTTGGATCCAATGGTATTGGACTCGCGGCCCATCTCCTGCAGGAGGAAATTGAGCTTCCGACCCACGGGCCCGCCCTCCAGGAGGTACTGATGGAAATGGTCACAGTGAATGCGCAGGCGCACACATTCCTCAGTACAGTCCATCCGGTCCGCCAGAATCGTCGCTTCCATGGCAAGTCGCTCGGGCGGAATCTCCGGCATCGAGATCAGCTTCTCAAGTCTCTCGCATAGCTTGTCCCGGGCGTTCTCGGTCTTCTGCGGCATCCACACCGCTATCTCTTCCCCCATCCGCCGGATCACATTCACCCGCTCGGAAAGATCCTTGGCCAGCTCTTTTCCCTCTCTGGCGCGCGTGTCGATGAGCTCATCCAGAGATTGCTCCAAACCCCTATCCACGTATGTCCAGAGGGCATCCAGATCGAGCTCCCTGCGCTCCACCTTCCAGATGTCCGGCCGTGCGGCCATCGTGGTCAAATCCACCTCGCCGGCCAGATCATAGTTTGCCTTGAGATCGCAGAGCAGAGCATGATACCGGTCGGCAACCTCGCGATCGATGGAGATTGCTTCTGTGTCACCCCCGGAGTTCCCCCAAGCCAGAGTTCCGCTGACGCGACCCCGGCTAAGCCGCCGGCCAATGAGTTCCTTGGCTCGTGCTTCCAGAGAAGCGAGCGACTTGGGGAGGCGGAGGGAGATGTCCAGAAACCTGTGATTCACCGACCGCAGCTCCACCGAGAGATCAACGCCATCCTCCCGTATTTCTGCTCTCCCATACCCGGTCATGCTGTGGATCAACAGACGCCTCCTGAGTGGAAAATGCAGCGAAGAGTGGATGTCCAGTTCCAGGACTATAAACGGGGAAGAGGGGAGTGTCAAGGATCAGTGCGGAGGCCCGCCGCTTGACACGGACACCCGGGCGCGGTAGCATTAGAGAGTCCGCGCCGCCGGAGTACCCCGGCGGCGTACTTGGAACGGTATGAGAGTCCCGGGCTGAAGGGGACTGCCACCACGTTGATTGTACCCTTCAGACCCCAACCCACCCACGGGAGAAGATAATCAATGGCTCAGGCAAGCAACATTCGCGCAGGCACGGTCATCATGCATCAGGGTGAGCTCTACCGCATAGTCAGCAAGGATCACGTCACACCGGGGAAGGGCCGCGCCCACATTCAGACGAAGATCCGGAGACTCTCCGACGGATCCCAGACCGAACATCGTTTCCGCCCCTCCGAGGATGTGGAGACCCCGCGGCTGGACACTCAGGTTCTCCAGTACCTCTACCAGGCCGGGGACCTGTTCAACTTCATGAACCAGGAGACCTACGACCAGATCGCTCTTGACAAGGAAATCCTTGGAGATCGCCTGCTCTACATGAAGGAAGGGATCGAAATCAAGGCCCTCATGCATGAGGGCAAGGTGATAGACATCGAGCTGCCCATAACCGTCGACCTGGAAATAGCCGAAACACAGCCTCCCATGAAAGGCGCTACGGCTTCCGGCGGACCCAAGCCCGCCACCCTGGAGACCGGTCTCCAGGTCAAGGTGCCCCAGCATCTCAACATCGGCGCCGTTGTGCGGATTGATACGCGGGATAATTCCTTCGTTCAGAAAGTCGGCTAGGAGGCCTCGGTACTTCCTATGTCACTCTCATGACCTTGAGCCGCCTTGTCCCCATGGGGAGATCCAGCTCGATGGTGTCTCCGGCCTTCTTCCCCACCATTGCGGCGCCAAGCGGAGCCGCCGGGGAAACGGAGAAGACTGTCATTCCCTCCAGTTCGATCTGCATGCCGCCCAGATCCGGGTGAAGGAGATAGATTTCCTCCTCGCCGGTGCTGCTGTCCCGGAGGTAGACGAGCGCGCCCGGGGCCACGGTCCGTTGCATCTTGACTTCAGTTTGTTGAATCGCATACAGCTGCCGGCGGAGCTCATCCAATCTCCCCGCCTGGGCGGAGAGGAGCCAGCTCTTCTCCTGAATCGCGCCCCGCTCCCCGCGGTTCTCGGCCCGGTCGTTGCCCACCTGGAAGACTTCCCGGGCCTGCTCCACCG
This sequence comes from Candidatus Eiseniibacteriota bacterium, assembly GCA_023132135.1. Taxonomy (GTDB): domain Bacteria; phylum Arandabacterota; class Arandabacteria; order JAGLYR01; family JAGLYR01; genus JAGLYR01. The sequence goes on along the minus strand of JAGLYR010000138.1, from coordinate 32,099 downwards.
TTTTGTTCGCCGCGCGGATCTGCTTGGTCAGCTTTTTCCGAATGCGTTCAAGAACTATTTTTTTCGAAGGCGCACCCATCCTCCGCTCCCTTCCATGGCTGAGGGGACCTGCGGGCCCATGCTACCACGCAATCCGTCCGCTGGCAAGCTAGGGCGAATGCGCGAGCGGGCGAGAGGGGGCGAAAGGGCCCTTATCCCCCGATGTGGACGGCGTGGAAGCCGTCCCTCCAGTCTGAACGTGCGCATTGCCTATGTGGAGGGTCGGGTTCCACCCCGACCACCCCCCCGCCGCTCCGAAAGATATTTTCCTTCGTGTTCTTCGTGGACTTCGTGGTAGATTCTTGAGGTTTCCGCAGAATCTCTCCAGATCGCTCTCACAATTCATCAGAGAGAAGGGAGTCGGCAGTGCGCACATATCTCGAATGCATTCCCTGCTTCGCCCGACAGGCCCTGAATGTCGCCCAAGCAGTCACGGACGACCCGGAAGTCCAACAAGCCGTCATGCGCAAAGTTCTTCGGGAAATCGCCGAAATGGATCTTTCCCTCTCTCCTCCCGCCATGGGCCAGTTCATTCATCGCGTGGTTCGCCAGACAACCGGCAATTCCGACCCCTACCACGAGATCAAGGAGACCTTTAACCAACTCGCTCTTTCCATGTACCCCCGGTTCAAGCGCCGCGTGGAGGAATCGGCGGATCCGCTGGAAATGGCGACCCGCCTGGCAATTGCCGGCAACATCATCGACTTTGGAGCCAAGCATTCGCTCACGAAAGAGGACGTCTCCCGGACCCTGGCCGAGGCGCTGGAAACTCCGCTGCCCCCGGAACCCCTTGGAACATTTCGGCGGGAGATCGCGGATGCAGCGAGTATCCTCTACCTGGGAGACAACGCCGGCGAGATCGTGTTCGACCGGCTTCTGATTGAGAAGCTGCCCCGGGAGCGGACAACCTTCGTTGTCAGAGGGAGTCCCGTGATCAACGACGCGACCCTGAGGGACGCTGAGCAGGCGGGAGTTGCCGGTCTCGTAGAGGTTATCGACAACGGCTCAGACGCCCCGGGCACTATCATCGAGGACTGCTCCGCCGAGTTCCGGGACCGCTTCGCGGAAGCGGATCTCATCATTGCCAAGGGACAGGGTAATTACGAGACCCTCAATGAAACCGACCTGCCCATCTTCTATCTTCTCAAGGTCAAATGCCCGGTCATCGCACGCGATATCGGTTGCCCCGTGGGGAGCGCCCTGCTGGTGGACGGCCGCAAGTGCGCAGGCCGGGCCAAGCGGTGACTGGAGTGTCTGTGAACTACCGTGACACCACAATTCCCCCTCTCCGGGAATGAGCACTTCGGAAGAACACAGATCTGCCGCACCGATCATCTACTACCTGTTTTTCGCGTGCCACTTACCTCGGCGGATCAGGGCGGGCCGAGAGCTGTGGCTGCCGTAGTAACCCCGGCGCGGGCGAGGACATCAGCTTGACACGGCGCGCCGCCGCAGATAGGGTGCGGAATCATGAGAATCGTACGAACGCTCTTCCAGGTCGGCTTTGTCGTCGGCATGATCGTGGTGGGTCTGCGGTGGAAGTTCGGTGGCCAGGCTCTCACGTGTGAAACCTACTGTCCCTTCGGCGGCCTCGAGACTGCCTATTCCCTCCTGACGCACAAGCGGTCCATCTGTGCAACCAGCGAGGCCAATTTCATCTTCTTCCTGGGTATGATGGGGCTGGTTCTGCTTGCCAAGAAGTCCTTCTGCAGCTGGATCTGCCCTCTGGGATCGATCCTGGAGTGGATCGGGCGAGTAGGAAACCGGGTGGGATGGGTCTGGGAGCCACCTCGCCGCATGGATGGCATCCTGCGCTATCTGCGGTATGTCGTCCTTGTTGTGATCCTGTACTTCACCTACACGATCGGCGATCTGGTCTTCCGGTCCTACGATCCCTATTACATCTTCTACAGCTTCGGGAACGAGGCCGTGGTCTGGTGGAGCTGGGTGCTCCTGGCCATTGTGCTGGTCTCCGCCCTGTACATCCGAATGGGGTGGTGTCGCTATCTCTGCCCGCTGGGCGCCGCGTACGATCTCTTCTCGTGGGCCGGTGTCATCAAGCCGGTCGTCGACCCGCAGGTTTGCACTTCGTGTGGGCTTTGCGAGAAGGCCTGTCCCCAGGCCATCCCCATTGTCGGGAAGACCAGAATCCGGGCCCGCGACTGCACGAACTGTCTTGAGTGCCTGGCGGTGTGTCCGAAAAAGGACGCAATATCGATCGGAATATAGGGATGCTTTTCTCGGCTCCGCGGTGCAGCTTTTTGTCTTTCCGGGGGTGGTAACTTGAGACTCAAATGGTGGGCGGTCCCGGTTGTCGTCGCTGCCGTCATGCTCGGGTCCTACGGCCTGGCGAAGACCATCCACTTCCCGACCCAGGTCATCACGGTTGAGGCTCACACTCCTGAACAGGGAGCAGAGCTTGCAACCGTCAGGTTCAATGTCCACATGCTCAAGTGCTGGGGAACCTCGGAGACATTCACCGAGATGATGTCACAGGAAGCCGGCGTAGTTGAGATACGGACGTACACGCGCACGAACACCGCCGTTATCACTTACGATCCCGCCAGAACCTCGCCCGAACGCCTGGCCGAGCGCATCAACGCTCCGATCCGGCATCCCGACACCGGCGAGCTCATCAAGGTCTTCACTGTACGTGAGATCGAGACGTAGACACGAGAAAGCTCCAACCACGAAGAACACGAAGGGGAGAACCGTTCTGGAGGAACGCCAAACCATGCGTTCCTCCAGAAAACCCCGAAGCTGCCGTTTGCCGCGAGCCCGCATTTCTCACCAGCCTCGTCGCGAGACGAAGCCTATCGTCATCCCCGCGCACGCGGGGATCCATCTTGACCTTGCTGGGACAGCGTGCATATGAAAATGGGTCCCCGCGTTCGCGGGGACGACGGGCACGAGTGCTCCGCGGGGACGACGGCCGAGTACGAAGCACGGGGCACGTAGCACGAAGTACCGGTTCCGAACCTTCGACCCGACACGGTTGCCATGCCGCGGGACCCGGAACGGCGTATCTCCGGGCGAGTTGCAAGGCCTTGACGCTTGCGCTTGCCGCCCGTAGAATCAACGAGCAACGCCCAGACGAGGTAACCGCATGTCCGATTCGCCGGCCTACGGCGGTGTCCGCCACTTAGAAGAGCTGTCTCTCATGGAAGACCGGCACAAGAGCCTGTCCTTCGAGGAGGCGCGTGAGGCGGTCCTGACCGACGACGACGGCTGGCGGGTCTTCGTCGAAAAATACTCACGGTTCGTCTACACCGTGACCCTCCGCTTGCTCTCCGGCCCGATAGCGAGGAAGGAAGACCTGGCGCAGGAAATCTACTGCAGCGTATTCTCGCGCATCCAGCAGGATGACTACCGGGTGCTCCGACGATTCCAATCCCGTTGCAAGTTCACAACTTACCTGTTTCGGATGGTGCAGACCGCCCGATCGACCGTGCTGCGCCGCGAGGGGCAGGAAGCCGACCGCACGGACTTCGTCGACTTTTCCGACGAAGCGAACCGGGGTATCCAGGCAGCTCTCGCCGAAGGGGAGGATCCTGGTCCGGAGCTTCCCTCGTGTTCACCGGAGAAGATCCGGAAGCAGATCTCCCGTGCCGTCCAGGGGCTCTCGCCACGTGAGAAATTGCTGGTCAAGTTCCGGTTCCAGAAGGGATTGAAGCTCCGGGAACTGGCATCCGCGCTCGGCTACCGCGACACCAACGACGCGGCGTACGCTTTGAGAAAGACACTGAAATCATTGGAGTTGCTGGACTTGCTCGAGCCAGGGGAATGGACCGGGATCGACAGGGACATTGTTCTCGGCGCTCTCAACAAGCAGTTGTTTCAATAAGTTACAGGGACAAGGAGAGGCATGTTCCCCGATTCCGGAGTCTTCTGTTTTCAAAAGCCCGCCGGGAATTTGTCTAATGAAGGTGGTCGGGGATTCGGCGTTGGAGAAAGCCCCGGCACATTTGCCTTCAGAGCACAGGTGGGGTGAGATGAAGTCGACCAAGACAGACGGTTGTCCATCAGAAGAGACCTTGTGCGGATTCGCGGATGGAACTCTGCGCGAGGGCCGGGATCACGTCGAGGGGCACCTCGCCGAATGTGAGCGATGCCTGGGTATCGTTTCGGATCTCATGTTGTCCGGCCGGCGCCCGGCCGAGGCTGAGTTGGTCTCGCCGCCGCTCGCGCTGGAACGGCAGGTACAGGGCAGACCCGTGATCGAAGAGACAACCGGGCGGGCGACGAGCTTCCTCCGCCGCGTCACCGAATCACTTTTCTCGTACCGTCTGGCCGGGGCCGTCGCCACGGTCGCCGTGGTTGCCCTTGTGGCCATCTGGGCGGGGCAGCGGGAACGCTATCCGACTGAGGTACCGTCCGGGATTCGAGATGCCGGGACTCGCGGCCCGGAGACGCCATTTCTCATTGAGCCCAGGGGAACAATCCATGCCGGGGAAACGGTGGTTTTCCGCTGGGAAGCCTGCCCCCAGGGCGAGCGGTATGTGATCACAGTGGTCGACGCCGATTCAGGGCGGGTGGTGGTACGGGAGGCCGTTTCTCCTCCCGGATACTCCGTCCCGGTCGAGAGGTTGACCATATCCGGGGGCCGCCACTTCGAGTGGATGGTCCAGTGTACTATCGGCGACGGGCAAGTTGCCGTTTCCCCTGCGGTTCCGTTCCAGTTGGCGGAGACTCCCGCCGAGGAGTAGACCCTCGTGTTTCCAATACAGGTTTCCCGCGGGATCGCCTGTGTTTTCATCATCCCGTGGGTCGTTCTGGTCCCCATTGCCGGGGCGGATACCCCTCCCGACGATTTCCTCGACGAGCTCTCCAAAGCCGCTGCAAACGGTGACACGTCATCCATCACATACTGGATCCGGACTCACCCCGACCGCGTCTACCTGGAAACCATGCGCCTGGCCCTCAGCGCCGTTGGAAAGGCCAGCGGCGATGAAGATGGCGGCGCAGCCGACCTCCGTTCGGCCGGCATCATCGCTCAGCAGTACCGGCGCCGGACGGGCCGCCGCGCCCTCGCCGACTTGGTGAACCTCTACGCCTCGTACGACAGCGAGCAGGCGGCCGAGCATGCACTCGCCGATTCGCTCTACCGGGAGGGCGATGCTCTCTACCACGGCGGACAACACACGGAATCTCTCGATCTTTTTCTCCGGGCACTGGCCAGGCACCAGATTCTTGGAGACCGGAGATCGGAGGGACTGGACTACACCAAGATCGCAGCCTTGCTGGATGCCGTTGGCGAGACCGCCCGGGCCCGCCGGTACGCGGCAGAAGCCATCGAGATTGGAGAAGAAATCGGGTGCGCTGCCTGCCTCGGGTCAGGGTTCCACGCACTGGGCGGGATCGAGCTGGGGGCAAACAATCTGCAACAGGCAATCGAGGCGTTTCGCCGGACCCGCCGGATCGGCCTTGCGTTGGGCGAGAGCAACTACGTGGCCGCCGCTCTGGGAATGCTGGCCAACGCATACTACCTCGCCGGTCGCTACTACGAATCCCTGGCGATGCACGAGGAGGCACTGGATCTGTTCCGGCGTATCGGCCATCCGAGGGGCCAGGTCTCCGAACTCATCAACATTGCCCATATCTACACCACAGATCTGACGCAATACGAGGACGCCACCCGTTCCCTCGAAGAAGCCATCGACACTTCGGTGCGCGAGGGCTATCCGGACATGGAGGCCTGCGCGCGTGGATCCCTGGCTCGCGTTCTGTGGGCCCGGGGCCTCCACCGGGAAGCTTTGGAAACGCTATCCAGCGCAATGCCATTTCTTGAGGCCGGAGATGACGCGGAGCAGTACGCTGTCGCCCTGGCCGAGCGCGGCGGCATCCTGAGAGCCGCGGGGCAGACGGAAGAAGCCAGGCGTGAGCTGGAGCGAGCCCTTGATATTGCCGGCGCGGGGATTTCTCCCTTTGCTCTCTGTGAGATTCTCGCGGAACTCGCCCTTACCGAGACACTGCTCGGCCACCCGCACAACGGGTTATCTCACGCAATGGAAGCCATCGAGCTGTTCGAAGCCACCCGTCGCCGGATTGAAGTGGAGGAGCTCCGCGCCGGCTCTCTCTATCTGAGGACCTACATATACGAGGCCGCCCTCCTGCCACTCTTCCTCCTGGACAGGGCATCCCCCGATCAGGGCTTTGCGGAAGATGCCTTCCGCCTGGTCGAGGATTGCAGGTCCGGAACGTTTCTTGACTTCCATGCTGCGAGATCCGGCCAGGAACAGGGCGGTCAGAGACCCGCCCGCGCCGCGCTGGCAAAGGAACTCTCATTGCTCCAGCTGGCTCTTCTCGCGTCCCTTGACGACGACGAACAGCGGTCCGCCGTCCGCCATCGCATCCGCGGGGTCCGGGCCCGGCTGGACTCCCTGGAAATGGCCACCCACCGCGACAGTCCGATAATCTCCATGGACGGCGCGCTGACGGCATCTGCTATCCGATGCGAGCTCCGGCCCGGCAAGGATCTGCTTCTGGAATTCTTCTGGGGTCGGGAGGCTGTTTATGGCTGGGGCCTTACGCGCGGCCGGATCCGATTCTTCCGTGTTGGACAGGTTGCCGATGTCGAAGGTCTCGTTGCTGTCTTCAGCTGTCTTCTTCGCGATACCGGGCGCGCTCCCTTCGACTCCCCGGCCGCCTTCCGGCTTTCCGGAGTCCTCCTGGATCCTGTTTCGGATCTCATGCACCCGGCGGAGCGCCTGATCGTGGTCCCCGACGGCCCACTCCTGGGCATTCCCTTCGAAACGCTTCCCTGCCCTGTGGATATCCGGAGAGAGGCGCTCGAGATCTCTCCGGATGAGCCGTGGCAGTTCCTGATTGAACACTTCGAGGTGTGCAACGCCGTCTCAGCTTCCCTGTGGAGGTACTTGACAACCCTGGCCCGTGGGCCAACACGCGCGACACGCGAGCTCATTGCCTTCGGCGATCCCAACCTGGAATATGAGGCGGCCGGCCGCCACTGGGCGCGCCTGGCCTACTCAGGTTCTGAGATCCGGGAGCTGGACCGTATCCTTTCCCCTCGCCGGACGAGGATCCTCCGGGCGGAAGAGGCTTCCGAGGATCACGTGAAGGAAGAAGCCGCCGGCAGCTACGAGGTTCTCCACTTCGCGACCCATGCCTGCGCCAGCAACGTGGACCCCAGCGCGTCCGGGCTCCTCCTGGCCCCATCCGGAAACAACGACGGCTTCCTGACGTCCCTCGAGATCCTCGGGCTCGATCTTGCCGCTGATCTTGTGACGCTATCCGCCTGCCAGACGGGCCGTGGACGACTCGTGAGCGGGGAGGGAATTCTCGGCCTTTCCCGCGCGTTCTTCTATGCCGGCAGCACCTCGGTCCTTGCCAGTCTCTGGGAAGTCGACGACGCCCACACCGCCCGCTTCATGGGCCGGTTCTACCGTCACCTGGTCGGGGGAGCGAGCAAGGGAGAAGCCCTCGCCCTGACCAAGCGCGAGTGCATCTCTGGAGAGCACGGTCTCTCCCCTCATCCCTGCTTCTGGGCCCCGTTCGTCATTCTGGGCGACGCCGACGGCACCCTGTCTCTCACTCCCCGAGCATGGTACGAGCAGGCGATCGCGTGGCCTATTCTGGGTTTCGTCCTGGCCGGCATCCTGGCCGTTGGTCGATTCGCAACGATAGGCAGGAGAAGGTCAGGAACCATTCCTAGAAATTGAAGAGACTGTCGGGGAGCCCCACGTTCACTTCATATTCATGAAACGTGAGTTGGATGGTGCCCTTGTCGGGCTGGCGGGAAATGGCAGTTGAGTCGGAAGGTGATTGCGGGGGTCGTGCTCCCGGGATATTGTCCATGTAGATCTCGACTTCGGTCCGGCGCGGAAGCCAGAATCCGTCCTCGACCAAGGCATGTTCGATAGTGACCAGGCCCTGTTTCTTACCGCCCGAGCGGGCTTCCATCTGGAGGATCACCCAGCGTTTGGCATCGACCCAGACCACGAGATCAGGTTCCTCTTCCCCGGTGTCTTCATCCATGAAATCCTTGAGGAAGAGATGAAGCACGAAAGCCACGCCCTCCCCAAAATCCTCCGCCCGGGCCAAGCGAATCTCGTAACGCTCCTCATCAAGAATCTGCGATGGGCCGGCCATCAGGGCTTCCCGGGGCAGGGTCGCGAAGTCTGCGCCCTCCAGGTGCACCCTGTCAGGTCGCTTATAGAAAAGGCCGATCGCGCGGTCCGGAATCTCGAAGCCGTCAACATCCACCCGGACGCTCACGGTGACCCGGTAATCCTCGATCTGCCCGAATGTGGCGTGGACTCTCCGGACAATCTCGACAGCGGTGTAGGTCATGGATTGCGCGGGAACCGGTATCCACTGAATCGCCCACAATCCTATCAAGAGTGAAACTACCGCATTTCTACTTTTTCTGTTCAAGCTTCTCCTTCGTCTTCATCTCAGTCTTGGCCGAGGCTTCCGCTTTCCCCTTCACTTTCTCCTTAGCCTTCTTCTCTCCCTCAACATACGCTCGCTTGATAATCACTTCCTTGACGGGGACGTCCCCATGTCCACGCGCGGTTGTCGTCTTGACATACCGGATCTTGTCCACCGTGTCCAGGCCGTCGACGACCTTCCCGAAGACGCAGTACCCGTAACCCCGCTGGGACTTGTCCCGGTGATTCAGGGAATTGTTGTTGGCGACGTTGATGAAGAACTGGGAGGTGGCGCTGTTGACCGCGGAAGTCCGAGCCATGGCGATGGTCCCGCGATCGTTCTTAAGACCGTTGTCCGCCTCGTTCTTGATCATGTCCCGGGTCTTTTTCTGGACCATGTCGGAAGTGAACCCGCCACCCTGGATCATGAAATTGCTGATCACGCGGTGGAAAATGAGCCCGTCGTAGTATCCCTCACGAACATACGACAGGAAATTCTCGACCGTGATGGGCGCTTTGCCGGGATAGAGCTCAATACGGATATCTCCCATGGTGGTTGCCATCACGACGACGGGGTTTTCCATCTTTGATTTCTCCTCCGTTTTCTCGGCCCTTGCCTTGGTCTTGCTCGTTTCCTGCGCCATCGCCGATCCCGCGCATCCAAAGACCACGAGTCCGACCAGAATCACGATTGCCAGTTTTGCTCTCTGCATTGCTCCCTCCTCAAGACAGGTTCAGCATGTACTACACTCGGGAAAACGGATTGTTTCACAACCGGGAGCCCGTGTCAAGGCGGGCGGGGCCAAGCGTGTCGCCCTTTCCCCCTTTCGCCCATTCGCCGACAGGTGGCTCTTGAAATCCGCTCGGGTCTGTAGTAGACTGCCCTCCCTGCAGGGACTGTCCTTCATATAACGGGGGTGACGAATGGATCTCAAACTGGCGTTCATCGGCTTTGGTGTCGTGGGCCAAGGACTGGCTGAAATTCTGACCCGTAAGAAGGGGACAGGGGATCCGCATCTCACGGAGTTCCGCGCGGTCGCCATCTCGGACAACGTGAAGGGCTCGATCTACAATCCGGAAGGTCTGGATCTCGGCAAGGCGCTCGAAATGATCAGGACTTCCGGAAACCTGGCTGGGTACGATGCTCCCGAGAAGGGATGGGATGCCGTCAGGACGATTCGCGAGTCCAATGCGGACGTGATCCTCGAAGCCACCTTCACCGACATCGAGACCGCTGAACCGGCTATGGCTCACTTCAGAGCCGCTCTGGAATCGGGCAAGCACCTCGCCACCACAAACAAGGGCCCGACGACCCTGGCCCTGAGGGAGATGATAGCCCTTGCCGAGGCCAACAAGGTCCAGTTCCGCTACGAAGGCACAGTGATGGCCGGAACCCCTGTGCTCAATCTCGCGCACCGGTTCCTCGCCGGCAATGAGTTCGCCCGTGTTCGCGGCATCTTCAATGGGACCACCAACTTCATTCTCACCCGGATGGAAACGGGGATGACTTACGCCGACGCCCTGCAGGAGGCCCAGGATCTGGGTTACGCCGAGGCCGTGCCGGACGCCGACGTAGAGGGTTGGGATGCTCTTGCCAAGGTAGTGATCCTCGCCAATGCTGTGATGGGAGCAAACCTCAGGGTAGCCGATGTCGACCGCACTGGAATCACAGGGATCACCCCCGAGAACATCCAGCAGGCCACATCGGAGGGGAAGCGATGGAAGCTCATCGGGGAAATCCGCCGCGAGGGTGGACAAGTAGTCGGTAAAGTCTCCCCGGAGAAAGTCGATCTTACGGATCCCCTTGCCTCTGTGGGCGGCGCGACCAACGCCATTACTTTCTCAACGGACCTGATTCAGGATGTCACTGTTGTGGGCCCCGGAGCGGGGAAAATCGAGACAGGCTTCGCCCTGTTCTCAGATCTGGTCGAGATTCATCGCAGTCTTCACTAGTCTGGATTACGCACAAACATCGTCGCGAGGTGTCGGTCTCAGGGTCCTTACCAACCATCAGGAGATATCATGTACTCGGCCTACATGAACCGGTGGATTGAGATTGATCTTACCACCAGGAAGATTCGCACCGGGACACAGGACATGAGTGTTCTTGACGCGTACATCGGAGCCAAGGGTGTCGGTTTCAAGCTGCTGACGGACTACGCTCTGGATGCCGATCCCTTCTCGCGGGAGAACCCCATCATCTTCGTCACGGGTCCCTTGACGGGGACCCACGTTCCCACGGCCGCCCGATCGGCCCTCGTCACGAAATCCCCTCTCTTCGGGGGTGCGCTGGATTCGCACGTGGGCGGCTCCATTGGCCCGAAGATCAAGGCCGCCGGGTACGACTACATCACCGTGATCGGGAGATCGTCTTCCCCCGTGGTTCTTCACATTACTCCCAAAGGTGTCGAGTTTCTCGAAGCGGGCAATCTCTGGGGGAAAGGGATCTTCGAAACCGAACGGAACCTGAAACAACGTTTCCCCGACGCCAGCACCATTTCAATCGGCCCTGCCGGTGAAAACCTTGTTCGCTTTGCATGTGTGGCGAACGATCTCTATCGCCACTACGGCCGCGGCGGCGCCGGAGCGGTAATGGGCTCCAAGAACCTCAAGGCTATCATGGTCGACGGCGACCGGAAAATCGAGTATTCCGACCGCGCCGCGTTCATGAAGCTCAATCGCAAGCTGGTCAAGGATGTCGTTTCACATCCGACCCGGGAGCGTCGCTACGAACTCGGCACGATGATGTGGGTCCGGATGGGCCAGGAGGTTGGTCGGTTCCTGCCCACTCGCAATTTTCAGGCAGGCGAGTTCGACGAGTACGAGGGAATCACCTCGGAAACGATGAAGAAGGAGCTCAACTGGGAGCACACCGGGTGCTGGAATTGCATCATCCGGTGTTCCAAGCTGGCGAAGTGGGATGGAAAGGAGCTGGAGGGGCCGGAGTATGAGACCACGGCGTTTCTGGGATCCGGATGCGGGATCGGCGATGCCAAGACCGTGGCAGAGGCCAACTGGCTCTGCGACGACCTGGGATTGGATACCATCTCATGCGGTGTGACCGCCTCCTTCGCGATGGAATGTTTTGAGAAGGGGATGATCGGTGATGCGGACGGCCTGGATCTGCGTTTCGGAAACGGCGAAGCGCTCCTTGAACTGATCCCCAGGATAGCCCGCCGCGAAGGACTCGGGGACCTCCTCGCCGAGGGCACCCGCGGCGCCGCAGAACGGATTGGCCAGGGAAGCGACTACTTTGCGATCAACACGTCGGGGATGGAGCTCTCGGGCGTGAATGTCAAGGGATGCCTTTCCATGGGCCTCGCACTGGCCACCTCGGACTTCGCTTCCCACACGCGGCTCTGGACGGCAACCGACGAGATGTCCGGCACCCTTCGTGTCAAGGATCTCCCGTCCTATGTCATGAAGGGTCAGGACGAAGTCACTGTCAGGAATTGCCTGGTGGTCTGTGACTTCCTGATGTACAGCCTGAATCGATTGACGCCCATCCTGAACGCCGCCACCGGAATGAACGTCACGGACGACGATCTGATGAGAGTTGGAGAGCGCGTTGCCAACCTCGCCCGGATGTTCAACCGGAAGAACGGTCGCACCAAGGAGCACGACACGCTCCCCGAGCGATTTTTCAGCGAACCCATGACGGCCGGATTGCTGGAGGGAATGCGATTGCGGCATGATTTCTTCGACGACCTGGTGCAGAAGTACTACAAGGTCCGGGGTTGGCATCCCAACGGCGCGCCAACGGACCGCAAGCTGAAAGAGCTCGGTTTGCATCGTCTATGAGGAAGCTTCCCGTGGAGCCCCGTCGGTGCAATCTGCAGCTATCTTCTGTTTGCCTTTCGGGTTTCCTGACACATTGAGGTCAATTGGCGGAACTCCTCCAAAGATTCGTTTCTCCCGAGGCGCTGGCAGCCGCCCAGCATCTCCTTGACATCTACGGCGCGTGGGTGGTTCTCGGACTGGGCCTAGTCGTGGGGGTGTGGCAACCCCTGGCTCCGGACTACTTCATCCTCGCCGCGGCGTTGGTCGGGCGGTCTCCATATCCAATGGCCGCCGTAGCCGTTCTGGGCACGACTGGCGGAGCTGTCATCGGTTATCTGCTCGGCCGCACCGTCGGAACCGCCGTCCTCGCTCGCGCATTCCGCAGCCGTCCCCGAACTCGTGAACGAATCGAGCGCCTGTTCAACCGGTACGGCGTGTTTGCCGTGACCATCTGCGCCGCTACGCCCGTTCCCATGAAGTACGCCCTCTGGATGTCGGGCACGCTCAGGCTCAGCATGTCGCGCTATCTCTTGGCTTTTTTCGCCGGGTATGTCCCTCGGGTTTTCGTGGTGGCCTTTGTTAGCCACTGGGCATCCGCACTCTGTTGCCAGGCTTTTCTCTCTTACACATCCGTCCGGGAATTGTGCATAATACAAGCTGGATTTTGACTACCCCGGGAGGTCAGCATTGGATTTGCTGCGCCGGATTGACTTCGCGAACATGGCCTTGCTTCTGATGCTTCTGGCCTGCGCCTGTGCATCGCCCGGCAAGGGCCTGAAACAGGAACGCCTCCCCGTTGTGGCCACCATCTTCCCGGTGGCGGATCTCGTGCGCAACGTGGGTGGCGCGCACGTCTCGGTCTCCACCCTGCTCCCCGCGGGCGCAAGCCCCCACACTTTTGATCCCAAACCGACACAGGTTCGCCTGGTGGCCGAAGCAAGAATCTTCTTCGAAATAGGGGCGGGGCTCGAGCAATGGTCCGGCAAGATCGCCCGGGCTTCGGGAAACAGGAACCTCGATGTCGTCCAGCTGTCGGATGGCCTCGAACTCCTCTGTTCCCCCGATGGACGTCGCTGCGAGACAGAACTCTCACACACCGGCAGCGTCCCCAACCCCCACGTCTGGCTGGATCCACAGAATGCCATCCGGATGGTGGAGCGGATTGCCTGTTCTCTCTCCAAGGTCGATCCGGAGCACGCGGCCGCATACGAGGCCAACGCCGCGGCCTACGGTCAGGATCTCCAGATACTGGATGAAGAAATCCGGAGTGCCGTCGAGAGATTCAGCACCAGGCGCTACGTGGCCTTTCACTCCGCCTGGATCTACTTTGCTCATCGCTACGGTCTCCAGGCCATGGGAATCATTGAGGAGAGCCCCGGCAAGGAGGCCACACCAAAACATCTCAAGGGCATCATCGACGTGGTCCGTTCGCACGGAGTTGCCGTCATCTTCGCCGAGCCCCAGCTCAATTCCAAGGAGGCCGAGGTCATCGCGCGGGAGTCGGGAGCGCAGATTGCGTTTCTGGATCCCCTGGGCGGGGAGGATGTCGAAGGAAGAGATTCCTATTTGAACCTGATGCGGTATAATCTGTCGGAGATGGAGCGGACACTCGGCGAATAGGCGGACTCATGTGCGTAATCTGCGGATAGGAGTTCTGGTTTTCCATGACCGAGAACAAGGACATGCCGGCTGTTGAGCTCCGCGGTATCTGGTCCCGCTACGACGGGGACTGGGTTCTTCGGAATGTGTCGTTGACCTGCCCGATGGGCTCGATCTTCGGCATCGTCGGCCCAAACGGCGGTGGCAAGACAACTCTCCTCCGGATCATCCTCGGTTTGATGTCTCCCGACCGGGGCGAGGTCCGCGTGCTGGGAAAAGTGCCACGCGCCCCGGATCGCAACCATTCCGACGTCGGGTATCTTCCGCAGCTATCGCTTGCTCACCGGGATTTCCCCGTCAGCGCGCTGGATGTCGTGTTGATGGGACGCTACGCAAGACTGGGCATACTTCGCCGGCCCGGGGCCGGAGACCGGGCGAGGGCCCTGGAAACGCTGGGTCTCGTTGGAATGGCGGACCGCGCGGAGCGCCCATTCGGATCTCTGTCCGGAGGGGAGCAACAACGTGTGAGCATTGCCCGGGCGCTGGCGGGAGACCCCCGACTGCTGCTTCTCGACGAACCGTCGACGGGGATCGACGCCGTAGGCCAGGAGAGCTTCTACCGGCTGCTCGCCGATCTGCGGGACAGGACAGGTCTCGCGGTGGTCATGGTTTCGCACGACATAGGAGTCATCACCGCACACACCGACCGGATCGCCTGCCTCAACCGGACAATCCACTACCATGGGGCGCCGGACGGGTGCCTCAACCGCGAGATCCTGGAGCGCACCTACGGGGCGGGGCTCCAGGTGGTCGTACATGACCGGGAATGCCCAACGTGCGAGGACGAGCGGGATGGGTGAGATTCTGGCACTCGAGTTCATGCGGAGGGCCCTGGCGGCCGGTGTCATACTCAGCACGGTCCTCGCCACGATTTCCTTCTTTGTCGTGCTGCGAAGATTCTCCTTCATCGGAGTCGGCGTATCGCATTCGGCTTTCGGCGGCGTCGCCCTCGGCGCCCTGCTGGGCGTTTCGCCCACCGCTGTGGCCATTCCCTTTGCCGTGGGCGTTGCCAACGCCATCGGCGTCGTAAGCCGGAAGGGAAAGATCGGCATCGACGCCACCATCGGGATCTTCTTCTCCCTCGCGATGGCCCTCGGGATTATCTTCATCGGGCTGTCAGACCAGTACAATGTCGATCTCTTCGGCTACCTCTTCGGAAGCATCCTTGCTGTCACGACCGGCGACTTGATCCTTACCGCTGTCTTGGGAGCCGTCATACTCGGCCTGACTCTTGTTCTGTTCAAGGAATTCCTCTTTGTGGCTTTTGATGAGGAGGTGGCCCGGGCCAGTGGTCTTCCCGTGGTCCTCCTCGACCATCTGTTGCTGACGATGCTCGCCCTTGCCGTGGTCATGAGCATCAAGGTCATCGGCATCGTCCTCGTGTCGGCTTTGCTCGTGATCCCGGGCGCCACAGCACTCCAGCTTACCCGCCGCTATGGTCCGGCCATTGTCTACTCGATCGTGACCGGTCTGGTTGCCACTGTCGGCGGCCTCTTCCTCTCCTACTATGCCGATCTCGCCTCGGGGGCAACCATTGTCACTGTGGCGTCGTTCATATTTTTCGTCGCACTTCTGTTTGGACGTTTTCGCCGGCGCGCGCATGCGCCCAAATCCTAGTCGCAGATCAAGGAGACCAACCGCATGACCGACTGGAAAAAATCCTCGCAATCCATCGCTCGAACGATCGCAGCCGGCGATATCGAAAAAGCATTGAAGATGCTCTCGCAGGCGGAGAAGGATTTCGGTCATAAGGCCGGTTTCCATCTTCTGAAGGGCGATGCCCTCTGGAGCTGCGGGGAAATCAGGGAAGGCTGCTATGCCTACGAACGCGCCCTGGAGATCGCTCCGGATTCGGTCGACACACTGTGCGCGGCGGCCCTGGCGCGATACGATTTCCTGGAGTTCGCAGAGGCGCGTGATATGGCAACACGCGCCCTGGAGCTCGCGGATCCGAATGATCCCACGCGGGCGGATCTGTACGACATCCTGAGTTGCCTTGCCGAGAGAGATGGTGATTTCGACGAGAGCGATCGCCTGACGACCCTGGCCACGGAGATCGATCCGGAGGCGTTCCCCTCACCCTGCCGGATGAAGGAAGCCGAGTTCCATGCAGTAGCCGCTGAGGCGGTCCACGCGCTGCCCGCGGAATTCCTGAAAGCCCTTCAGGACAACCTCGCTATCGTGATCGAATCCATACCCCCCAAGGACATACTGGAGATGGATGACCCGCCGTTGTCTCCCTCTCTCCTTGGGTTGTACACCGGGGTTCCACTGCCCGAACGCGATTCATCCACCTCGCCCCCCCACCTCCCCGACGTTATCCATCTCTTCCAGCGGAACATCGAGAGGGAATCGTCGAGCCGCGATGAGGTCGCCGACCAGATTGCCATCACTGTCTATCACGAGATCGGGCATTACTTCGGGATGGGGGAGGAGGAGTTGGAGGAACTGGATCTCGGATAGAGCTGCCCGAGATCGCGCACGTCCTTAGTCTTGTCGAACGACGATCCTTCCGTCACCTGCAGAGGTTATCCGACCAACAATGGTGGCGCACGCAATGCCGTTCGCGCGCAGCGCCTGCTCCAATCTTGTACCGGCATTGGAGGGAACCGATATCAGTAGTCCGCCGGACGTTTGTGCGTCACACAGCATGATTTTCATGGTTCTTGATATTTCCTGCGGCCATTCCACGCAGTCGGAGACGAAATCCAGATTGTTGAGCGTGCCGCCCGGAACAACGTCGGCCGTGATCAGGTCTTTTGCGTGATCGATGACGGGGACTTTTTCTGCGTGGACTTCTGCGTCGACGCCACTGGCCTTGACCATTTCCTTGAGATGGCCCAGCAAACCGAACCCGGTAACGTCGGTGCAGGCGTTGACCTTGAATTCGGACAGTGTATCAGCTGCCTTGCGGTTGAGCGTGCTCATGATGGTGATCGCTTCTTCCACTGTTCGCTCGTCGACCATGCCCCGTTTGATCGCGGTGGTGATAATCCCCAGGCCGAGTGGTTTTGTCAGGATCAGCACGTCTCCTGCTTTGGCGGTTGCGTTGGTCAGGATTTTCTCAGGATGAATCAGGCCTGTTACCGCCAGGCCGAACTTGGGTTCCGGGTCGTCCACGGTATGACCGCCAACGATACTGACCCCCGCTTCCCTTGCCTTGTCCTGCGCGCCTCTCAGAATCTCTCGCAAGATTTCCATTGGCAGGCGATTTGAAGGGAAACCGACAATGTTCAGGGCGAAAACAGGCTTTCCACCCATGGCGTAGACATCGCTCAGCGCGTTGGCGGCAGCAATGGCGCCGAAGTGGTATGGGTCATCAACAATCGGCGTAAAGAAATCCACCGTTTGCACGACCGCCATGTCGTCCCGGAGTTTGTACACAGCTGCATCATCCGCAGTGTCAAGACCAACCAGGACTTGCGCGTCATCCGGCACGGGCAGGTCGGCCAGAACCCGCTCCAGTGCCTGCGGTCTCAACTTGCAGGCACACCCCAGACCCTGCGTGAAATGGGTCAACTTGATATCGCTGAAATCCCCACTCGCCCGTGCTGTCCCGGTCTCCGTCGGCTGCAGTCGCTCTACTGCTTGAGACACGAAATCGATTGTGCGCTCGATATCCTCTTCAGTCGTGAACCTGCCGGTGGAGAACCTGATCGTACCCATGGCGTACTCATTCGGGACAGCCATGGCAACCAGAGTCGGTGAGACATCGATGGAATCGGAATGGCAGGCCGCACCTGCTGACGCCGCCACGCTGTCCAATTCATCAAGTAGTAGGTTGGCTTCGATGTTGGGAAAACTCAGGCTGAGCGTGTTTGGCAGACGCTGCTCAGGGTGACCGTTGAGTTTGACCGCCGGGAAGCGCTTTCTCAGGCCGTCGTGCAGCCGGTCGCGCAACTTCCGCATGTGAGCCATGCTCTTCTCCATGCCTTGCCCGGCAATCTCGCACGCCTTGCCCAATCCGACGATCTCCAGAACGTTTTCCGTTCCCGCGCGTAGATCCCGCTCATGGTCGGCGCCATGGATCAGTTTCTCGAGTTTCACGCCGTGCCGCACATACAACGCTCCAACACCTTTTGGCGCGTACAGTTTGTGCCCTGCCACGCTCAGCAGATCTACCCCCAGCTCTTTCACATCGCTCGGGATCTTTCCCACAGACTGGGCGGCATCGGTGTGCATGAGAACACCATGCTCTTTTGCGATCCCGGCAATTTCCGCAATCGGCTGGATGGTGCCGACTTCGTTATTGGCTTGCATGACAGTCACGAGGATAGTCTGCGGTGAAATAGCGTTTTTGAGAGCTTCCAGATCTACCACGCCGAACTCATCCACCGCAACGTAGGTGACCCGAAAGCCGTGGTGCTCGAGATATTGGCAGACTTCGGAGACCGCAGGATGTTCGATCGAGGATGTGATGATGTGGTTGCCTTTGTCGCGGTTGGCGAATGCCACACCCTTGATGGCGTAGTTGTTCGACTCGCTGCCGCCGCTGGTGAAAATGATCTCATCAGCGCCGCAGTTGAGCAGTTCCGCTACCTGCCTGCGGGCCCTCTCAACCGCCAGCTTTGTCTGTACGCCGTACCAGTGCGTGCTCGAGGGGTTGCCGAAGTACTCCTCCAGGTAGGGACGCATGGCTTCGACCACAACCGGGTCGAGAGGCGTAGTGGCGTTGTAGTCCAGGTAGATGGGCTTCATCTTTATACTCTCCTCGTGCGCAAGGCGGGGGTGCCTGATGCCCGTTACGATACAGGCCCGGATGCCGCTTGTCCAACCCTCTATCCGTCACAAGCATGCTTTCAGCCATCCCTCGATGAACGGTTGGGAGGCTTTTTCAACAGCCCCTGATGTCCCGAAATACTGCGAAATACTTGGAAGGCAAATGGCCGGTGGTATCTTTCGAAGAATGTGAGAGAGATGGAGGAACGGGTGCGGCTGAACTCACGGCAGAGATGCGCCGGCTCGCGGATGCCCACGGACCAGGAACGGGAACGGGTGGTTGTTGCAGGGCGGGACTCCGTCCCGCCCTGCAACCGAATCCGTGTAATCTGCGCAATCTGTGGACAGAACCGCGTGCCCGACATCACCCCCTACGGCACGCAAATACCATCCGCTACCGATACATTGCCTTGATGCTGCTCCAGCTGGGCCGCTCGGAACCGGTCGGCCCCATGGCGATGACGAACTCGTTGTTGTCCTCGTTCCACTCGGCCAGATTGTTGTTCGGATCCACCACGATCCGCAGCACGTCCGATTTCCCTTCCCTCAGGGGCCACGGTCCGACGTAGACGAACGGGCAGTTGGACTCTACCGTGACCAGGCAGTGGCAGACGTAGGCGTCCGAGCGCGGACGACACGCCGGAATCACATAGACATCGTCGCCTGTGTACCAGCAGTAGAAACCAACCTCAGCAGGACACCACCCAGGGCCGCAATCGCTGTAGTCCTGGCCCGGGCAGGATCCTTCCCACACGTACCGGGCCAGCTGGACTCCCCACCCCATATACCAGTCGTTCATGAAGAAATCGATCGCGGCCTCCAGGATGACCTCGGCCCAGTCTCCCCGGTCGGGCGGACCGCAGATGCCGAGGACTAGATCGTAGTAGACCGTCGTCGTCTCCCCGTCACATACCGCGTATGCATCGGTGATGTACAGGTCGTAGGGCAACGGCTGTCTATCAGGAACGAAGACCAGGGCATGGTCCGGGCACGTGACCGTGATGTCATCAATCCAGACAACATCCCCGGGATTCGAGTACGTCCGGCACTCGACCACCACCCCGGAAACCCCCGCCGGAACGGTCCACATGTAAGTGGCCAGGTCCCAGCCCTCACCCGGGCCGTAGTCACTGTTCCCGCTGGCGCTGCCGTCGTACCCGTTGATGTCGCACGGATCATTGTTCCAGTGCCCCCAGATGCGGCACGAGGGCGACGCATCCGGCGTATCGTCGTAGCGCCAGAAGGACACGTCAACGATATCTCCCTCGTTCAGACCCGTGATCCAGGCAACGTACGCCTGAGGTGTTCCGCTCGGGCTGTTGTCCTCCAATCTCAATGAGTACGACCCGCTGTACACCGGATCCGGCGCACCGACGTTGGTTGCGATGATGGGCGGATCCCCAGTGCCGTACAACTCCAGCACAGTTCCCGTGCCGTCTTCCCATCCGTAGGTCACGACCTGCTGGCCCATCGCGGGTGACGCGACAAGACCCGCCACCGTGCAAATCAGAAACATTCTAAGCATCTTCCTCTCACCTCGCTTCCTCGAAGCCCCTGAGGCTTCTTCCTCCGAGTCCTTGACAATCGAGAGATGCCCTGCGCGCACTGCGACTTCCATGATCCTGTCCCCGACGATCACCCCCTTCCGATTGTGCCCTCAGCTCACAAGGCGTATTTCTGGAACCGCCTGCAGCCCTGGGGAAGACCGCAGCCCCCCTTTTCTCTGGATGCGCGCGTGGAGTCCGGACAAGAAGGTAGCAAGGTGCAGGAGACCATCTTCCCGTTGCAGGAAGCCCGGAAACACCTGCCTGACTGAAACAGGAGTATCAGCTACATTCTATCAGACGGCCGAAGAGAAAACAACAGCAATATTCATGATTCCTGACTTACTCATGCGATGAATTCAAGTGTGGTTTTGGGGGTTTAGGCAGATTTAGGGAACGTTGTCAGCTTAATCAGATTATTGTGCCGACACCGGCACCCCCTGTCCATGTCTAATCGGCAAGGGGGATTCTCTTCGATCCGGGCCCCGAGCCTGGCCGGCTCATCCGCCTGGGCCAAGGTCCTATTGAGCCGCGGCCGCGAACCACGAATGTCGTAATTCCAATTCCCACAAGTCGTTCTAGAATTGAGTAGTCTGCCCCGAAACACCCGAAATACCGTAGGATTGAGCAGTATGTCCTGAAATACTTTTGCTGGGTTTGTGGTCATGAAGCACTGGCGGCATGGCAGGCCGCACTTTCCAGACCTTGCGGGCAGGCCGGTAGTTGGTTACACTGCCATCAAGTCACCATGGAGAGGATCACGAAGAATGAGATCTCTTGAGGAATCCTCCTCGTTCAGGCGGCTCCCGAAGGGGCCAGCGCTCTACGTGTGGGTCTTTCTCGCCATTCTCATCGCCGAGATCGTCGCGCTGCTTGCACTCAACGGTGGCAACTTCGCCTACACACTTGATGACGCCTACATCCACTTGGCCCTGGCGGAAAACATTGCCCACGGCCACTACGGGGTCAACGCTTCCGAGGTCTCAGCGCCGGCCTCCAGTATTCTCTGGCCATTTCTTCTCGCGCCATTCGCATCGTGGGAAGTCGGCCACTACGTTCCGCTGATTCTCAATATCGTGTTCTCCATTTGTGTGCTGTCAGTTTTCGCCCGAATCCTTAGCACGGTGCTGGTCCATGTCGGAGAGAAAGCGCCTGGTTCGTTGCTGCCGATGGCTGTAGCGTTCTCGATTCCGCTCATGAACCTGGTTGGGCTGGTTTTCACTGGCATGGAACAGACGCTCCAGACACTTCTGGCCGCGCTTCTGGTCTTCGGGCTCATTCAGATGCAGGAAGGGGCGAAGCCTGCATGGTGGGTTGTCCCAGTGATCGTCTTGGGCCCCTTGGTTCGCTATGAGAGTCTCGCTCTCTCTCTGCCTGCTCTGGTACTTCTGGGCTGGAGACGTGAGCGATGGCGGGCGATTCTGGCCACTCTGGTCCTCCTCGCCACACTGGGTGGCTTCTCGCTTTTCCTGCATGCCCAAGGGTTGGGGTGGTTGCCAACCTCGGTTTCCGCAAAGGCCACCGTGGTTGCCGCGGGAGGTACTCTCAGCTCGCTGCTGAGCAATCTCGAGGGGAATCTCCAGCGCAGGCCCGGAGTGATTCTGGCCGGCGTTCTGATTCTGCTTCTCTTCGCGTGTCTTGCGCCCCGGCGAGCGAAGGACAGACCGTTGGTGCTCTGGGCAAGCGCGGCTGTCCTCCTTCACTTGCTGGTCGGCAAGTTCGACTGGTTCTCCCGATATGAAATCTATGTATGGACGACTTCCGTCTCAACGTTGGTCTATGTCTATCGTGATGTTGTTGGGGATGCGGTCCGGAGTCAGCGTTCCGCTGTCGTCGGTGGGTTCCTTGGCGTTGCACTTCTGACCCTGTGCAACCCATACTTGGCAGTGCTATTGCAGACCCCTCGCGCCTCGAACAACATCTACGAGCAGCATTTCCAGATGCATCGCTTTGCAGCCTCCTTCTACAACGCTCCCGTGGCCGTTAATGACATCGGGCGGGTCTCGTACCAGAATAGGAACTACCTCCTGGATCTGTATGGCCTTTCGTCGAGAGAGGCACTTGAAATGAGAAACTCTGGCCAAGGGGTTGAGTGGATGAACTCACTAGCAGAGCGGTACGGTGTCAGACTGGCCATGATATACAACAAGTGGTTCCCAGAAGTACCCGAGAACTGGACGCCCATTGGCGAGTTACTTCTGACGAGAGGGAAGGTTACGGCTGCAAGCGATGTCGTGACTTTCTATGCGTTGGACATTGACACCTTCTTCAGCGCACGGGAACTTCTTCTCCGATTCGAGAAGACGCTACCGGAGATGGCGAAGTTCGAGTTCCGGAATTTCAGAATGGTGATCCCAGAGGAAGTACGTCCTGAGTGAGGCATCGTCGCCGGCTGTTCGCGCGGAGAGTACTGTTGGTTGCTCGGATCTCGGCATACGTGATCTTCATACTGGCATTCGTCTACTTGCTGGTGGGAGCGAACATCGGTCTCAGCATCTACGGTGAGGGATTGTCGCTCTATGGGGCGATGAGGGTGTTGGATGGAGAAGTCCCCTACCGAGACTTCTGGTCGATGTACGCTCCGGGAGAACTCTATCTTCTGGCCCTCTTGTTCACGTTGCTTGGACCTTCCGTTATTGCGGCCCGCCTCCTATCCCTTGCCATCATCTTCGGCCTCGTCCTGACGCTCTACGTTCTCCTTCGAAGATCTCTATCGGGAGTAGTGTCACTGATTGGCCTCGGGCTGGCCGTGGTCTGGCTGGGAGCATCGTTCCGCTTCTTCACGTACCCGGTTTTCCCTGCGCTTCTGTTGATCCTTCTCAGCACCAACTTCTTGCTCCGATACCAGTCGTCCAAGCGGGTGACGTTTCTGCTCCTAAGCGGCTTCTTCGCAGGGTTTGCTGCGTTTTTCAGGCACGATCTGGCCGCGTATGCACTAGTAGCCGAGACGATCACACTGCTGGGCTTCGAGCTCTTGTCCGCGGATCGCCTGGAGAGAGAACACCGGTCGAGGCTGAAGCACACCCTTGTTGCAGCAGGACTCTACGTCGCCGGTGCGGGGATCTTCATCGTGCCTGTTGGTCTCTACTTCGTTATCCACGTGCCTGTGCAAACGCTGATCGCTGACCTGATTGTCTTTCCTGCGAGAATCTTCCCCGGAACGAGAGGCCTGCCGTACCCCCCGCCACGATGGGAGAATCTACTCTTCTACGTACCCTTTGTTGTTCACGCGATGTCCACTGCCTTCATCATTCGACTGGGGCGCGCTGAACACGGGAGGCTGGACAGCGCGAGGAAGTGGACTTTGATTCTCTTCACTGCGCTGGGGATCCTTTTCTTTGGGCAGGCGAGGGTTCGATCTGACATTCCCCACCTGTTTCCATTTCTTCTCTCCGCAGTGCCCGGAACATGCTTTCTCCTGGGTGAGCTGGTTGGTGGCTTCCGCTGGCGCGACACGCGATGGTGGCGCTCGCCATTTCGCTTGGCTCTGCTCGCTGTTCTTTTTCTCGTTGCGGCGAGCGTAGTTGTCCCGATCAAGCAAAGAGGGCTCCTTGCAAGGAGCTATCTGGAGGGGGCAAATCCGCTGGAGCTGAGTATCGAGCGCGGCCGCGGAATCATCATGACCGGCGCGTCGAAAACCTACGAGGATATGATTTTGTTTCTTCAGGAGGCCGTCCCGGAGGGCGGGCGCATCTATGGTGGAACTCTCCGGCATGACCTGGTTTCCTTTGGTGATGCTATGCTATACTTCCTCTCGGATCGCAACTGCTGCACGGGCTACTATGAGATCCATCCGGGCCTGACGACAACTCGATCTGTTCAGGAACAGATCGTTCGAGACATCGAATTCTTCCAGGTCGAGTACGTTGTGTTGTTCAATCACTTCGAGAAAGAGCCTAATGAGAGTTCCAAGAGCAGCGGCGTGTTCATCCTTGACAGGTTCATCCGGGAGAACTTTGAGCCGGTTCGCCAGTTTCATCTCAAGTACACGGTATGGAAGCGGACTGCTGGTTGAGCGGTCATCGGCACCACCGATCCATGTCTGATCGACAGGGGGAATTCTCTTCGATCCGGGCCCCGAGCCCCGCCGGTTCATCCGCCTGGGTAAACGCCCGATCAAGCCATGGTCGCGAACCACGAATATCGTATTTCCAATTTCCATAAGTCGTTCTAGAATTGAGTAGTCCCGAAATACCCAAGGTGCAAACAGAGTAAACCCCACTGTGTTTGCACAACAGAAGTGCAAAGAAAACGGTTGACACTCTGTTTGCACAACCAGTAGACTGGTCCCATGTTTGTCGGTCGCGCGCATGAACTGTCCCTGATCCGCAATCGACTTGCTGATCGCTCCAAGGCCCAGCTGGTCATCTTGTATGGGCGGCGGCGAATCGGCAAATCGACACTGATTGCCAAAGCACTGGAGCAGGAGCAAGCCCTCTTTTTCGAGGGCATCGAGGGTGCGCGGACCCGAGTCCAAATAAGCCAGTTCCTCGACGATCTCTCCAGGCAGACTGGTAAGGTTCGGCTCGCTGCGCGGAGTTGGCGCGAAGTGTTTCAGGGTCTCGGGGAATTACTGCCGTCCGGCCGTTGGGTGCTGGTGTTCGACGAGTTCCCCTGGATGGGTGCCGGCCGGACGCAGATCGTCTCCGATCTGAAGCTCCACTGGGATCGCTGGAGCAGGAACCCGAACCTCTGCCTCTTCCTATGCGGCTCGGTGGCGAGCTTCATGACCCAGCACGTGGTCCATTCCAAGGCCTTCCACAATCGCAAGACACTCGAGCTGTGCCTCGGACCGCTCACCCCGCGGGAGAGCGGCTTATTCATTCCCCGGCGCAGCGTGCGCGAGAAAGCTCAGCTTTACATGTGTCTCGGCGGCGTGCCGAAGTACCTTGAGCAGATCGATCCGCGCCAGTCGCTGGAAAAGAATCTCAACCACCTTTGCTTCTCGGCCGGCGGGTTCTTCACCGAAGAGTACGAAACGCTGTTCAAGGAGCAGTTTCGGAGCCTCAAGGTCTACGAGACGATCGTGGCTGCGCTCGCTCGGGCACCGGCGGGCCTGAGCGAGCTGGCCCGGCAGGTCAGCGTCCCAAAAGGCGGCGGCTTCGGCGCGCAGGTCGCCAACTTGATCCGCGCTCAGTTTGTGCGCGAGTACCAGCCGGTGATGCTGGGTGGGAAAAGACGTTCCCGCACCAGGTCCTACAAGCTCACCGACCCGTTCCTGATCTTCTTCTTCCACTACATCCGGCCTAACCGCGCTGTCATCGAGAGGAATCGCAGGGGCGAGAACCTTTACCGTGCAATCGCCGGCCCAACCATCCAGCAGTACTACGGATATGCCTTCGAACGGCTGTGTGAGGAAGCAATGGAGGTTATGCTCGACCGGCTGGGACTCCGGCTCGCCGACATTGTCGAGATGGGGCCGTTCTTTCAGCAACAGCGCGGTCAGCGCGGCGGTGTACAGATTGACTGGCTAATCGTCCGGCGGGACGGGGTGTGGACGCTGCTCGAGTTCAAGTACGGCAAGTCTCCGGTGGGAATGCAGGTCGTGCACGACGTTGAGCAGAAGATTCAGCGCCTTGGCGTTCCACCCGAGATCTCGGTGGAGCCGGTGCTTGTCTCGGCCGCCGGCGCTACCAAGGCCGTGCAGCGGAGTGGGTTTTTCCACCATGTCATCGAGCTGGAGGATCTTGTGTAGATTGTACGGGAATTCCCGGGACGCGATACTCAGGATCATGCAAACTGCGGGTCCTGAGACCATCCTCTTCGCGCACTCTACGTTAAACGACCCGAACGGTCAGGATGTTGCTTCTGGAATCTACTTTGGTACAATGGAGGTGGCCGATTTCCGTCAGATGTGCAAGATCGTTTTGGTCCGGTAAGGAGACATCGGGGAATGTGCTCATGAACGCCCTTTCCTGCATGCGGATCCGGAATCTGGTGGGACTTTCGCTCTTGTGGGCCCTCCTGGCAGTGGCCGGTCTCTCCTGCACGGGGACGGAGCTTGGCCCGGTCCCCGGTCCGCTTCCCAAGTACGAGGCCGTGGATATCCAGCCTGCTTGGTCCCCCACTTCGGATTGGATTGCTTTTGTACACAGCGGCGATGAGACGGACCATTTTGAAACGATTCTCCTCATCCGTCCTGACGGGAGTGAATCCGAGAAGATAGTGAATTGGGGACACGAGCCCGACTGGTCTCCTCAGGGCGACAGGATCATGTATTTGGACGGTTGGGATGGACTGTCAACCAAGGTTTACGATCTAGCGAGTGATAGCACGTGGATTCTATTTCCGAGGGGGCGGGTCTTCTCGGTGGATTGGTCGCCTGATGGATCGAAGGTGGCGGGAGTAAGGAGCGCAGACGGGACGCCGGATATCTGCGTGTCGGACCTGGAGACCCTGCAATGCAGATGGTTCGGGCCTGGTGACGAGCCCGACTGGTCCCCCGATGGCAGCGAGCTCTTGTGTCTGTGGGACGGCATCTGCATCATGGACTCATCGGGCGCAGGCCGCCGTCAGGTGGTGTCGTACAGGTCGGGCGACCCGCAGTTTCTGGATGCGCATTGGCACCCCGATGGAGGCCGCATCGTCTTTTCCCAGTTCGACTGGGATCTGTGGGACTGGCGCACATGGCTCGTGAACGCCGATGGGACCGGCCTGCGATGCCTTGGTAGTGGAACCGATCCGGCATGGTCCCCCAGCGGAGAGCAGATTGTCTTTGCCGATGACGTTCCGGAAGGAAGTTGGAAGAGTGTCCGCCTTTGGATCATGAACGCCGACGGGACAGGACGCCGACAGTTGACGTTTCCGGACACGACCCAAGTAGTCCGGTCGCAGTAGGAATGCCGGGGCAGCTTTGGGGACTAGACGGCCTCCTGTTGAGCCTTAAGGAACTCCTCCAGGCCACGGGAGCCGTAATGTGGGGCCGTGGTGTCACTAGTCATTACGTGCACCAGAAAGCTGAGGGTTCCGTACGTTGGTCGCGACAACACGCGTGTTATCGCCAGCGCAACTCGCAACAACGACTCCGGCCAGTGGCGAATGCGACAACGTACCCGCGCGACCCGGCAACAGAGCTCCGCGATCTCGTCCCATGTGAAGTCAGCCGGACCACCAATGGAGACGATCGTCCGGGGTTTGACCTCGAGCAGGTCCACTATAGCTTCAGCAAGGTCCGTCGGATGTATGGGCGATATCCTGCTGCGACCATTTCCGAAGAGATGAACGGTTCCCCTCCGGGCCATCTTCAAGAAGTCCGTTATATCGGTGAAGAATCCGCTCGGTCGAACGATCTGCCACTCGAGAGCGGAGTCGCGCAAAGCCTCCTCGAAGCGACGCTTCGCCCGAAACCCCGGAACGCTAACGTCCTTGTCCGCCCCTACGACCGAGACATAGAGAAAGCGCCGGACTCCGCTTCTCTCAGCTGCTCGGAGGAGATTCAGGTTGCCGCCGAAATCGACTTCGTCATAGGTGAGTCCATCTCGCTGACGTGTGATACCAATAGACGAAATGACTGTATGCACTCCCTCAAACACACTGGCCGGAATGTCCGGCTCTGTCACCTCCGCGGTCACTAGATCCTTGATGTCCCCTGATAGCGATTCTATGCGCCTTTGGCTGGCAGGCCGAACAAGAGCTACGACTTCTCTCCCGCAGTTGCTAAGAACAGGAATCAGTGCTCTCCCAAGAGTCCCGGTTGCCCCGGCCACCAGAACACGCACTGGTTGCTGACTGTCCATCCCCCTCTAACTCCTTTCCATAGTCTGCTGGGAGCATAATACGCGTTTGATACTTTTGTGACAATTGCTAATTCTCCGGCTCCATCCCATCAGACGGAGAAGGCCCGGCGCAGAAGCGCCGGGCCTTCCGGATCACAAATTGCGATCAGCCTTCTGAACGGCCGCACGCGGAGGCTAGCAGGGCTGGAGAACGGCTGCCAGATCCTCCTCCACGGTTCCGTTAGGCATGAGATTGAACTTCTCCGAGAGTATGCCCAGGGCCGCCGGTGTAACAAAGGCCGGAAGAGTGGGCCCCAGCCGGATGTTCTTGATCCCGAGATGCAGGAGCGAGAGAAGGATGCAAACGGCTTTCTGCTCATACCACGAGACGAACATCGAGAGAGGAAGGCCGTTGACATCCGTGTCGAATGCCTCAGCCAGCGCCGACGCAATCCGGACTGCCGAGTAGGCATCGTTGCACTGCCCGACATCGAGGAGCCTGGGGATGCCCCCGATGTCTCCGAAGTCAAGCTTGTTGAACCGGTACTTGCCGCAAGCGAGAGTCAGAATCACGCAGTCCTTTGGCACCGCCTGCGCCAGTTCCGTGTAGTAGTTCCGCCCGGGCTTGGCCCCGTCGCACCCGCCGATCAGGAAGAAGTGCTTGATCTTACCCGCTTTGACCGCCTCGACCACCTGCCCGGCAACCCCGAGCACGGCGTTGTGCCCGAAGCCCACCGTGACCTTCTGGTCGGGACCATCCTCGGCAAACCCCTCCGCCTTGAGAGCAGCGTCGATCACGACCTGGAAGTTGTGATCGGAGATGTGTGTCACTCCCGGCCAGGCGACCAGGCCCGTGGTGAAAATCCGGTCCTTGTAGGAATCCTTGGGCTTCTGAATGCAGTTGGTGGTCATGAGGATTGTGCCGGGAAACTTGTCGAATTCCTTGCGCTGGTCCTGCCATGCCCCACCGTAGTTTCCCACCAGATGTTTATACTTGTTGAGCTCCGGATACCCATGACTGGGAAGCATCTCGCCGTGTGTGTAGACATTGATGCCCTTGCCCTCGGTCTGCTTCAGGATCTCCTCCAGGTCCTTGAGGTCATGCCCGGAGACCACAATGGCCTTGCCCTTGACGGGCGTCACCCGAACCTGGGTCGGAACCGGATGACCGTAGGCGGTGGTGTTCGCCGTATCCAGAAGTTCCATGGCCTTCAGATTCCACTCCCCGCACTTGAGGCACATGCCGAGGAGCTCGTCAATGGAAGCATCCGTCCTGGTGAGGAAGTCCATGGCCTCGTGGAAAAAGCCGTACAGGCCGTCATCTTCCTGGCCGAGGATCTGCGCGTGATCCGCGTAGGCCGCCGTGCCCTTCAATCCGTAGGTCAGGAGTTCCTGAAGCCCGGCCGCATCCTCGCCGAGTGCTTCTTTCCGCTTCTCGATGGACACTTCCCGGCCCTGCCGAATGAGTCCATCGAGATCCGGTGCCGGCGCCCACTGGCTCGGCCCCTCCAGTTTCTCCAGCGTGTGTCCCGCTTTGCCGGCCGCTTTCTCATAGAGCTGCCGGGCGCGGTCGCGCAATTCCGCTGTCTTCACCAGCAATTCGCGAAGCCGCTCGGGGTCAAAATTCACGTTGGTGATGGTCGAGAACAGGGCCTTGGCTATGAAGACATCCAGTTCACCATCGACGACTCCCAGCTGTCTTGCCCGGTGTGCATACATGGCAAGTCCCTTGCAGCCATGTATCAGGAGATCCTGAAGATCCGCTGTGTCTGAATCCTTCCCGCAAACCCCCAACTTCGTACACCCGGTACCGCCGGCGGTCTGTTCGCACTGGTAACAGAACATGTCTACTCCTTTCGTGCTACGTTTGAGATCTATGACTCCAGATTGATGAATCCGCAGTGCTGTCGGGATCGGGACCGCTACCCCGCCGCTCCTCAATCCCGTATCATCACCAGCAACATCTTGAATTTCCCGGCGGCCCTCAGCGCATGCGGCACATCGGCCGGCATGAGAACCGTCTCTCCGGCGGTCGCAGGGACAGCCTCACCACCGATGGTGATCTCCACCTTCCCATCCAGAACTTGCACCAGCGCATCGAAGGGTGCCGAGTGCTCGCTCAGACCCTGGCCCTCATCGAAGGCGAACAATGTGATGCTTCCGCCCCGGGCCTTTGCCAGGGTCCGGCTGACCACCGCTCCGTCCGCGTAATCCACCAGGTCCGCCAGGCGCAGAGCCTCGGCAGGCGGCAGGCGGTCTTTGGATTGCTCGTTCTTCGGTGCGTCGTTGCTCATTCTGCCCTCCTGGTTTCTTTTTCCGCCCGAACCTCAATCATCGTCTCTCGGTTTCATGAGACACTGTTCGGCGGCCGGACACCACTGGGCGCAACCCCGATTGAGATCCGGGTTCTTCACCAGCCGCCCGCAAGCGGGACATTCCCGCCAGAAGTCGTCCTTGAAGAATTCCACCCGGATTCCACAGCCGGGGCATTCCAGCTCGAACACATCTTCGGGCTTCCACGACGCCCCGTTCCGGCCAGGACACTTCATGAGTCACCTCAGGTAACGTACCTCGCGCACTCGCAGGCTATCCGACAGCCACCGATAGATCCATCTCGCTCAGGATGTCGCCCTTGATTCCAATTTGCACGGCCTTCGCCGGAATCTCCTTGCCCGATGCGCCGAGGGCGGCCTGTGCAATTCTCACGGTCCCCGTGCAACAGGGAACTTCCATATGGACGACCGTCAGCGACCGGAAGTCGTTCTGTTTCAGGATTTCCGTGATCTTCTCGACGTAGAATTGCGCATCATCCAGCTTGGGGCAGCCGACCAGTACGATCTTCCCGGACAGGAAATCCTCGTGGAACTCCGGGTATGCGAAAGGAACACAGTCGGCCGCAAGGAGCAGGTCCGCATCCTTGAAATAGGCCGCCGCCGGAGGAACCAGCATAATCTGGACCGGCCATTGGCCGAGCCGGGATTGCCGCCGGGGCGCCGCACCCGGACAGGAGGAACACCCGATTGATGGGTCGGGTTGCCGCGCCGGCGCGACTTCCTCGTAGGGACTCTCGATTCCGTGGGCCTTGAGATACCGAATGGCCTCGTTGAGGAAGTCTGTTTCCCCGTGTTCCTTCAGATGGTCGAGATGGGCCTTGATGGTATTGGCGCCGGCCTTGACGATGTTCTCCATGACGCGGTCTTCATCATATTCCTCTGCCTCGCGCTCCTCAATAGTGATGGCGTCTTCCGGGCAGTGGCCGATGCAGGCCCCGAGCCCGTCGCAGAACAGATCGCTCACCAGTCTTGCCTTGCCGTCAATGACCTGAAGCGCGCCTTCCGGACAATTGGGAATGCAGTCCCCGCAACCGGTGCACTTTTCTTCGTCGATCCTGATGATCTTCCTGAGCATGATCTGCTTCTCCCTAGATCAAGTGTGTCATGTCCGACAGCCGCGTCCTCCCCAGGTAATCCCTCATCTGTTCACTCACCGTCTCCAGGAAACCTCCGAAGATGCACCCGCTACCGTTGCATATTCTTTTCCCCAGAACACACTCCTCCGTGGTGATTTCGCCCTCGATGGCCTCGTAGATTTCGAGCAGCCTGATCTCACTCCCGCGTTTTCGCAGGACGAATCCTCCCCGCGGTCCGCGGGTCGATTGCACCAGGTCCTGCTTGGCAAGCCGTTGAAGGACCTTGGACAGGTGAGCTTCCGACACGTGAAGTGTTCCCGCAATCTTCCGGACCGAGAGAGACAGGCTCCCGTTGGCCGCCAGCAGCAGCATAGAGTGCAGGGCCAGCGAGGCTGCTTCGGAGATTTTGAGTACAGTTGCCATGCTGCATTCTCCATATTCCGGTATTCAAGTACCAAGATACCAGTATATGGTCCTCTCCGTCAAGGGAAAAGAAGACTTTTTCCGCGCCTGCGTGCCGGATGTGCTTCAACTGATTGCAATTATACAGGTTGGGATTTCAGCTAGCCTGCATTTCTCACCAGCGGCCGGAAGCCAGTGCGGATATCAGGCTCTTGGCTCTGACGATTGCGGGAGTGCAGGGAGGCGAGAGGAGAGAGGAGAGAGGTGACCGGAGTGAAGGTGGCTTGTTGGGTGTCAGACTTGGCTTTTCACCTTTCACCTTTCTCCCCTCTGCAGCAAGACGGATTGCCGGGCCGAGCCCGGCGTGCGCACTTGCTGCTGGGGAGGGTCGAAGGGTAAGGATTCTGGCTGCGGCGGGGTTCTGGATCCTCACGAGTTCTCA
>JAGLYR010000137.1 GCA_023132135.1 Candidatus Eiseniibacteriota bacterium | reverse complement strand
GGCCAGTTGCCGGAGTCAGAATCCTCACCCTTCCACCCGACACCGTGAAGGTGGTCAGCACCACAAACACCATCCCGCCGAAGCAGGGTTCAGGATCATCTCACATCACCCTCCCCGGCTTCACCCCATCCGGTCTTCTGGGCAATCCGGCTGCCCGGCGGCACATCATCCACGAGCCAGACGTTGCCGCCGACAACCGAACCCCTGCCGATTGTCACCCGGCCCAGGATCGTGGCGCCCGAGTAGATGATCACATCGTCCTCCACGATGGGGTGCCGGTCGATTCCCTTGATAGGATTCCCGTCCTTGTCCATCGGGAAGCTCTTCGCCCCCAGGGTCACACCCTGGTAC
This sequence comes from Candidatus Eiseniibacteriota bacterium, assembly GCA_023132135.1. Taxonomy (GTDB): domain Bacteria; phylum Arandabacterota; class Arandabacteria; order JAGLYR01; family JAGLYR01; genus JAGLYR01. The sequence goes on along the minus strand of JAGLYR010000137.1, from coordinate 11,023 downwards.
AGCCGGACTCGTTTGCCGATGATGGTTGTCTCCCCGATCACCACTCCGGTGCCATGATCGATGAAAAAGCTCTCGGCGATGCGCGCGCCGGGGTGGATGTCTATCCCGGTGAGACTGTGCGCTTGTTCCGTGATGATTCGGGGAATCAGCGGGACTCCCAGATGGTAGAGCTCGTGTGCGATGCGATAGTTGGTGATGGCCAGCATACCGGGATAGCAGAAGATGGTCTCATCGGGGCTTGTAGCGGCCGGATCGCCCTCGTAGGCGGCTTGGGTGCTCGTTGCCAGAAGGCGCTGGATCACAGGCAGCCGTTCGACGAAAGCGTCTATCATCGCCAGGGAGCGATCTTCACACGTGGTACACTCATCGGGAGGTTTGTCACAGACGAAGCAGATCCCCCGCTTGATCTGCTCCTGGAGTTCCCGGCGGACCCGATCCAGCGTGGAGCCGACGTGGTACTGCATGTTATCCACATCCAGATCCGAGATTCCGAAGTACCCCGGGAACAGGATCGCCCGCAGATCCTCCACAATACTGATGACTGCGTCCCTCGAAGGCAGAGGTTGGCCATGTCCCCTCCGGGCCGGCCCGATGAGTCCACTTTCCCGATCGCACAGCCGATCTACGATGGACCCGAGCTTGTTTTCCTCCCGCCGGCGGTCACGACCCATTGCCTCCTCCTTCGTCCGGATCCTCGAACAGCCATGTGCTCAAGTACCGCTCCCCGGTGTCGGGAAGAATGACCACTATCATCTTCCCGGCGTTCTCCGGTCTCCCGGCTACCCCCACCCCCGCCCACAGCGCCGCGCCGGAAGAGATGCCCGCCAGGATACCTTCCTCGCGAGCGAGCCTGCGGGCCATTGCCCCGCCGTCCTCATGCCGGACCTGAATGATCTCGTCCACCAGATCCGTGCGAAGCACATCGGGAATAAAGCCTGCGCCGATCCCCTGGATCTTGTGGGGCCCCGGAGCGCCTCCCGAGAGAACGGGCGAATCCGCGGGCTCGACCGCTATCGCCTTGAATGAGGGCTTTCTTTCCTTGATGACTTCCGCCACCCCCGTGAGGGTGCCACCGGTCCCCACACCCGAGATCAGAATGTCAACCCGCCCCCCGGTGTCTTCCCAGATTTCCTCCGCCGTTGTCTTTCTGTGGACCTCAGGATTTGACGGGTTCTTGAACTGCTGGGGCATGAAGTACCCGGGACCCGATGCCGCCAGCTTCTCCGCCTTGCGGATGGCTCCCGGCATTCCCTCCGCCCCTGGTGTCAAAACCAGATCCGCACCGAAAACCTTGAACAGCTGCCGCCTCTCGACGCTCATCGTGTCGGGCATCGTCAGGATCAGCCTGTACCCCTTGGCCGCGCAGACAAAAGCCAGGGCTATCCCCGTGTTTCCGCTGGTGGGCTCGATGACGATCGTATCCTTGCCGATCGTCCCGTCGCGCTCGGCCGCCTCGATCATGCTCAGGCCAATCCGGTCCTTCGCACTCGAACACGGATTGAACGACTCCAGTTTTGCAACGATTTCCGCGCCCAGGCCCTCACCGATCCGGTTGAGTCTCACCAGCGGTGTGTTTCCTACGAGCCCGGTAACATCGTCTGCGATCCCGGCCACTCTTCGAGCCTCCCTTACTGCTGAACTGAAAAATCACTCTTGCCGGCCCCGCACAGCGGGCAAACCCAGTCGTCCGGAAGACTCTCGAAAGCCGTTCCCGGCGCTATGTTGTTGTCCGGATCGCCGATGGCGGGATCGTACACGTAGCCGCACACGTCACACACGTACTTCTTCATACCGGTTCCGCTCCTTTCCGCCTTCTCCTCCCCGGAGGGAGGATGGTAGGTCGGTGCATTCTTTGGGGACTTGCCATGCCTGACCGCCCGATAGTGCGCGTAGGTGAGCGGCGGCGCTTCCTTGACCCTCTCCGCTCTGACGATCTCCGCAAGGAAAAGAGTATGCGTCCCGACGTCGCACTCGTCTACGACCTTCCCCTCAAAAACAGTGACGGCGTGGTCCATCACGACGGGAGCACCCGTCACTCCTTTTTCCCATTTAGTCTCTGACATCTTGTCCACATCCCGTCCCGATTTGAATCCAAAAAGACCGATGAACGTCATCGGAGTCTCTTGCTCAAGGACGGAGATGGCCAGAACGCTGCTCTTCGAGATGTACTCGTGGGTCAGGTTGCCTTTGTGGATGCAAATCATCATCTTTGGTGGCTCCGCTGTCACCTGGCAGACCGCGTTTGCCACCTGGCCGTTCACTTTCCCCTCGTCATGGGAAGTAACAATGTGAAGGCCGTAGGGCAACGTGAGCAGGGCATCGATCATTCCTTCGGTGATCATGTGCTTACCCCCTTCCGTTCTTCCACCATCTTGGCCAGCTCGGCGCTGATGCATCGACTTGCTCAGCATCGCTTCTATCCTTTCCACAGTCTGTGAAGGTTGCAGTACTCGCGCGCCGTCACTTCGTCTGCCTCGATGCAGAACATCGCCTCCGGCGCATCGCCCGGATTCAGGAATGCCCGGTAGGCCTTCCCGCCCGCGACCAGCTCAATCCACTCGATGTAGTGGTCCTTCTCCATGGGATGGGCAACGCTTCCGACCGTTACCTTGAACCCGCCGGCGACCTTCTCCACGACAGGGACGTGTTTCTCCTTGGCGGCATCCACCGTGTTCTCGTCCATACGCTTCATCGGCGCGCCACAACATACGAGTTGCCCCTTGCCGCCGTGAAGAACCTCCACGATGTTCCCGCATATTTCGCACTTGTAGATCTCAAGTTTCTCTGCCACTGTACACCTCCATCAATCCTGGGCGGAGCGGGGAATCGGGCCATCCCGCACCTCCCGGCGCCCCCTACATCAGTTTCCGCACGGCTTCGAGAACCGATTCATAATCCGGCTCATCAGTCACTTCCTTGACCAGCTGGATGTACCGGATAACACCTTCCTTGTCCACCACGAAGACAGCTCGCGCCAGCAGGCGCAGTTCCTTGATCAAAACCCCGTATGCAGCGCCGAAGGACGCGTCCCGGTGATCCGAGACTGTCTTCACACGATCCACCCCCGCCGCGCCGCACCACCGCTTCTGCGCAAAGGGCAAATCCATGCTGACCGTCAGGATCACCACGTCGGGACCCAGCTTCGTCGCTTCATCGTTGAACCTCCGGGTCTCGGTATCGCACACCGGAGTGTCCAGCGATGGGACTGCGGAAATCACCAGCACCTTCCCAGCGAAACCGGATAGCTTTACGGGGTTCAGGTCATTGTCCAGGACATCACAATCCGGGGCCTTGTCCCCAACCTTGACCTCATCGCCCGATAGCGTCAGTGGTCCTCCTTCGATCGTCACCAGACCTGTTCTTTCGCTCATCCTGATCCTCCTGTTCTGATCCTCCTGGTTCTCCCGCATGATGCTCCAGCCCGGAGACTCGTGTTTGCCCAATCGCAGACCGTGTGATCGCAAAGTCGTATCGGACAGGATCCTCCAGACAGATTCTGCGAAATCCTTCTGTCACCTCGAGAGCTGTCTTGAGATCGGCCGATTTCCTCCTTGTGAATCCCAGTTCCAGGCCGGCTCGGTACATGTGAATATCCAGAGGGATAATCAGCCTTGATGGAGGCACCTCGTCCCACCCCCCGGGATCCACCTCATCATGCCTCACCATCCAACGCAGGTACAGATTCAATCGTTTGCAGGCGCTACCGCGGCGGGGCAGCGGAAGCAGGCTGTTGCACTCCCCTCCACTGTCGCCCACCAGATTCTCGGCGAGAGCATTGAGCCCCGGGAGAACTGTCTCGTCCTCCTCACCGATCCCGCTCACGAAACAGGCCCGCAGCGATCCGTGCTCCCTGACCGCGCGCCGGATACCCAGCAGCAGTTCCGCCATCTCCATCCCCGTCGCGTACCGATGCCTGAAGCCGGCGAAGATTTTCCGGATTGATCGTGGCGGTGTTTCCCGGACAAATGCAGCCGGTTCTTCCATCCGGTCAAGCACCCGGGATACGCTCCGGTGGATCTGGGCAACCCTCCCGAAGGCCAGCGAAGAGGCGACCAGCCCGGCAATCTCCCGATCGAGGGAATTCTCGTATCTGTACAGAAACTCGATGGGATCCGGATGGACGAACTCCCGCCGGTTGTACCTGGCATAGAGATCGTTTAGCCGGTTTCGGATCGCAACGCTCCCCGTTCTCTTCCTCAACACCCACCCCTTGTTGGCATTCCAGGCCAATTCCTGTTGTTCTACCAATTCTCGCAGAGCAGCTCAAAGTGCGCCTGTGGATGCGCGCAGGCCGGACACAAACTCGGGGCCTCTGTCCCTTCGTGGAGGTATCCGCAATTCCGGCACCGCCAGACAACCGCCTTGTCCTTCTTGAACACGGTCCCCGCCTCAACGTTCGCCAGTACGCCCAAGTAGCGCTTCTCATGCTGCTTTTCGGCCACCGCGATGGATTCGAATATCCCTGCGATCTCGTCGAAGCCTTCCTCGCGGGCAATCTTGGCGAACTCGGGATACATCTCTGTCCACTCGAAGTTCTCTCCGCCCGCCGACGCTTTCAGGTTCTCGGCGGTCGTCCCGATGACCCCTGCCGGGAAGCCTGCCTGGATTTCCACCTCGCCGCCTTCCAGCAGCTTGAACAGGCGCTTGGCATGTTCCTTCTCCTGGTCTGCCGTCTCGGTGAAGATCGCTGAGATCTGCACGAACCCTTCGTCCCTTGCCTTGCCGGCGAAGTAGGCATAGCGGTTACGCGCCTGCGATTCGCCGGCGAATGCCGTCAGGATGTTCTTTTCCGTCTTCGTTCCCTTCAGTCCTGCCATTGCTGTTCCTCCTTCCGTTTGCACTCCGGGCACAACCCCACGAAATCCAGCCGGTGCGAGAGGATCTCGAACTCGGTTTTCTCCTGGACCGATTCCTCCAGATCCTCGCATGGCTTGCAGAACACGTCTCCAATCCTGCCACACCTGATGCACTGCACGTGGTAGTGATCCTTCAGATTCCCGTCAAAACGCCATTGCCCGTCTCCCAGGTCGAGCTTCCGGATGAGACCGCTCTCGGACAGGATCTCGAGGTTCCGGTAAACCGTGCCGAGGCTGATCTTGGGCAGACGCCCGCGGACCAGCTCGTACACCTCATCCGCTGCCGGATGTGCGTTCACCTTTTCTATCTCCTCCAGGATGATCTTTCGCTGGAGAGTCATCCGCCTTTTCGAAGCTGGAATCATGACAACGTCCTATTCTTAACGCTACTCGGAACGCTTCTTATTATCAATATAGTGCCATTCGTTCCTCCTGTCAAGGTGTTTTTCCCTTCCGGCCTCATTTGCTGCTGACGATATACATGTGTATTATGTGTGTGGTATAGATGGACCTCAGACCATTGACCATCGATCGGATTCTAGTCCGCATCAGAGGTACGGTATGAGACAGCCTGGCGGCATTTTCCTCTGTTTTGCAGCACTCTGGTTTTCGGCCCCAGCCCGGGCAACGACCTGGTACGTCCCTTCCCCGTGTCCGACAATCCAGGCCGGGATCGATTCCGCAAGTGCCGGGGACACAGTTGAGGTCGCCTGTGGAACCTACTACGAGCACGGCGTCGATATGAAATCGGGAGTCTGCCTCCGGAGCGAAACAGGGCAACCCGATTGTGTTGTCATTGACGGACAGCTCGGGGGCAGCGTGATTGAGTGCCGGTACATAGAGGCCGCGGACGATACGGCACGGGTCGAGGGGATAACCATCACCGGGGGCTCCCTAGGTGGAATCTATTGCGACAACGCTTTTCTGACGATTTCCCGATGCCTCCTCTCCCGGAATCACGCGGCCGGGAATACCGGCGGCGCAATGCACTGTTACCATTCCTCTCCCATGATCATAGACTGCACCTTCTCGCACAATTCCGTCACGTGGGAATATGGCGCCGCCATCTCCTGCGGGAGTACCTCCTGCCCAACGCTGCAGAACACCATCATCGCTTTCTGCACCGGGGGAGAGCCCATCTCCTGCTCCGTCACATCGCACCCCACTCTAACCTGCTGCAACATGTACGGTAACGAGGGGGGAGACTGGGTAGGCTGCATCGAAGACCAAGCCGGGGCCAGCGGCAACTTCTCCGCGGACCCCCAGTTCTGCAATCCGCCGGAGAACAACTACGGCCTGGGGGACAATTCTCCGTGCCTGCCGGTCAACAATGGCTGTGGGGTCTTGATCGGGGCGTTCGGTGAATCCTGCACGGACAGTGTTGTCCAGAGGATCGAACCTCTCAACTGGTCTACTCTCAAGGAAGCATACCGCTAATAGGCTGGGTTATTCAGGTCGCCACGGGATTCCTGAATAACCCAGCCTATGACCCCGGTGATTGATGGAGAGCGCAAGCCGCGGACAGCAGTACTCCCCAATCCCAGTCGCCTGTCACCCTGTCACCTGTCACTGGATTGGGGCCAGCGCCCCGTCCGTGTGACGAGGGCGAGTGACAAGTGTCGAGTGTCGAGGAAATAGGGCCGCATTCCGCAAGCCTATCACTTCGTCAATACCATCTTCCTCGTGAATGTCCTCTCGCCGGTCTCGAGCCTGTAGAAATACACACCCGAAGCCACCGGCTGACCGCTTCCGTCCCGACCATTCCACTCGACCGAGTGCTCGCCCGCTCCCTGGAGCGGCGAGCTCACCAGCGCCCGGATCATGCGGCCGGAAACGTCATAGACGTTGAGATGAACCGCACCCGGCCGAGGCAGCTCGTACCGGATGACCGTGTTCGGATTGAAGGGGTTCGGGACATTCGCGTGGAGACGATAGTCGGACACGCCAACACGCAGGTCGGCAACACCGGTCTCCGCGCATTCGAGCACCTGAACCATGAATGCATCGATGCCCGCTTCCACGACGGATCCCCCGCCAAGGTCCGAAGCTTCGAACCGAACTTTCACCTGATCCGTAGCGGTGACGAAGTCGTTGATGAGGAAGCCCCGCTCCGTCCATCCGCTCGAGCTGCTGGGCCCAATCGTCTCCGCCAGTATCCAGTTCGAACCGTTATCATTGGACACGTAGGCCTTGAACAGATCGTTGTTGGGATTGTTCCCGAAGTAGTTCGTGTACCACAGGGCATACTTGATCCGGACCTGATCCCCCACCGTGGCGTCAAGAACCGGAGAAATCAGCCACGTGATTCCTCCATCGACGTCGGAGTTATCATCGACATTGTCTGTCAGGAAACACTTGCCCGATCCGTCGAAGTCGGTCGGGGGATCGCCGCGATCCCCTCCACCCACCGGGACGCCGCGGTCCCAGGCGCCATCCGTGAGAGACGCATCATTCTCCACGGTCCATCCGGAAGCCGATTCAAAATCGTCGGCGAAGACCGTCGTGAGAGTGCCCACCACCGACGTGTAGTTGGACGTCGGGGCCTGCCTTGGATTGTAGACGGTTCCCGAGGCCACACCCTCGGCGCTGAAGTAGTACTCCGGTGAGTCGTCGCAGGCCGGAGCGGGCAGTGTGGCTTCGTACAAGTCGCCACCGAGATGCACCAGGGATGACGTGAGGTATGTCCCGCCGTCGTAGCGGTAGTGAAGCATGCCCGTTCCGGAGACGTAGATATCGCCCGTCTCGTCGATCTGGACCAGGAGGGTCGTCGCCTCGCCGGGAGGAACAGCTTCCGGAACCCCATTGGGGAGCGCGATCTTCAGCGGGTTGCTGTAGTCCACGTAGGTGGCCGCGTAGCCGATGTAGCTGCAGCCGTACTCAATCCACATGTATCCGTTCTCGCCCCAGCCCGGTCCCCAGGAGTTCTTCAAGAGCCAGGCGCCGCCGGAGCCCAGGCTGTCGTCCCAGCCGACCAGACCGACGCCATGGTTGACGCCCGAAGTGCTGCAGCTGTTGAACACGCCGCCGCTGTAGTCATGGAATGCGGTGTTCACAGTTACGGCAACGCAGGCGGGACCGTAGTCCATGATGGCCTGCTTGACGGAGTTGACCGGGGGAACACTGCTGCTACTGCCCACGTAGTCCCAGGCTTCAATGAGGTAGTCATGGTCGTAGGGGCAGTTGCACGGAGCATCCGTCGCTGTGTAGGGGAAGTTGGACTCCAGAACCGCTCCCGTCCCACCGCAGGGATCCGTTTTCCACTCGTGGTACTGGTGGACCCACCAGCCGCCGCCACAGTCATAGCCCTCCTGGTTGCAGCTCACCAGCCACTGCTCGGAGAGATCGACTTCCACGCTCTCCTTGATCAGGATGTTGCACTCGAGGGGAACCACCGTGGCGAAGGCCCAGCAGCTGCCGCAGGAGGACTGGTTCTTGACGGACGTGCATCCGCCCTGGTCGCACCAGTTGAAGTAGGACGGAAGGTCCCGACCGGGCTGTCCATAGACAGGGAATTCCTCCGGGACGCCGGAATCCCCCGGAATCCCGATACCGGTGATGATCTTCCCGGTCAGGTTCATCAGTTCTGCTACGGTTCCCATCTCCGTCCCGTCCACACCCATACAGACCGCGCACTCAGTGGTAAAGGAACCGTCGCTGTTGGTCCGGGTGACCGTTTCGTACCCCTGGAGCGCGCAATAGGAATATTCCTGCCAGACTTTGCCTCTGTAGAAATCCCACGCATCGCAGATCTCGCCGTTGGGCAGGGTGCATATCAGCCGCTCGCCGGCTTCTGTCCGGATAACTTCGACCTCGTAGCCCAGTTCGCGGCAGTAGACGGCTGCGGGATTGGCCACCCCCAGAGCCCCGTCGTGAGTCGCATCTTCTCCGGCCACCGCCGGGATAGAGACCAGGAGAGCTAGAATGGCCACACAAAAGACACCAATCATTACAAAAGCCTTCCCCTTCTTCATGAAGAACCTCCCTCTATGCAAAGCTGACACGCATCTCACGACTCTACTCATGACCATCTATTATACCATAGGCCCGGCGGACCCGCAACGGCAACCAGCCAATGCGCTTTTCCTTGAGGATGGACCGGAACCGTAGAGGAAATAGAATGTAGGAAATAGACAATAGGGACGAGTGCTTCTCAGGTTCTCTCGTTGACAGGGAGGCGAGAGGAGAGAAGGAGAGAGGTGACCGGGGTGAAGGTGCAGTATTTGGTGTCAGGCTTGGCCTTTCACCTTTCGGCTTTCGGCTTTCACCCCTCTGCAGCAAGACGGATTGCCGGGCTGAGCCCGGCGTGCGCACTTGCTGCTAATGATCGCAGAGGTTGTCCCCCGTCTCCAGGTTCCCCTTTAGATAGCTCTGGACAACCAACTCCGGATCTTCCGCTGACGCACCGACCACGACCTCGATATCCTGCTCCCGGAACAGCGCCTGCGCTCGCTGGCCCATCCCGCCGGCGATGATCATGTTGGCGCCTTGCTCCGAGAGCCACCGCGGCAGCACGCCGGGCTCGTGCCCGGGAGGAACAACTCTCTCCTGCCTCACAATCTTCTTGCCCTCGGTGTCCACATCAATGAGGGCAAATGTTTCACAGTGCCCGAAATGCGCACATAGCTTTCCACCTGCTACGGGAATCGCTATTCTCATGGATGTTGCCCCATCAACCCCGGGATCCCGGGTCTCACCTTTCGTCAAGTCCCGCCTCCGTTTCTCCGGTTGCTGCTCCGTCGATGTCGATCCCTGTTCCAGTCCGATCACAGTCTCTGCCAGCGCCTGGAAGCTCTCCGCCGTACCCGGCCCGAGAGCGTGTTCGACGACCAGCTTTCCCCGGTCTGCCAGCTCCACGACGCCGGGATCCAGAGGAATCCGCCCCAGGAAGCGCACTCCCATGTCCCGGGCCATCTCCTCCCCTCCCCCGCTCTTGAATACATCCACGCGCTCTCCGCAGTGCGGACACACCAATCCGCTCATGTTCTCGACCACCCCCAGCACCGGAAGACCCAGACCGCGACAGAAGCTGATGGATTTGCGCACATCGGCCAGCGCTATTTCCTGCGGTGTCGTAACCACGATGGCCCCATCCGCGCCGCGAATGAGCTGTCCAACGGACAGAGGCTCATCCCCCGTTCCAGGCGGAGAGTCGATGATGAGGTAGTCCAGTTCGCCCCACTCCACATCGGACAGGAACTGCCGGATGACGTTTGCCTTGAGCGGTCCCCGCCACACTACAGCGTCATCCTTATCCCGGAGGAGAAACCCCATGGACATCACCAGAAGGTTGGGGCCCATTTCCACAGGCGCGAGCCCCCCGTCCTTTCCCGCGACCGGCTGTCCATCCAAGCCCAGCATCCTGGGGACGCTCGGACCATGCACATCGACATCCAGAAGCCCGACCCGGTTCCCCTTCAGCGACAGCGAGTAGGCCAGATTCACCGCAACCGTACTCTTTCCAACGCCCCCCTTGCCCGAGAGCACCATGATCTTGTGCCGGATGTGCGACATCCGCTTGTCAACCGCCTCTTGCTCTGCGCCCATCCCGGGCACCCCGCCCCCCGTTGCGCTGCAACCCGAACCGCCTCCTTTACACTCGCCCATCGTCACCTGGAAAACCTCCTTAGCTCGCGTTTCTCACCAACCACCTGCACAATCTACGGCCAAAGGTTCACTGTTCGCGCCCTTGCCGCGTCAAACCCAGTGTCCCTCTACATCCGCCTCACCCACCTCACGTAGTTCGCCCTGCTGGAGCTGTTGCACGGCCTCCCGCACGGTTCCGTGGGCTCCCACGACAACCTTGATCCCCGCGGCACTCAGCACGGCAAAAGCCTTCGGGCCGCAGTGACCGCCAATCAGGTACTCGGGCTCCAACCCCGCAACCTTCTGCGCCGCCTGAATGCCGGCTCCCTGCGCCGCTTCCAGATCCTGCGAGTTATCCACGGCATCGAGCTCGTCCGTCTCGGTGTCGACCAGCAGAAAATACGCGGCCCGTCCGAAGCGGGAATCCACTTCGGAGTCCATTGTCTGGCCTGCCGATGTCACCACAACCTTCATTGCAATTCCTCCTCGGAGTTCCGCCCTATTTCCTCGACACTCGACACTTGTCACTCGCCCTCGTCACACGGACGTGGCGCTGCCTCAACCAAGTGACAGGTGACAGGGTG
>JAGLYR010000136.1 GCA_023132135.1 Candidatus Eiseniibacteriota bacterium | reverse complement strand
TTGGGGAATACTGCTGTCCCCCGCTGATGAGAAATGCGGGCTATCCACCAGGTCCACGGCGGCCGCGGTGCCCACCGCGGCCTCTCCCCCCACGACCCAATCTCCAACGACCGCATGGCCCTCTCGGGCCCGCCATCAAACCCGTTTCCAGCTGGCCGGTCAGGAAGCACCCGAGCGCATCTTCCGCCTCCCCCGTCACCCATGAATACACCCGGACCCCCCGGAACGCCAGTTGCCGCGCAAGGAAGCCGCTTATCCCTCCGCATATTACCACATTGGTATGGAGAGCGGCAAGGCGGGCGACCCGCTCGAGCGGACCTGAGTCCCCGAAGATAACCCGCTTGCTCTCAACGACTCGTCCCTCCGCCTCTTTGATCAGGAGAAGTTCCTGTGCGTGGTCGAAGCGGGGCGAGACGCGGCTGCCAAAAATCGGAATTGCAATGACCATCGTTACTCCAAGGGTTCCCTCTTTCCATCCAGATCATTAAACAGCAACCAGCGTGCCACCGATGCCGACCCATCGCAACTAAGGGAATCGATTGCAGCATCGGAGGTTAGTGAGCTCACGGCAGTCCGTTCAGACCGGAGGTATCGCGGAAACGCGATCGCTGGCCCGCCATTGCTTGCAATATTGCAACCTTCGCGCTCGCCGCAGGGATTCATGAATAATACAGGCTAGGGATATGTGATTTCCAGTTTCTTCATCTTCCGCCAGAGGGTCGTCTTGTCGATGCCCAGCTCAGCAGCCGCTAAACGTCTGTGGCCTCCGTGCTTGCGCAGGGCCTCAAGTATGGCAATGGCTTCGGCCTGTTGCAGGGGGTTCTCGCCGAAATGCCTGGTTTTCTCCGGGCGCTCGGCGGGGACCAACCGGATCTCGCCGGGCAGGTGTCCGACCTCGATCTCGTGACCCCGGCACAGGACGAAAGCGTGTTCTATGATGTTCTCCAGTTCACGGACGTTGCCGGGATAGCCGTACGCCATCAGAACATCCATCACCTCACCCGAGACCCCCTGGATCTCCTTTCCCTGCCTCAGGTTGAAGCGCCGGACGAAATACTCAACGAGCAGGGGGATATCCTCCCTCCGATTCACAAGCGGCGGCAGCACGATCTTGACCACGTTCAACCGAAAGTAGAGATCCTCCCGGAAAACTCCACCGGCCAGGAGCTCGGAGAGTTTCCGGTTACTTGCTGCGATCACGCGGACGTCTGCTTTCACGGTATCCGAGCTCCCAAGCCGTTCATACTCTCTCTCCTGGAGCACCCGGAGAAGACGCACCTGAAGAGCGCTGGAAGTATCCCCGATCTCATCCAGGAAGATTGTGCCTCCCGATGCCCTGGCAAAGCGGCCGTCCCTATCGCTCCGCGCATCGGTGAAGGCTCCCCTGACATGGCCAAAGAGTTCTGACTCGAGCAGCGTATCCGGAAGAGCGCCACAGTTGACGACCACATACGGGCCGTCCTTGCGGGGGCTCAAGTTGTGGATCGCGCGAGCGAAGAGTTCCTTCCCCGAACCACTGGGTCCCTCAATCAGCACTGTGCTTTCGCTCTGGGCAATGTCCGGGAGGACATCAAAGATCCGCCGGATGTCCCGGTTCTTGCTGATGATGTCCTCGAAAGTGTATTCCTTCGTGATTTCCTTCCGAAGCGCCTCTATGGCCGACAGGTCCCGGAAGGTCTCCACCCCGCCGACCACGTCTCCCGCTTCGTCCCGCAGAACCGCCGTACTGATACTGATTGGGATTGTTTCGCCGGCGGCATTCATGATGTTCGCTTTCAGATCAATGATCTCCTTGTCCCCATCGATGGTCTGTCTCAACGCACACGCCGTCTCGCAGATGCTGGCCCGAAAAACATCGAAGCATCTCTGTCCGATGGCCTGATCACGGGATATTCCCGTGATGCGTTCGGCGGCACTGTTGAAGAAGGTGATGTTCCAGTCCAGATCCACGGTGAACACCCCATCGGCGATGGAGTTGAGTATCACATCGCCGTGCGTTGGGGAAGGCAATTCTGATGAGTTCCTGCTCACGGTCCCGCATCCTCCTAATGTCATATGGTAGGACACGATGAGCGGACGGGCAAATGCTTTCGACGGAAAAGGGCATCAGAACAAGTCCCTAGTCCAAGGAAAAGGGCCTCATACCCTCACCCAGAGGGAGAGGGAAAACACTGCTCTTCTTCCTCTGCGTATTCTGCGGCCAAGGGTTCGCTCTCGTGCTCTCGCCCTGTCGCCCACAAGGGTTGACATGGGGCTTGCGCGGCCCGTAATATGGGCGCTCGCTTGCACTACATGCGAGTTCTCCGGTTTGGGGCCGTATACTCTCCCCGGACCGGGAAGCAGGGAGTCGAAAGAGGAGTTCGGCAATGGCGGGCAAGGCGAAGATCCTGGTAGTGGACAACGACTACGATTTCGTGGAAGTGAATCGTGCGGTACTGGAGAACGCCGGGTACGAGATCAGTGTAGCATACAGTCACAAGGAAGGACTGGAGAGAATCCGGGTGATATTCCCGGACCTGATTGTGCTGGATCTGATGATGGAGAAGCACGACTCGGGGTTCCAGTTCGCGAGGGATGTGAAGAGCGATCCGGCATTCAAGGAGACACCCATTCTGATGTTAACCTCTGTGCGCGAGGTAACCGGAGTGGAGTTCTCGCAGGAGCTGGATGGATACTGGATGAGGACGGACGATTTTCTCGAAAAGCCGGTGTCGCCGGAAAGGTTGCTGGGAAAGGTGGAGGAGTTGCTGGCCCGGCGGGAGAAGGGAACGGAAAACTAGACCATGGTGAAATCTGGATCCCATTCGTGTCACGAGACGGATGACGCAACGCGGGGGAAAAACCTGATCCTGGAGCGGCAGGAGATTGCCCAGGGCAACGTGCTGTTCAAGATATGTTCGCCTCATGTGGCCCGGTGGGTGAAACCGGGACAGTTCGTTGTTCTTCGGGCGGACGACTATGCCGAGCGGATTCCTCTGACGGTTGTGGACTACAACAGGACAGAGGGCTGGATCACGGTGGTTTTTGCGGTGATCGGGGTCTCGACCCGGAAGCTCGGTGGGTTTCAGAAGGGCCAGACGATCCTGGACGTGGTGGGTCCTCTGGGGGTCCCGTCGGAAATCGAGAAGTACGGGACCGTTTACTGCATTGGGGGGGGCGTAGGTGTGGCGCCGCTTTATCCGATCACCCGGGCGCTGAAAGAGGCGGGGAACCGGATTGTGTCGGTGATCGGAGCCCGGAACCGCGATCTGCTGATTCTGCAGGAGGAGATGGGCGCTGTCAGCGACGAGGTGGTGACCGTGACCGACGATGGCAGTTACGGGCGGAAGGGACTGGTGACCGGTCCGCTGGAGGAAGCCATCGGCAATGGCGAGACGATCGACCTGGTGGTGGCCATTGGTCCTGTGGTGATGATGCGGGCCGTGGTAAGGGTAGCAGTGGCGGCAAAGATCAAGACCATGGTCAGTCTCAACTCCATCATGGTGGACGGCACCGGGATGTGCGGAGCATGCCGGGTGACCGTGGGCGATGAGACGAAGTTCGTGTGCGTGGACGGTCCGGAGTTTGACGGGGCGCTGGTGGATTTTGAGGAGCTTCTCCAACGGCAGGCGATGTATTCCCGGGAGGAGAACCGGGCGTTGTGGGACTACCAGTGCAAGCTGCAGGAGCAGGAGGAAGAGCTGGTTCGGGCGAAGGAGCGGGAGCCCATGCCGCAGCAGGACCCGCAGCTCCGGGTGCAGAATTTCGATGAGGTGGCGCTGGGGTACAGTCGGAAACAGGCGCTGAAGGAAGCGAGCCGGTGCCTCGAGTGCAAGAAGCAACCATGCGTGGCCGGGTGCCCGGTGGCGGTGGACATCCCCGGTTTCATTTCGGATATGAAGACCGGGAACTTCATGGGAGCCATTCACAAGATCAAGAGAACGAACAGCCTGCCCGCGATCTGCGGGCGAGTGTGCCCGCAGGAGGACCAGTGCGAGAAGTTGTGTGTTCTGTCGAAGAAAGGTGAGCCCGTAGCCATTGGCCGCCTGGAGCGTTTTGCGGCCGACTACGAGTTCCAGCAGGGGGACATCCGAGCGCCCGAGAAGCCGAAAGAGACGGGGAAGCGGGTGGCAATTGTCGGGGCCGGGCCAGGGGGTCTCACTGCAGCCGGCGATCTGGCAAAGAAGGGACACCGGGTCACCGTTTTCGAAGCCCTTCACAAGCCGGGAGGTGTGCTTGTCTACGGCATTCCCGAGTTCCGGTTGCCCAAGCGTGTAGTCCAGACCGAGGCGGATTACGTGTCCAAACTGGGGGTGGAAATCCGCACCAGCTACGTGATTGGCAAGAGCGACACGATCGATGCTCTCTTTGACGATGGCTACGATGCGGTTTTCGTTGCTACGGGAGCAGGTCTTCCCTACTTCATGCGGATTGAGGGGGAGAATCTCAATGGGGTCTACTCGGCCAACGAGTTCCTGACACGGGCCAATCTGATGAAGGCCTACCTGTTCCCGGAGTACGACACGCCTGTTCGGGTGGCAGAGAATGTGGTGGTGGTCGGTGGGGGAAACGTGGCAATGGACTCGGCCCGGGTGGCGGCGCGGCTCGGGGCGAAGCGCGTGTTCAACGTGTACCGGCGGTCGCGGCAGGAAATGCCGGCCCGGGAGGAGGAGATTGAGAATGCGGAGGCCGAAGGGATTCTCCTGACGCTTCTGACGAATCCTGTGCGAATCATCGGCAATGATGGGGGTTGGGTCACGGGGGTGGAGTGCCTGAAGATGGAGCTGGGAGAACCCGACGCCTCGGGACGCCGTCGCCCGGTACCCATCGAGGGATCGGAGCACGTGGTTCCCGCCGAGGTGGTGATCATTGCCGTCGGACAGGGGCCGAACCCGTTGATCGGGCGGACCACACCAGGGCTGGAGCTCAACAGGTGGGGGAACATCATCGCCGACGAGGAGACGGGCAAGACCTCCAAGCGCGGGGTTTTCGCCGGGGGCGATATCGTCACCGGTGCCGCCACCGTGATCCTCGCCATGGGCGCCGGGCGAAATGCCGCCCAGAGTATCGATCAGTACCTGCGTACGGATGAGTGGTAGAGGAAAAATGAGCATCATCCAGGCGAATACCGGCAAGTGCCGCGGGTCCTATTCCTGCATTCTGTACTGTCCCACGAAAGCCATTGCTGCACGGCTGGGTCGCGCGGAAATCAGCGAAGAACGCTGTCTCGGCTGTGGCGGTTGCATCAAGGCGTGCGGGCAGGGAGCAATCGAGCTGGACTCAATGGTGCCCCCGGTTCGGGAATTCCTGGAACAAGCCACTGAGACGGTCCTGGTTCTCGATTCGTCTTTTCCCGCCGCATTCCCGGGCCTGAGTCCGCACAAGCTGGTGGCTGCCGCTAAGTACCGCGGCTTCGACCGGGTTGTCGAAGGCGCATTCGGCATCGATCTCATCGCCCCGGAGTACCAGGAGTTGTTCAGTCGGCGCGAGATGGCCATGATCATCTCGACAGCCTGCCCCGCGACTCACAGGTATGTGTGCCGGTTCACTCCGTCCCTGGTCCCCTTCCTTGCCCCCATCGTTTCGCCCATGATCGCCGTGGGCCGGTATCTCCGCGCCGGGAACGAAGGTCCCCTTCGCATCGTGTACGCCAGTGCCTGCGCCGCTCACCGGTTCGAGATGATGGATCCGGAGGTCGAGGGAGTCATCGACGCGGTGATTACCTTCGATGAGCTCAGGGACATGTTCCTGCGCCATGGCATCATCCGGGATCTTCTTCACGAGGAACCCTTCGACGAACCTCACCCCGTCATCGGCAGGTGGTATCCAATTGCAGGAGCCCGCTCCTGGATTCTGGGGGCCGACCCCCACTTCTCGCCGCAAGAGGCCGCCTTCTACCTCTCGCCGGAAGAGTGCGTGCACGCCTTCCGCGACCTTGCCACCTCAGATACCCAGGTTCGCTTCATCGAGACATGCTTCTGTGAACGGGGTCTGGATGCTCCCTTTGTGAGCCGCGACCTGAGCCCTCTGGCCAAGCGCCAGATCCTGGCGGAGTACTGCATGGCTGAGGGCGGGAAGGCCGAGCAGGCCCGGTGGCTGGGCAAGCTGGAGCGGCGCACCGGGGTAGACTTGAGCCGGAGCTTCATCGCCAACGATCTCCGGCTTCCCATGCCGTCCGACGCGGAAGTCTACGACGCGCTCGAAAGGCTGGACCGGCATACCGAGGAAGACATGCTGGACTGTGGTTCCTGCGGGTACAGCACGTGCTGGGAGGCGGGCGTGGCACTGGCCCAGGGGCTCACGGATGAGAACATGTGCCTGCACCACCTGATCAGGAAGTGTGGGCGCACCTCCCTGGAACTCCAGCGCACAAACCGGAAGCTGGCGGCCGCACAGGAGCAACTCGTTCATTCCGAGAAACTGGCGGCCATGGGCCAGCTGGCCGCCGGGGTGGCCCACGAGATCAACAATCCACTGGGAACCGTCCTGATCTACGGCCATCTACTGCAAGACCAGTTAGGCGAGAGCGAACAGGGGAAGGCGGACGCGCAGCTCATCATCGACGAAACCGAACGCTGTCGCAAGATCGTGTCGGGGTTGCTCAACTTCGCCCGCCAGAGCAAGCTGAATCTGGCCAGCACCAATATTGCGAGCCTTCTGGAAGAGACGGTGAAGGAAGCCGAAGAGCAGTTTCCCGACCATACGGTCGAGGTGCGATTTGACGTCGCGCCGGACCTGCCCGATGTGGAGCTGGATCCGGACCAGATCAGACAGGTCATTATGAACATTGTCCTCAACGCCCTGGAGGTCATGCCCGACGGCGGATCCCTGATCCTTGAGGCCAAGTCCAGCGTGGACGGCCGCACTCTCAGGATCGGGATCTCGGATTCCGGACCAGGGATCCCCGAGGAGAATCAGTCCAAGCTGTTCCAGCCATTCTTCACAACCAAACCCATCGGCAAGGGCACAGGGCTTGGGCTCGCCATCGCGTACGGGATCATCAAGATGCACCGCGGCGGGATCGAGGTTCACTCCAAACCCGGCAGGGGAACGACCTTCACCGTCTCCGTGCCAATGAAGCAGGAAGTTTCCCCAGAGCAGATTGTCGGGGAGGAATAGCAAATCCCTTGACCATTGCGCAGTGCGAGTGGTATAAGGAGGGGTTGCTGTTCAATCGGAGCAAGGTATGCACATGTTAGACAGGTTGGAAAGGAGACTCAAGTGGCAGGCTACGTAGACTCCGTATACGCGAAAGTGGCCGGGAGGGATGCGGATCAGCCCGAGTTCCTCCAGGCCGTCAAGGAAGTCCTTGACTCCCTGGAACCCGTCATCGACGACTATCCCCAGTTCAAGAAAGCCAGGATTCTCGAGAGAATATGCGAGCCCGAGCGCGTGATCGTTTTCCGCGTTCCCTGGGTCGACGACAAGGGCGAGGTGCAGGTCAACCGCGGTTTCCGCGTCGAGTTCAACAGCGCCATCGGCCCCTACAAGGGCGGTCTCCGGTTCCACCCGACAGTGAACCTCGGAATCCTGAAGTTCCTGGGTTTCGAACAGCTCTTCAA
This sequence comes from Candidatus Eiseniibacteriota bacterium, assembly GCA_023132135.1. GTDB lineage: Bacteria > Arandabacterota > Arandabacteria > JAGLYR01 > JAGLYR01 > JAGLYR01. The sequence goes on along the minus strand of JAGLYR010000136.1, from coordinate 3,666 downwards.
GAACGCCCTCACCACACTTCCCATGGGTGGAGGCAAGGGTGGTTCGGACTTCGACCCCAAGGGCAAGAGCGATCTGGAAGTCATGCGATTCTGCCAGAGCTTCATGAGCGAGCTGTTCCGCCACATCGGCGCAAACACGGACATCCCGGCCGGCGACATCGGCGTCGGCGGTCGTGAGATCGGTTTCCTGTTCGGGCAGTACAAGCGGCTGGTCAACGAGTTCACTGGAGTGCTGACGGGCAAGAGCCTGGATTGGGGCGGAAGTCTCATCCGTCCGCAAGCGACCGGCTATGGATCCGTCTACTTCGCCGAGGAGATGCTCAATACCAAAGGAGACTCCATCAAGGGCAAGACCTGTACCGTCTCCGGCTCCGGCAACGTGGCCCAGTACACGGTTGAGAAGGTGACCCAGCTGGGCGGCAAGTGCGTGACCCTGTCCGACTCAAATGGCACGATCCACGATCCGGACGGCATTGACGCCGAAAAACTGGCGTTTGTCATGGATCTCAAGAACGTCCGCCGCGGGCGGATCAAGGAATACGCAGACAAGTACGGCGTCAAGTTCCTGGAAGGCAAGCGGCCCTGGGGCGTCAAGTGTGATGTGGCCTTCCCCTCCGCCACCCAGAACGAGATCGACGCCAACGACGCCAAGAGCCTCGTCGGCAACGGCTGCACCTGCGTGTCTGAGGGCGCCAACATGCCGTCCACTCCCGACGCTACCGAGGTGTACCTTGGCAAGAAGATCCTCTATGGTCCGGGCAAGGCCGCCAACGCCGGCGGAGTGGCCACCTCGGGCCTTGAGATGTCGCAGAACAGTCTGCGGTTGAGCTGGACAAGAGAAGAAGTGGACCAGCGCCTGCACGGCATCATGAAGAGCATCCATGCCCAGTGCGTCGAGTACGGCAAGGATGGCGACTTCATCAACTACGTGAGTGGCGCGAACATCGCCGGTTTCCTCAAGGTCGCCCGCTCCATGATGGACCAGGGCGTCGTCTAGCCTGCAAGAATCAATGCACAGGGGGCACCCAAACGGGTGCCCCTTGTGCGTTCCCGTCTACCCTCCCCTTGTCCTTGGCCCTGAGCTAGTCCGGACTAGGGACTTGGGACTACGGACTTCGGCGATTTCCTGTAGTCGAGCAAGTACCTCTCCACCCTGTGCCATTCAGCCAGCAGAGCCTGGAAGATCTCCCTTGTGCTGTCCAGATTCCCGGAGGCCCCTACTCGTTCGAGCTCGTGGGCCAGATGCTCCAGGTTCTTCGCGTCCAGGTTTCCGCAGGCACCTTTCAACCCATGAGCCACTTCCTCGATCCGCGCACCGTCCCCTTCCCGCACCGCTGTATCCAGGAAGGAGAGTCTCTCCCGAGTCTGCGAAACAAAGAGATTCAGAAGCTCCTGTTCGCACTCGGGATCGTCCTCGGCCATCCTGCGAACGCGCCCCCAGTCGGCCGGCGTGCTGTGGGAAGCGGGAGGTGCCTGCCACCCCACCCGGGAAACCGGTCCCGCGCCAAGGAAGTCGTCCATCAGTTCGTGGAGTGCCTTGAGAGTCAGTGGTTTGCCGAGATAGCCATCCATCCCCGCGTCGAGACACCGCTGCCGGTCGCCGTCCCAAGCCCCGGCTGTCATTGCAATGATGGGAATATGGCCGCCTGTCCCCACCTCCTGCTTCCGGATCTCGGCGGCCGCTTCCAGGCCGTTCATGCCCGGCATCTGCACATCCATCAGCACAAGATCAAAAGACTCCAGCCCGAAAGCCGCCACGGCCTCCTTTCCGTTTTCAGCCACCACCACCGTGTGCCCTGTCTGTTCCAAGGCACGCAGGGCGAACTTGCGATTCACCGCATCGTCTTCCGCCAGCAGAATGCGCAGGCGACGGCGGGCTTCCCGGAGTGTGTGGCGCGTGACCAGCTCGTGGTGGCCTTCGTCCGATGGGTCTTTATCGAGGATGGTCGTGATTGCCTGGAGGAGCTCCAATTGACGAATTGGTCTGGTGAGGTAGGCCGCAATGCCCAGTTCCCGGCAACGGGCGCCGTCTCCCCTCTCCCCCGAGGACTTGATCATGATCAGGGAAGAGGCTGAGAGCGTGGCGTCTTTCTTGATCTTGTTGGCCAGCGCGAAGCCATCCATTCCAGTCGCCTTCCCATCCAGGATCACGAGAACATAGTCCCGCCCGGCTTCGGTCGCCTCTTCCAGCTTCGCCAGCGCGGAGTCCCCCCCATCTACAGCCTCTGCCTCCATGGACCAGCTGCTCAGCGTCTGTTCCAGAACCCGCCGACTGGCGGCATTTTCGTCAACCACCAGAACCGGGAGCCCCGCCAGATTCGTCGGATGGGCCAGCCGAGCCGGTTCCCGGCTGATCTCCAAGCCGGTCTGCAAACCAAAGTGAGCAGTGAAGCAGAATGTGCTTCCCGGGCCTGGTTCGCTCTCCAGCCAGATCCGCCCTCCCATTATCTCGACCAGTTGCCTGCAGATGGCCAGGCCAAGACCCGAACCACCATACCGGCGAGGCGGAGAGTCCCCGGCCTGGATGTAGGCGCCGAAGATCGTCTCCCGGTTTTCACGGGGAACGCCCACGCCTGTGTCCGCGACGGAGAAGCGCACGTACCGGCTTCCGGCGGACGGATCAGCTTTGGGTCGCGCTTCTCCTGCCGGGCCCGGATCCAGCTCAACAGAAACCTTAACATGGCCGCGCTCAGTAAATTTGACGGCATTCCCGATGAGGTTGACCATGATCTGTCGCAGTCGACTCGGATCGCCCACCAGCGCATCCGGCACATCAGGACCGACCTCGCAGGTCAGTTCCAAGCCCTTCCTCGAGGCCAGCAGACCAAGGGCACCCACAATGTCGGACAGGCAATCCCGCAAGCTGAAGCTCACCTCGTCCAGATCGAGTTTCCCCGCCTCCATGCGGGAGAAATCCAGCACATCATTGATGACCTGGAGCAGCGAATCCGCCGAGGCTTTGGCTGTTTCCAGGAAATCCCTCTGCTCTGGGTTCAGCTCCGTGCTGAGCGCGACTTCTGTCATGCCCATGATCCCGTTGAGGGGTGTGCGGATTTCGTGGGTCATCATGGCCAGGAAATCACTCTTGGCCCGGTCCGCGGCTATCGCCTGCCGGGCCATCTGGTTTGCGCATTCCAGGTCCCGAAGCAGGCGAACGTTCTGCCCCTGCAGTTCCCGATGGGCGGACTCCGCCATGCGCCAGTTCCCCACCGCCTGCCGGATGCGGTGGACCAGCACTCCCCGGTAGGCGCCCAGGAACATGAGGAGGAAAACAGCTTGGAGGCGCATGAACAGCTGGTACCGGTCCGGGTGCAGGAATTGCTGGAAGAACTCGCCCTTGTGGAAGAGAAAGGCATCTGTGGAGGACTGAATCAGCCAGTAGAGTGCCCCAAGTCCAATCCCGGCCAGGATTGTCCCGGTCACATCTCTTCGCGAAGGGGGCAGCGGTATCTTCACGATTTCATTTTCTCCAGTCCGAGCTCCATACCCACCGGGACCTCGGTTTGGAAACCGTGTCGGGTCGAAGCGTCAGTCCGATTTCCATATCCACCGGGACTTCGATTTGTGTCTTCTACTATTCGGTATCCTTGTGCGGGAACTTGACAACAATGCTTGGTAGGACATGAACACGGGTCGGCCCTACGGTGTCGGGTGGAAGGGTAAGGA
>JAGLYR010000135.1 GCA_023132135.1 Candidatus Eiseniibacteriota bacterium | reverse complement strand
GGGGCGCTGGCCCCAACCCAGTGACAGGTGACGGGGTGACAAGCGACTGGGATTGGGGAATACTGCTGTCCCCCGCTTGCGCTCTCCATCAATCACCGCCGTTGTAGCCTGGGTTATTCAGGCTAGGTCTTCGTGGGAACCGGGAACTTCCCTCGCCTCCTGGGGGATGGAGGCGTTTCTGGTTGACTGCACCGGATTGAGCCTCACACTCACCCACCACATCCCAACACACCTTCGGGGAAGCCCCGGTCCCCACGTGCCGAGCGACCAGCGATTCAATACTTGTGCAACAAATGTGCCAGCCGTCTCCCGGAGCTCGCATCTCCTTGCCACGCAACGGGAAGGGACGTGACAACGCGGGTCCGGGTGTGGTCAACGTGATCACGGTGTGTCACAGCGTATTTACACCCCGGAGCCGCACAGATGCATGGATGTCCCCGAAGCCAGCCCCGGTGCGTGGTTTCAGGAAACCGCCCGCCCATGTGACACGTCCGTCAAGATCTTGTAACACTCAGGATTTCGGTCCAGGAACAGGTCATTCTCCGGAGTCAGTCTCTTGTCCAGAGCCTGTTGCGGGTCAATATCCACCACACCGAGGCCCTCTCCTTCATCCGGACCTTGCAGTAACACCTCACCGGCCCTCGACGTTATCTGGCTGGCGCCAGTGAAGGCCATATGGTTACCCCCGCGGAGTTCCATGCCGGCACGGTTGGCCGTGATGGCAAAGACACGATTCTCCAGGCAGCGCGTCACCATGGCGCGCTGGCAATGAGGCAGCACCAGATTCGAAGGATGGCAGAGGATCTGCGCACCCATCAGCGAAAGGACCCGGGCGGACTCCGGGAAAAACCAGTCGAAGCAGATCATGAGGCCGACGGCCACATCCTTGAGACGGGCAATCTTGAACCTGGTTCCGGGAACAAACCAGCGCTTCTCTTCCCGGAAGAGATGAACCTTCTGGTAGACTTCCAGGGACCCTCCGGGTTCCACGGCCACGGCGCTGTTGAAATACCGGGATCCCTCCTTCTCCAGTACCCCGGCCACCAGAGCAATGTCGTGTCTTGCGGCGATTTCAGCGAGGAACTGCGAGGTTGGCCCCCCGGGGAAAGGCTCGGCCAAGGCTTCGAGTTCTTTTGAATCGGTGAACAGGTACCCGGTCGAAAACAGCTCCGGAAGAACCAGCAGATCGGCGGAGACCCCTTCAAGAAGTTCCGCCACGCGTTCGAGGTTTCTCTCCTTTTCGCCGAACTCCGGCACTGTCTGCAAGAACCCCACTCTCATTCTGGCTCCCTCCTGATTCAATTCCCCAAAGGTCTCACCTGCGTAATCTGCGGCTTGCCCCTCATCGCAGTTGAGCCATTTCACCCAGTTTCTTGTGCCCGATGCCCCCGATTGCCTCCTGAGTGCCCGCCTCCCGGCGGCCGCCGCAACCCGGTATCCCGCGCAACCAGCGACAGGGCCACTGGATACAGTACCCGCTCCGATTCTCCTCGCAAGGAACACATCTTGCAGTACTTCGGGTGACGAGAGACCTGGACACAGCCTTTCCCTCTGGAACCGGGGGTAATCTCGTGAAAAAACGGAACTGCAGCAAGCTCATCCGGATTGCCCAAGGCACACGACCGCAGGACGCGACCCTTCAGTTTATGACGAATTGCGTTCTTCACTCAAGGATAGAAACGGGTCTGGAATCCAACACCGAGGAATACGACGAGGACGTTAACGTTTACCTGGCCCACCTTCTGAACTCCTTCATCAACCCCCGCTACTACCGCGCCGCCAGGAAGTACATAACCAAGTATGAAATGGACATCTTCGCCCGGGTGGAGAAAGCGAAAGACGTCCGCATGAAGTACACCCTCTACAAGACAAACGCCGACTTCCTTCTCCTCTCCGCAAGCCTGTTCAGCAACAGCGACCCGGGACTCCACGGCTCCAGGTCCCTGCTGAAGCAGGGCAAGAGAGCGAAGGTCGAGCGCGGCAAGACCTACTACCGCTTCGCCTTTGCATACAGCGAGCAAATCACGCCCCGCTCACCATCCCTCACAGAAGTCCTGGACAAGCTTTCCCGGGGTTTTGAGAAGTATGTCAGGATTCTCACCCACCTGCGGGGAGAGTACTTCAACCTCCATGAGCATCTCTCGGGAGGAGAGGAGTACCATCTCCGCCAATCCATCAATGCAACCGCAGAGAGGGAGAAGCTCCGCCAAAAACAGAATGAGTTCCTGGATCTTTTCCTTGCATGGAAAGACAACCCGGATGAAACCGTGACACAAAAGCTCCGGGAGGTCTGCGGTCAACTCCGGGAGATGGATCCTACGTTCCGGTTCGAACCGGGGGGTTGAGGCCCCCGGAGGGGGCGCCTCAGTGCTAGCCTGCATACAGAACAGCGGCCCTCCGTTTCCGGAGGGCCGCTCACAAGTTCTCCCCGCCGTGCCGCTTGCCCGCTAATTTGATCCTGGAAACTCCAGGTGGGCACCTTCCCAGCTGGTCCAGCACCTCCCGCCCGAAGACGGGCACCGCTATTACAGCCGGAGATCAGGTTCCCAAGGTAAAACTGTTGGCTCAAAATAGCTGGGACATAGCCAACAAAGCAGGGAAACTCCTGCCGTGTTTTCTCCTCTGTTAGTATAGCATCGGCCGTTGAGGGCGTCAAGTGAAGGAGTAAGCCTAGTCACGTGTGCTGTAGTTGGGCGCCTCCTTGGTGATGATCACCCCGTGCGGGTGGCTTTCCGCCAGTGCAGCCGAGGTGATTCGCACGAATCGACCGCTTTTCCGAAGATCCTCGACCGTCGGCATCCCGCAATATCCCATCCCCGCGCGGAGCCCTCCCACCAGCTGGTGGACCGTGTCACTCAGTCTCCCGCGATGCGGCACACGCCCCTCGATTCCTTCGGGAATCAGTTTCCCTTCATCCGTGACCCGGTCCTGGAAGTAGCGATCCCGGCTTCCTCTCTTCATCGCCGTCACCGACCCCATCCCCCGGTACACCTTGTAGCTCCGGCCCTCCAGGAGCACAGTTTCCCCGGGGCTCTCCTCGGTCCCTGCGAACAAGCTTCCCAACATGACGGAGCTTGCACCGGCACCAATTGCCTTGGTGATGTCGCCCGAGTACTTCACGCCCCCGTCGGCGACGACCGGGACGCCCTTCGGACCCGCGACGCGATTGCACTCATAGATGGCCGTCACCTGTGGCACCCCGACTCCGGCTATCACCCTGGTTGTGCAGATGGATCCCGGCCCCATTCCCACCTTGAGCCCATCCACCCCTGCCTTGATCAGGGCGTCCGCTCCCTCGGGAGTAGCAACATTTCCGGCAACAAGATCGGTGTCCGCGCAGCGCTGTTTGACTTCCTGGATGGCAACAATCACATTCTTGGAATGCCCGTGGGCGGTATCGATCACCAGTACATCCACACCTGCCTTAACCAGCGCAGTTGCCCGGTCCAGATAATCGCCGCCCGCGCCGATCGCTGCCCCGACTCTCAGCCGTCCCATCCCATCCTTGCACGCACCGGGGTAGCGCTTCCTCTTCCGGATGTCCTTGATGGTGATCAGTCCCTTGAGCTGTCCACCTGTATCCACGACGGGCAGCTTCTCGATACGGTTCTCGTGTAGAATTCGCTCGGCATCTCCAAGGGTGGTTCCAACCGACACCGTGATCAAGTTCTCCCGAGTCATCACGTCGCTGATCGGCTGGTCGGTACGGTCCAGGAACCGCACATCCCGGTTGGTGAGAATCCCTACGAGCTGCCCTCCCTCCGTGACCGGAATCCCCGAGATCCGGAATTCCTTCATGAGATTCAGCGCTTCCTGAACCGGGCGGTCCGGAGACAGCGTGATGGGATCCACAATCATCCCGCTCTCTGAACGTTTGACCTTGTCCACCTCCGCGGCCTGATCCTCGATCGCGAGGTTCTTGTGGATTACTCCAATGCCTCCCTCCTGAGCCAGCGCGATGGCAAGACGGGCTTCGGTGACCGTGTCCATCGCGGAACTCAGCAGGGGAATGTTGAGCAGGATGTTCCGGGTCAACCGCGTAGTCACATCAGCATCCGAGGGGAGAATGTCCGATGCCCCCGGCACGAGCAGGACGTCGTCGAAGGCGTATCCAGTCCGCCAGATCTTCTCTTCCACCAGTCTGTTCCTCCAGCCTCGGCCAGGATTGAGGGAGAAAACGTCAGCAGCCTTGTCCACAGATTACGCAGATCACGCAAACAAGAAAAGCACTATTGTCGCGGATCTACTCCTCGCCGTGGGGGCCGATGAGGGGCACGAAGCGAACAGGGAGAACCGACTTTCTGCGGATTTCCCCGTCCTTCTTTTCAACGACAAGGAGTTCCTGATGCCAGAGATCGCCGCAGGGAATCACCAGTCGCCCTCCTTCCGCCAACTGATCCACGAGAGGCGGCGGGATATCCCGCGGGGCGCAGGTCACGATGATTCCATCGAAAGGAGCTGCTTCCTCCCATCCCGCGTAGCCATCGCCGATTCGCACCCGAACCCGGTGATATCCGAGCTCCTCCAGCGTGCTCATGGCCACCCTGGCGAGAGGTTCGATGATCTCGATGGTGTAGACGCTATCGACGATCATGGCCAGAACCGCTGCCTGGTAACCCGATCCCGTGCCCACCTCCAGGACCCTCTCGCCTCTCTCCAGATCCAGAAGCTCCGTCATGAGAGCCACGATGTATGGCTGCGAGATCGTCTGGTCGTATCCGATGGGCAGTGGCGTATCGTCGCAGGCGCGTCCGCGGATGGACTGCGGGACGAACAGGTGGCGCGGCACCGCCCGCATGGCGCGGAGGACCTCGGGATCCTGGACCCCGCGTCTCCAGATCTGGTCCCGGACCATGGACTCCCGCCGGGCCACCCACGAATCCGGAACTTCCCCCGAATGGGCCGACCTGTTCCGCTCCACCTCCCCAGACCTCTCGCCGCATCCGGCGACGATCCATGTGACAAACAACAACACGACAAGGAACCGAGATCCCCAGATCCGCATTTACCAGTCTCCGGACAAGTCCCATCCGCGTAGTCTGCGGTTTGCCTTTCTCGAAGCGCGTATCACTAAACCATTTTGCTGTCAAGGCGGAATGCGGCCCTATTTCCTCGACACTCGACAC
>JAGLYR010000134.1 GCA_023132135.1 Candidatus Eiseniibacteriota bacterium | reverse complement strand
GACAGCGTGCATATGAAAATGGGTCACCGCTTGCGATACCAGGGCTGGCAATGATATCACCCATGAGAATGTGGTAGTTCGGGATGACACCCACTCGTTTCAGAAATCATGAATCACCGGGCCATGTAGCAGAAAAACTGAAACACAGTGCCTTGAGTCAAGACAGGCGGAACACAGCCCTCAGACGGTGTCAAACTGGAAAAACCGCCCTGACGCGACGTGGCAATCCTGACAGGCAAGTACACCTACCGGTACGCATTGACAAACCCGGGATCAGGCCTTGCGCGCCGCACAGGGAAAGTGATGTGGTCACGCAAGACCTGACGCGCAACGCGGCAGTAGCTACGCCTCCCTTGGACGGTACAGGACAGCCGCCAATGTCCCGGCGATGATCATCTCCACCATGCTCGCGATGAACCAGTAGAGCGCCAGCCGGAACAGGATCGGACATATCGCATAGATGCCAAACGACATCGGAATGCTCAACAGCAGACCAATGTAGGTGCCGTACCGGATTCCCTCCGCGATTCCCTTGTTCTCATATCCCTTGAGGAAGATCACAACAAACATGATCGCCAGGACAAGCGTCGTGACCCACATTATCGGCATCAACCTCTGCATTTCCGCCTCAGGGCGCCACGCCGAGGCTGTCTCCTCGTAGAGCCCTGAGAGCAGGACGCCGTGAACGATCATGTCCATCACCATGAACGCCACGAAGATCACCACAGCAGCCAGCCAGAATCTCTTGGGATTCATTGTTTCCCTCCTTCCGGTTGGGCATCGCACGAGCGGGGGCGGTCGGGCGCCAAGGATAGCGCCTCGCGAGGCAGCGTAAGGCAGACACGGTCCAGAAAGCAAGACCCAACCGAACCCGGTCTTGAGAAAACCTTGCTACTCCGGCAGCTGAATACCTAATGACACAGTTCTTGCCTAGCTTCTCACCTTGTCATATCCTCCGAGGACATTGGATCACAACACCAGGAGGAGAATATGAGAATGGGGCTGTCGGGAGAAAGGTTGTCGCGCGCCGGGGTTGCACGGATCAGCTGCATCTGGGTTCTGATTGCCGGGGTCGCTACGGGTTCCCTCGCCTTTGCGGATGTGGAGGATCTTCCCGTCTTCTATCTTGGCGAGGTCGTCGTAACCTCCGACAGGATACCGAAGGAAGGTCCCACAACCATATCGGAAGTTGCGGCCGGTGATATCCAACGCCAGAATGCAACGAACTTGGGGGAAGCCCTGAAGCTGGTACCCAGCCTTCACTTCCATCAGGCAAGGTGCAAAGCCGGTTTCTACGGAACCCTTCGTGGTTTTGAGCAGGAAGGGGTGCTCGTTCTGCTTGACGGCATTCCCATCGGTGTTCCCTACGAGGCCCTCGTGAACCTTCCCGATATCCCCTCGGAGAACATCGCCAAGATCAAGGTCGTGAAGGGCACACCCTCCCTCCTGTACGGCCCCAATGCTCTGGGGGGCGTGATCAACGTGATTACCAAAAGGGGGGAAGAAACACCCAGCGGTTCCTTCTCGTACCAGATCAGTGACTACAACACCCACCACATTGAGGTATCTCACGGGTGGAAATTGGGGCCATTGAGCTATCGGTTCGGCCTGAGCCACCGAGAGTCGGATGGCTACACAATGGCCGACGACTTTGAGCTTCCGGAGAACGTGATCTCGAGCATGGAGTCCTCTCCGGCAAGACCGGGGACATTGCCGAACGTTCCCATTGCGCCGGACGGCGGCCGAAGGGCCAACAGCGACTATGAGCGGGATGCCTTTACCCTGACCAGCAGCATAGATCTCGGTTCGAACAACACCTTGGCCATGGCGCTGGAACACTACAGGAACGTGTATGGTGTTCCGCCGATCCCGGTCTTGCGGGAACACAAGAATGGGTTCTTCTACTTCCCGCGGTACTGGCGGTTCACCAACTGGAAGCGATTCACGGTCAACGTGATTGAGGAATCCAGGCCAACCAGCTCTCTCCGGATCAAGACGAGACTCTTCTACGACCAGTATGAGAACACCCTGGATGCATATGACGGCCCCACCCTAAACACTCAGGATCGGCAAGGTCCTCCTTCGGGCACATCTGTGTACGATGACTACAGTCGGGGGGGGAAGCTCCACGTGTTCTGGCATGGCCTTCCCCGCAATGAACTGCGCCTCGGCATCGGCGTCGTGGAGGATGTTCACAGAGGAACGTTCCTCGATGACCCCACTGACCGGTTCGTTTCCTACACGACGTCCATTGCCCTGGAAGATGAGATCAGACTCGGGCGTCGGCTGGCGGTGACGGCAGGTGTCAGCTACGACATGTTCGACAAGAACTCCCGTACGCAGGAGGGTACCGGGCAGGATCCGGGAGAGGATGTCAAGACATTCAGTCCCCAGGCAGGAATCAGTTTTGACGCATCACCTTCGGTGAACCTGTATGCGTCCGTCGGCAAGAGGGTTCGTTTTCCCACCATGCGGAATCTGTACGCCTCGGGCGTCATCGGTCCGGAGGGCGACCCGGATCTGGAGGAAATGAGCACCATCAACTACGAGCTGGGCGGCACGTGCGAGGTAGCTGAAGACGTCACCGCCGGCGCGGCCCTCTTCTACAGTGATGT
>JAGLYR010000133.1 GCA_023132135.1 Candidatus Eiseniibacteriota bacterium | reverse complement strand
TCCGATGAGGCCCGGCAGTCCGCGCGGGCTGTTCATGCTTGCATGCTTGACTTTGTGTGACGCTGAAAGTAGCATTGGGATTTGGAGGTGGGATGGGGAGGAGGCGGAGTGATGGGTGGATTGACTTCCGGTGACCGGCCGGAGTCCGCGAAAGGAGAATCTCGATGAGCCACACAGAAGCCGCAGCAAAAGCTGTAATGGGGCAATTGACTCTTCCGGCCTGGCGGCTTCGGGCCCTCTCGATCCAAGGCCTGCTGCTGGTGTCAGCCGCCTTGTTGCTGCCAGCGGCCGCGCACCTGACGGGACTCCCGGTACGGGTTCTCCTCCCCATGCACTGGCCGGTCATTCTCGTCGGTCTGTGCTACGGATGGCGGTCGGGTGCGCTCGTTGGCTTGGTATCCCCGGGCGTCAGCTTCCTCCTCTCTGGCATGCCTCTGCCCGCTATCCTTCCGGCCATGACCCTGGAACTGGCGGCCTATGGTTTCTTGGCCGGCTTCTTCCGTGAGACCCTCCGGCTGAGTCGGCCGCTGTCCACGGCCCTGTCCCTTCTCGGTGGCCGGGTCCTGTTCGTAGCCTTTGTGGGGGCAACGGGGGCGGTCAATGTTCCAATTCCTGAGTATCTGAAGTTGGCTCTTCTTCCCGGGCTGGCGTCGGCTCTCGGTCAGTTCCTCCTCCTCCCGCTAGCTGCCGGCTGGTGGGTGCGTCGAGAACAAAGGAAGTAGGTTTCGCATGCAAGATATGTCGAGAGCAACGAGCGAGAAGTCGCATTCCGAACCGCGTCCGAAGGTCGTGAAAATCGATCCGTCAAACGCTGACTACACGCCGCTTCTCAGCGGTCCACCTGAGACTGCCACAATGCGGTCTGGGTCCGTGGTTCTCCTCTCCGGACAATCCGTAGGCAAGCACAGCACGGGAGAGTACGAAGAAGCGATCGTGGTTCTCGCGGGGACCGGCGAGATGCGGCTGTCGGACGGAGGTACCCTCCAGCTCGAGCGGCATTCGGTCGCCTACTGCCCTCCTGCTACAGAGCATGACGTCGTCAACATAGGTACCGAACCGCTCCGATATGTTTATGTCGTTGCGAAGGCGCGGTAGCTTCCTTCGATTTCAGCAGCCCCCGTGTCCGCGGAATACATAAGGAAAACCGGGACGGCTTCTCATGATGCCGCCCCGGCTATCCGGGGAATCCTCGTAGAACTCTATGAATCTCTTCTATTCGTTGAACTGTCTCTTCATCTTGCCCCACGTTGTGCGGTCGGAGCCGCTGGGCTGCCCGTTGAAGCATCCCGGCCACCCGTCACAGGTGTCGTGACAGGTGTCCGCGCCGTCACACGTCGGGAGCGTGGAGCACGTCGGCCAACCATCACAGGTCATCTGGCACGTTTCGCTGTCGTCACACGTGTAGTTCCCCTGGAATGTGAACGGAGGGTCACAGCAGTCCGGAGTTCCGTCGCAGGTTTCCGCGTCGGCGCACGTAGAGCTCCAGCACGTGAAGATCCCGTTGCACGTCTCCTCGCCGTGACACGTGTACTGCGAGTCACATGTGTAGAAGCGGGTGCAGGTTTCGACGTCGGTGCAGGTGACCATTCCAGCGGCGCAAGTCGGCATGTCCGCGTTGTAGGTCAGGTCCCAGCATCTGGGGTCGTCCCGGTCACAGGTGTCGGTGTCGTAGACCGTGGGCATCCCACAGTTCGGCCAGCCCTCACAGGTCTCGTGGCACGTGATCGAACCATCGCAGGTGTAGTTGCCCTGGTACGTGTACGGGATGCATGCGGCGTCGCATGTCTCCGAGATCCCGTCGCACGTCATCTCGGGCTCGTCGCACGTGGAATTCCAGCACGTCCAGTTGCCGTCGCACGTGAGCTCGCCGTGACAGGTGTACTGCGAGTCGCACGTGTAGAACCGCGAGCACGTTTCCGTGGCGTCACACGTTGCGATGGAAGCCTCACATGTCGGCGAGGCGGGATCGTAGGTCAGATCCCAGCAGGCCGGGTCGTCGCGATCACAGGTGGCAGAGTCGTACACGGTCTCCAACTGGCAGGCCGGGTCCGCCGGATCGGTGGTCGTCCCACCACAAGCCGGATCGGCTGGATCGGTGGTCTCCCCACTGCAGGCCGGGTCGGCTGGATCAGTGGTGACGTCTCCGCAAGCCGGATCCGTCGTGTCACACATTGGATCCATCGTTGTCCGGTCGCTCCCGCGATCATTGGCATGGGCATTCCCGACCGTGGCCACCGTAACTTCCTGTGTTACGCCCTCCAGACGGGCGATCGCGTCGGCGAGCAGCGTCTGGAAAGCAGGAGAGCTCCCGTGTGAAACGGGGCTCGTCGCGCCCGTGAAATGGAGGATTCCAATACCGGCAAGCCCCAGCACCGAAACCACCACGATAGCTTTCCTCATCGATTTCACCTCCCTTCAAACCCAAAAAAAGACACAAGGATTCCCTCCTCGGCACCGCGAAGTACCGGCAGCGAGGCACTGTTTACCAAGATTAGACGATTTCTCTCTCCCTGTCAAGCAAATGAATTGCATCTATAACATGAATACGATTCATGTTATCTCTCCGGGTTCTATGGTTCTACGAAGAGTGCGATTCCACAGGTTTGAGAATGGCATGGACTCTCGCCAGGAGATCCGGTGGATTCACGGGTTTGGCGATGCACTCATCCGCGCCGGCCTCCAGTACGCGCTCCGTGTCTTCGTCCTGCGCCAGGCCGGTGACTACGATGATGTAGATGTCCCGGAAGTCCTCGTGTGTGCGCAAGCGACGGCAGGTTTCGGCCCCGTCCATGCGCGGCATCTGGAGGTCGAGAATGAGGAGATCCGGTTTCTCCTCTTCCACCTTCTCCAAGGCTTCGACCCCGTCCGCGGCAATACGGCACTCGTAGCCGGACCGGGTCAAGAAAAAGGCAAGGACCCGCGCCGTGGGGAATTCATCGTCGACAATCAGAATCCTGGACCGCGCCATCTCTCTCAGATCTCCAGTCCGGGGTAGCAGCGGGCCGCGAAGGGTACCCCGCAGCTACGATCCTTTCCTTTGTTTATCGGCATATGGAGCGCTAACCATTACATAGTATTTCCCAGCAGTTCTATGTTTCGGAGCCAATGCACAGGAGCATCCAGGGAAGACACCGACTATTCGATGTCGCGGAGGAATGCGGCGTCGGGGTTCTGGGGAGAGGCAATGAAGTCCGGGCGTGACGCAGCTGTGATGGGCGAGGATTCCTGCGCGCCCGCAACCGGGAAGGAAATCATGAAAGCGGCGCCGGGGCCGTTGTCTGAGACAATGCGGATGCTCCCGCCGTGGTCCTCCACAATCCGGAAACAGACAGCCAGGCCGAAACCATTCCCCTGGTTCTTGGTTGTGAAACGCGGCTCGAAGATCCTGTGGCGAAGATCTTCCGGCACTCCGGGGCCCTCATCGGATACCCGGATTTCCACGCGCTCCGGATCGCTGATCCTGGAAGCAGAAATCGAGATGGTTCCGCCTTTCCCGCCCATGGCGTCGGCGGCGTTGGTGAAGAGATTCAGAAAAACCTGCTGGATCTGGTTAGGGTCAAAGCGGAGCAACGGCAGGTCATCGGCGAGCGATACCTTGAACTCAGTGTAGTCAAAGCGGTTCTGGGGACTCACAAAGGCGATGGCTTCCTGGATGATGGTATCGACTCGGCACTCCTGGGGATTCATGTCCTGCTTTGAGCACTTGAGGAGCCCTTTGGTCAGAACACTCATTTTGTCCACCTGGGAGATGATGGTCCGGAGCCTCTTGTCGAGGCCATCGGTACTGCCCCCCTCCATGAGGACCTGCGCAATCTCCGTCTGTCCCAGGATGCTTGTAAGGTAGTTGTTGAGCTCGTGGCCGATTTCCGCTGCCATCTCGCCCATGGCGGCGAATTTCTGGGACACGAGGATCTCTTCCTGGGCCGCCATCAGCCAGCGGTGGTGTTCCTCATTGTTGAGGGCCATGGCAGCCTGCCTGGCGATGGCATGGATCATCTTGGCGTCACTGGATTCAAACTGGCCCCGCCCCGCGTCCGCCAGCACAACTGCCCCGACCAGCCGACCCGCTCCCGCGAGGGGAGCAGCGAGCAGGGTGGATATCCCGGGACCCACGACTTCGAGATCGCCGAGGGCGCCGGAACCCGGGCGGTTCTGGATGTAGGGCTTCTGCCGTTCCGGGAGAATCGATGCCCAGTCGGCGGGCAGATCCCCCGCCAGTTCCCCGATCGCTGCCAGTCGCTTCCAGCCGTCATCCTCGATTGTGAAAAAGGCGCCCCGGGGCGCGCCGCTCACGCGAAGGCACGCTGCGAGAGCCGCTTCGGCGATGGATGAGCGGTCCATCAGGCGACCGACAGCTTCGGATGTCTCCTGGAGGATGGCGATTTCCTCGAAGCAGGCGATCAGTTGCTCCGAGAACTCGTCCATATAATTCTCGGTCTCGATCGCTTCTCTGTCCCGCTGATCCGGATTCATACTCATTGGGATTCCACGGTTCTGAGGACTTCGCCGACGCGGCGAAGGATTTCCCTCGGGCTGAAAGGCTTTGCCACACTCTCATCCGCGCCGGCCTCGAGCGCGTGTTCCACGTCCTGGTCCTGCCCCATGGCGGTCAGGATAATGATGTAGAGATCGCTGAGACCCGGGTTCTCCCGGATCCGGCGACAGGTCTCCACCCCGCCCATCCGCGGCATCTGTAGATCCAGGAAGACCAGGTCGGGCTTTCTCTCGCGGATCTTCTCCAGGGCTTCCACCCCGTCGCGGGCGACCCGCACCTCGTAGCCGTTGCGGGTAAGAAGATACGACAGGGCCCTCGCCATTGGAAAGGCGTCGTCCACGACGAGAATGTCAAAGGTCTCCATCAGTCAACCTTAGGGCTCTTGCCCCACGTGCGGCTACGGATTTCCCGGATGCGGCCGATCTCGCCGGCCATCTCGTCGGATCCATGGGGTGACACGATATGCGGCGTGATCCCCACGATGACTTCGCTTTTCACATCGCTCCAAGACGATTTCCGGAACAAGCGGCCGAGGATGGGTATGCTGCCCAGGAGGGGGACCTGGGAACGGATGTGTTCCTCGCGGTGGCGCATTAGGCCGCCGATCAGGATGGTGGCTCCATCGCGCACGATCAGGCTCGTGGTCGCCTCGGTTGTGGTTTCCGATGGCAGACCCTCATCCACCACGCCGTCGCTGACTTCCGGATGAATGTCCATGACAATGAGACCGTCGTTGCCGATGTAGGGGGTGACGGTCAATTGGGTTCCGACATCGAGAAACTCGATGGTCTCCATCAGCTGCCCTGTCTGGGTGGTCGTGAGGAGCCGGAATCCCAGCTTGCTGCCGATGATGATTTCCGCTTTCTTGCCGTCGAGGGCCAGGATTGTGGGACTCGCCAGGACTTCGACGGCCGTGCGTTGCTGGAGAGCGTCGAGGAAAGCCTGGAACCCCTGCGTCGCGAAACTGAAGAACAAACCACTGGACAGCGTCGGCGAGAATCCCTGCGTTTTCAGAGTGGCGGTGGCTTCCGTGTTGACGACTTCGCCCACGACGTCGGCCGCCCTCAGGTAGTCCCACTCGATGCCCATGGCGGTATCTTCATCCAGAGTGACATCCACGATATGGGCGCGGATCAGAACTTGACGCGGGGGCATGTCCAGCGCGTCGAGCAGCAGTTCTATGGTTTCGAGGCTGGCCGGAGTGTCCTCCACCACGAGGGTGGAAAGAGTGGGAGACGTCATGAGCCTCCCGGCCGGGGATAGAAAGGACTCGACAACGGTCTTCATCTCCGCCAGCGGCGCGTAGTTGACCTCGAAGGTTGCAATATCCAAGCGAAGAAGGTCCGGGGCCAGTTCACTCGCATCCGCGTTGCGGACAACGTAGAGGGTGTTGTCCTGCCGGAAGCAGGTGAGGCCGTTGACGGCCAGGATGCTGCCCAGAGCCTCATCGAAGGGGACATTGTCCAGCTGGACCGTGACGGTGCCCTCGACTCCCTGGCCCAGGACGAGGTTCAGATCCCGTGGAGCCAGGAGAAGCTTGAGAGCATCCAGCAGATCGGCCCCTTCCAGATTCAGGGAAACGTGCTGCGGGGCGGCCCGCTCGCCTGCGATACTGGTTGCCGCATCTGCAGTCGTCAGGAACAGGATCTGC
This sequence comes from Candidatus Eiseniibacteriota bacterium, assembly GCA_023132135.1. Classification (GTDB taxonomy): domain Bacteria; phylum Arandabacterota; class Arandabacteria; order JAGLYR01; family JAGLYR01; genus JAGLYR01. The sequence continues at coordinate 8,334 of JAGLYR010000133.1, read as the reverse complement.
AGCGCCATTGCCAGAACCATGCCCCATCCCGCCCATGCGCTCTCGTGTTTCATCATCGGTCTCATCTCTCTTCCAGCCGCAGCACTTGGCGGTCTCGCCCGTTGTCCAGGACGACTTCCGTGCGGGTGATGTCCAGCACGGTGTACGCGCGGTGCTCATCTCCGATCTGCAGCAGCTCATCGTCAATGAGCGCAACGTGTTCTCCATTTGTGAGATCGGCCACGATCCCCCGGAGCTTGAACCGGATTGTCCACTGTTTCGGAGCGGAGCTCGACGCCTTTCCAGTCGTCCGGCGCACCCCCGTGATGTCCTCCTTCAACCGAGTGGACATCTGGAACGGGTTGGGAGGAGGGGCGCATTCGGCGGAGTCCGGTGAATGCCCGCTGTGGCGGGCGAGCCGGATCACGGGCTCCCGGTTTTCTTCGTCGACAGGGGGAGATGCCTGGGCCGTCCGCGTTGCCCCGGATTTGGCTGCAGCCCGGGTTGCCGGTCCGGACACGTCATCCTTGCCGGCGAGAGTCTTGATGAGGAGGACCACGAAAAGAAGGCCGAGGCAGATCGTCGCCACCTTCTGGATCTTCGCCTTCGTGGGATCGGGTTTGTTCCCGGATTTCACGAGTTCCTCCAAGGTCAGGTGAGCTCTCCCTGGGCCGAGACAAAGATGCACAGGGTCACCTGAATGGTGCAGGCGTCGCTGGTCCCGTCGCGGGAGATTCTCAGCGATTCCACCTGGCTCAGGCGGGTCATCCGGTCCAGTCCCCACAGGAAACGGTAGAAATCGTCAAAGGCGGCTCTGGCTTCCACATGCACCCGCACCGTGGAGTAGACATCCCCCTGCCGGGAATCACCGGGCACCACGCGCACGAGATCGGCCCGGCTCGACCTGGCCAGCCCTTGCAGCTCCGAAAGGAAGGAGTCCAGCTCCTTCCTGGGCGGGAACGAGCGATGAAGCTCCACGATGCTGGTACTCAGGGATTCGATTTCCTTCTGGGCCCGGGCCAGGCGGTCCTCGACCTTCTGCTGTTCCGCAAGACTCAGCAGGGCGGACCGGTGCTGGGCCACCATCCGGCTCCGCTCGGCCACCTTGGCGCGCACCGGACCCACCAGCGCCACCAGTGCCAGGGCACAGGCTACGGCCACTCCGATGATATTGATCCGGCGAACCGACTTCATGGGAAAACCTACGTTCCCGGGGCCAGCAGGCATTCCAGCTCAAACTGGATGGCGTCGACGCCTGCGGCCTGCCCTCGTTGGGATTGCTTGAGATCGACGGATGCGACGTATTCCAGCGCGTCCAGTCTGCTCATCAGCTTTGCCAGGTGGCTGTAGGAGCCTGCGTGGCCTTCGAGAACCAGCCGGCCGCTGCCCCTCTCCCTGTTCCTTTGCTCGCCCGCGTAGCGGCTGATCTCCATCTTCATCAGCCAGCCGTTGTCCGCCACGGCTTCCGCCACCGCCCGGACCAGGTCGTAGTCCGGGGCCCGGTCCAGCAGGAATGACAGAGCGCGTTCCTCCCTGGCGAGGGTGGATCGCTCGTCCCGGAGCTGTTCCAGCTCCAGAGTCAGGCCCTGAAGGCCAGTGACGCCGGTGTCCAGTTCCCCGGCCGCCAGTTTCTCGACCCGGACGTTCCACGCCAGGAGACCCGTGAGACAGACCAGAACCCCCGCAACGGCGATGTTCACGGTAATCCAGAACCGCAGTCTCTGCCGGACCTGCTGTGCCGTTTGCACGTCGGGTGGAATGAGGTTGATGTTCTTCATCGACGGGCTGCCGTTTCCTGTTTCGTTGCCGCGTTCCTCAGAGACAGGCCGATGGCGGTAGCCAGGACGGGCCAGCCGGCGCCGTCGTTCGCCTCCTGGGGAAGGCCTGCCGGGCCGTCCGCGTCAGGCCCGATGGTCTGGACCGGGATTCCCAGCCGTTGGCTCAGGTAACTGTCGAGATTCTTCAGACCCGCCCCTCCGCCGGTCAGGATCAGCCGATCCAGATGGCTGCCCTGGGTTTCCGACGCGTAGTACGCGATGGACCTTTCCACCTCCTCCACAAGATGCGCCAGGACGGGAAGAAGGAGGTCATCCAGAATCCGGGCGACAAGAGTGCCTCCATGGTCGCACACGCCGTCGGAGCAGGCATGAGCGGCCAGGGTCAGTCCCCTTTCCCCCTTCAACTGTTCGGCCCGTTCCCAATCCAGGTCGAGCTCTTTTCGAAGTTTGTCGGTCAGGACCCTGGAGCCGGCCCGGATGGCGCGGCTGAGGAAGAGCCGGTCTTGCTCGAAGATCATGATGGTGCTGGTCGTGTGGCCCAGGTCCAGGATGCCGTAGGTGGCGTCGGGCCGGATCCCGCAGAATTGGACGGCCCGGGCCAGTGCCCAGGGCGCCAGCTCCAGTGCTTCGGGGATCAGACCGGCTCCCTGCAGGAACTCCAGATGCCGGTCGACTGCAGTGCGGGATGCTGCCGTGAGCAGCACCTGCTCCGTTTTCTCCCCCGAATCGGTCGAGTGCCCGAGGGAGTGGAAATCGAGGACGGTGTCGTCCGTTCCGAAAGGAAGTCCCCGTTCGACGGCCGTGATCACGCGCCGGGACAAGCTGGCCCTGTCTCCCGCCGGAAGGTTGAGGATTCGGATCTGGGCATCGGACGCGGGCAGAGCGCTGACCGCGCGCCAGGGTTTGCGTACCCGCCTGTCCTTCAGGAATTCCCGCAGCCGGTCCGGTCCGTCTCCCTCCGGATCGCGGTCGGCCAGCTGGACGATGCCGGCCGTCCGGACCCCTGCGGTGTTCCCCTCGATGCCCACCCGGGCCAGTTTGATGGTTGTGGCGCCGATGTCGACCCCGATGGGACAAGTTGCTGTTCTGGATCGCTTCAGGCTGCGGAGCACGGATCTCACGGTGAGCCTCCTTACAGCGCATCAAACGGTGTCAGGTCCGCCAGTGTCTGCCATGTGCCGGGAATCAGCGCCCATGAGTAGGTGGCCACATCCTGCAGGATTCCCAGGGGTGGCCGGGTGCGGAGTCCTGGTTCCCACGTGATGTCGACCCAGCACCAGCGTTCGATCTTGACCTTGTTGTGCGCCCATACGGAACCCCAGACGTCGCAGCTATTGAATTCACGAAAGGTGATGTCATGCTGGGCCACGACCATCCCGCGGATGGACAAGGCGGCATTCTCGTTGCTGTCGCCCAGCAAGATGTTGTTTCCAGCGACGAGCGCCGGCATTCCCGGCTTGCCGGCGAAGTGGGCGTAGTCATCGGGTTCCACCTTGATGTCGTGCGTCGCAACGATGGTTCCCTCGACCCAGACCGTGTTGCCGCGGAAGGTGAGATCGCCGTTGACGAAGATGACGCCGTTGAACGAGAAATCGTTATCGAATGTGGTATTGCCTGAGAAGACCCAGTCGGCCTGGGCGAGGAGCGCGGCGTAGTCGATCTCCAGATCCATAGGTGGTGGCTCAAGGATGGCCCCCTGGATGTCTGCGCTGAGGCTGACGTCCTCGTAGGTCTTGGCCACAAGGGCGTAGTTGCAGGCCTGCGGGAACACCGACACGTCGACGGCAATTCCTGCCCCCAGCGCGGTGGCGGTCCGGCCGCGGGCCGCGATCTGGTAGCGGCCCCAATCCGATTGGGCGATGACAACATCGTACTTGCCGGCGCCGAGGCCCTGTGCCGCCAAGGAGGCGAGGTTCGTCGGATCCTGGGACAACTGCCACAGTCCATGCTGGATGCCCGCCTCGGCAAGACATGTCATTTGTTTAGCGTCGATGTAGTTATCGGAGATCCTGGACTCCGTCGCGGAGACGACGGCCAGGGTCGTGGCGATTCCGGCCACCATCACCGCGGCCAGGAGCGCCATGACAAAGGCGAACCCGCGGTCGGCTCCCGGTCCCGATCTCATCACAGCGGAATCTCCCCCAGGCCGGCCGTCTGCCAGTCCGGCCTCATCTCGCAGCTCCGGACGGCCACGGTGGTCTTGAACTCGATGACCTCGCCGTCCCCGGTCATCAGCCGGAGATGCAGCTCGACGACGTGGACGCCGTTTCGCATGACCACGCGCCTGACGATGAAACCCTCCTCGTATTCGTCCGGGTCCTCGTAGTACAGGTTCTCCGCCAGGACGGTCTTGCCGTCGACGGGATGCTCCTCGACCAGGCAGGGAGGCAGCGAGCTCCCGTCCACGTAGTAGACGATGGGCTCAATGGGGTCCTCGTCGACCAGCCCATCCTCGTCATCGTCGGCGGCACTGCCCTCGTCGACCTGTCCGTCGCCGTCGTCGTCAATCCAGGCGACGCCGGGTGCGCCGTCGCCGTTCATATCGGGCCCCCAGTCCTCATCGATCCGCCCGTCGCCGTCGTTGTCGTAGCCGTCCAGAGGGTCCTCATCAAACGAGATGCTTTCGTCATCATCCGACTTCGGCCCCTCGTCGATGGTTCCATCCTGGTCGTCGTCGATGCCGGGAATCCCGGCCGCGGTGCCGTCGTGGTAAACGTCGTAGCTATCCTCGTCGATCAGCCCGTCCCCATCGTTGTCCACCCCGAGGGCCACGCAGAGAACGTGGTGGGTTGAGATCACGTGGGTGGGTAGTTGGAAGGGAAGGAGGACCCGGTTCGTGTTGCGGAGGTTCTCGGTCATCCGATGGAGCGCCGTCCGTCCGGCTTCGGTGAGCTCGTCACGGTTCTCGGTATGCGTCCATGCGCGGAGCGACGCGTGGGTGAGAGAAAAGAAGCTCAGCGCCATGATTGAGAGGAGCGTGGTAGCCACGAGCAGCTCTACCAGTGTCAGACCCGACTCGCTCCGCTTCATGTTGCGCCTTCCTTTTCCGCTTCCGCGCTCATGGTTCCTGGGCATTTGTTTTGTAGGTGGCCAGCGACACTGACCCTACTGTGACTGTGATCTGTTTCATGTCCGTGTCGAACGAGCCGCCCGGGTTGTCAATCACCTCGACGGCTCGATAGACCGAGTCGGGAGCAGTGGCCCAATCGGACAAACCCTGACCGACGCTGATTTCGTCATAGTCCAGAGCCAGGACCTCCTCCATTCTTCCCTGCGCAAGAAAGAGCGTTCGCGCGGAGTCCTCGCGAACCTGCGCCCCCTGCAGGCCGCTGGTCATCAGCAGAGCGACGGGCGCCACGGCCGTTCCCAGGATCACGACGCCCATCAGGACCTCGATCAGAGTTAACCCGCATTTCTCACCAGCCATCTGCTGCGGCGTCGCATCCACCCGAGCTTTCCGAGAGTTTTCCGGTGGTCGGGAATCTGGTGCCAAGAGGAGTCGGTACTGTGCAGGACTGTCCGTCGGCTGAAGGACGGACGACTGTGAGGGTCTATCTCAGGCCAAGACCTGCAATAAGCTAACAAAGCTAACTACGTCCCCGAAGCTCCCCGAGAGGATAGCAGTCCTGTGGGAACCGGTGTCTACTTCTACAGATTGGAAACCGGTGAGTTCACTGACACGGGGAAGATGATCCTGATCCGCTAGTTGTGAGCATCCTGGCAGAGGTGCGGCGTGTTGACTACGGCAGACCGAGGCGAGACCAAGGTGTTTTGTCGAAGCTCACCAAGACTACTGCATGCGATCGGCTGCGCTCTCATGTTGGTGGTTGCGTCGTGCGCTGACAAAGGCACGTCTACGGGACCGCCTGGACCTGACACATTGTGTGTATGCCTTCATCCCGACACGCTTTGTTGCCCCTGGCTGGAGTATATGACGGAGCATTCAGATCGTGATCCAGCGCCGTCCCCAGATGGCAAACTGATTGCCTTCACTCGTTTCAGAATCGGTCCCGACGAGATTTGGCTCGCGGAGTCAGACGGCTCCAACCCTGGTCGTCTTACGACCGGAACACAGCCCGATTGGTCGCCAGACGGTACAGAGATAGCGTTCACCCGGGGATTCGACATCCACGTCATTTCACTGGCAGACTCAAGCGTGGAACGACTCACTCACAATGGCACCTCGAATTACCCGGACTGGTCTCCGGATGGGAGATATATTGCTTTCACATGCGGTCAGCTCGGGGAGACGTGCATGATCGAGGCACATGGGAGTGATGGCTGGTCTGTTGGGAATGGCGGCATGCCGGACTGGAGTCCGGACGGAGGGCGAATCGCATTCCTGGGTGAGACGGAGGGGCAGAGCCTCTGGAGTGACATCTGGGTGGTTGACGCGGATGGCCAGAATAGGCGCCGGGTAACCTCAGGGCAGTGGTTCCACGCACGGTATCCACAATGGTCTCCAGACGGCAAGCGGATAGCCTTTGTCGCCACGGACCTAGGACATGCTCAGCTGCGTGACTCTATCTGGCTGATCCGCCCAGACGGCACCGGTGCATGCAAGCTCACGTCCGGGCGGGCTGACGGGCCAAAGTGGACACCCGACGGGTCCTCGATCGTGTATTCTAGACACTTGCCAGGGACCTCCCCGGGAGTATGTACATGGACGATATGGGCACTAAGCGTGCAGGACTGCAGCCAGCAACAGATCACCTTTCCGTCGGCGGGCGTCCCCGGTCATTCGGGACAGAGCCCTAATTAGATATCTCTATATTCCACAGGGGATTGCATCTTCTAGATTGGTCACCGAATCCTCTGTGAAGGGTCATTCGGGACAGACCCCCAACTAGATATCTCTATATTCCACAGGGGCTTGCGTCTTCTGGATGGGTCATCGAATCCTCTGTGAAGGGATAGGCACACAGGAGAGCGACCAGCGGGGCTCGGAAGTACTGGAGTAGCGGGCCGAGGATTACGAATGGTCAAGCGCAGCGGCCCACTGTGGATTGCCGTGCGGAGGGAAGCAGTTTGTGGATCGGTTGGAGAAGATGCTGGGGCGGTGGCTCCGGCCACAAAAGAAAGGGCGTAAGCCCAAGGCGGGTAACTCTTTCTGTCTATAAGGGTTCTGTCCCGAATGGCACTAAGATAAGCCCTTTCGGTAGTCACTTCTGTGGGCGGTTTCTTTGAATAGGTTTCTTGGTTTGCGGAGCAGTTGATAGTTCTTCCATCTTCTCTTTTTGGCTCTTGGCTCGATGCGATTGGGTCTGTGAGGTACGGGGTCGCTGGCGATGTATCCGAGCATGATGCGATAGAGGTCGGTTCGGTGCGCGTTCGTCAATTCTGTCTTGGCGAGTGCCGGTACCCAGTGCCGTACGGTTGCGAGAGTTCCCTTGAAGCTGAGTCGATCGAGCTGGGTGCGGTGAGTTATGGAGGCTTGGAGCATCACAGCGCGGATGAGGTTATAGGCGATCACGCGCATCCACATTTCTTTCTGGATCATCTCCGGCGTCTTGCAACGCAGGATGTCCATAGCCATGGTGATCTTGATATCGCGCAGGAACAGTTCCACTCGCCAGCGCCAGAGATAGAGCTGCGCAATCGCGTTTGCGGGGTAGGCCTTTGGATCGAGGAGAGTGGTCACCACCGAGATCTTCTTTGTCCGGAAGCCCGGGATGTCCACGACGACCTCGATTTCACGGATGACCATGGTCTCAGGAATCGCGCGCCATTGCTCTTTGGAGAGCAGTTTGGGGCACAGCTTCATCTTGCGCCACTCGACCAGGTGGTCGTTCCTGCCCAATTGTTTGATCACGGGAGAGGGCTTTCTTCGCTGATGTCTTCGGCTCACGCAATCCACCCCGCGCCGGCTGAGCAGGTATAGCTCTGCGTAGCTGGAAAACCCACGGTCACTCAAGAGCACATCACGGGGTTTGAGCAAGCTCCAGAGGCTTTGCATCAGTTTGTTCTCGCCTGTTCGAAGGGAGCCTGTGGCCAGGTCCAGCATGGCTCCGGTGGCCAGAGAGAAGACAGCCACGATGCGCATGACCGGAAAACCGCAACCGGGTTTCTGGCTACCGGATTGCGGATAGATCTTTTGATTCTCGGCCGTGTCGGGCATCGAGACCCCAGAGCCGTCGGTCACTCTTACCCTCCGTCCACACCACAGGCTCCACGTCTGCCCGGGGGCCTCGTGCTCGATTCTCAGGGCGGTTTCCCGGCACGTGCGCACGATTTCTTTCAACGATAGCCTCCCCCTTGCCTGGCAGTAGGCGGCCGTACTTGCCGATGCAGTTTTTCCCTTCTCCACGGCCAGCCAAGCCAGAAACTTACGAACGGTTTCTCGACAGGAGCCGTCCTCGGAGAGCACCTGATCCAGGAACAGCCAGAAGGCTCGTGAGGGGGGAAAAGAGCCTTACCCTACTCGCCTTCTCGGGTGGGTCGACCCACCTTCGGAACAACTCGCGCATATCACTGACCGAACTTTCCCTGACCCTCACCAAGCAGGCTCGCACCCTTCCACTGCCCTGATTCATCGCGCCCCCCTTCACAGCACACCTTGACGGAGAAATACAAGTAT
>JAGLYR010000132.1 GCA_023132135.1 Candidatus Eiseniibacteriota bacterium | reverse complement strand
TGGCCGTAATATCCGCCTCTGCCCGCTACGGGATTCATGTAGCCTGGCACTGGGTAGCCTGCGCAATACCCGGCGGCCCGGCCCGTCATCGGGCCAAATCCTAACGGTCCTGTTCCATTACCTGCTGGCATCGTTATCACCTCCTTTCCTGTTTCCTTGAAGGTATCTGTCTCTTGTTCACTACGTGCGAGAACGTTTTGTTCAAACGCGGGAGGAAGGGGGGCGCCCTCTAAGATATTCAGCACACAATAGCCCATTCCCCGGCCCGTCATCGGGCCTTGTCCTAACGGTCCTGTTCCGTCAAATCCTGGCATACTTATCACCACCTTTGTCTGTACCGGAGTCGGCGAAGGCCGACCTTTGCAAAACCAAACTTCCTACCTCACAGCCCAAATGATTGGCAATCACCGGACACTTGGCCTTCAGCATGAAGAATGACCTATGGGGTCGGATCTTGCAATGCCACATTGCATTTCTCTATTGGCAGCCGAACTGGACGCACGCTTGAGACGGGCAATCCGTCTCTTCAATCCGCTTCCGCACCCTGCCCAGTGCGCTCCCCAGCTGCTCCGCCTGTGCCCGAAGCTGATCGTTCCCCAGGATTGGCGAATCTTCCCGATTTCGGTCTTCACCAACGGAGCGCGCAGCGAACCCGCGGGTAGGACAGATCCGGTCATCTACCATCCCCATCCACGGCCCCACCAGCCTCGGCCAAACCCGCGGCCCCGGCCGCGACCCAATCCGCGGCCGAAGCCCCGGCCGAACCTTGATCGGTAACCGTAGGCCATGGGAGCATATGCTGCCGGGCCCTGCCAAGGCATTGCCGCCGGCACCGCCGGCACCGCTGGCCAACCTAGTCCACGTGCGCTCCCACCTCCACCCCAATTCATGTACCCAGGAACCCCGAAGCCGGCGCAGTAGCCCGCCGCTCGGCCTGTCATGGGCCCCATCCCCATAGGTCCCGTTCCATTTCCTCTCGGCATGTTCATCACCTCCAAGGTGCGTCCATCGCACACGCTGTGCCAACGATCACGGCTGCCGGGAGCAACCGTTCAACACTTTGTGTCATAGTCAATTAGATCCATCGGGCAGCTGGCTCTGGAGGAGACGGAAGACCTGAGGGCTGCACCTGCACGACGCGTTCTCGCGACTAGAGTTGCACAAGCGCAATTACCGGTCTCCGTCGATGAGGCCACCCAGTCTGCCGAGGACGGATCCTTCGCCCAGGCGTTTTCCGCCGGCGCGTGGCGCATGCGCGAGGATGCGGTCGGCCATTCGGGAGAACGGGAGACTCTGAAGCCAGATGGTCCCCGTCCCGCTCAGAGTCGCCAGAAAGAGTCCTTCCCCGGCAAAGAACATGGACTTGAGTCCGCCCGCCCGTTGGATGTCGTACTGGATGCCGGGCATGAAGGCGACGATGCATCCGGTGTCGACCCGGATTGTGTCGTTGTGGAGCTCCTTCTGAATGACGGTCCCGCCGGCGTGAACGAAGGCCATCCCGTCGCCCCGCAGCCGCTGCAGGATAAAGCCTTCGCCCCCGAAAAACCCGGCGCCCAGGCGGCGGTTGAAGGCGATTCCAAGGCTGGTTCCACTGGCGGCGCACAGGAAGGCGTCCTTCTGGCAGATGATCTCACCACCGATCCGGTTCATGTCGATCGGGACGATCTTGCCCGGGTAGGGGGCGGCGAAGGAAACCCGCCGCTTGCCCTTGTCCGAGTTGGTGAAGTGGGTGATGAAGATGGACTCTCCGGTGAGGACCCGCTTGCCCACGTTCAGAAGCTTTCCCATCAGACCTTCGTTGGGTGTGGACCCGTCTCCCATCTTCGCCTCGAACGTGATGCCGCTGTCCATGTAGTTCATGGCGCCTGCCTCAGCGATCACGGTCTCGCCGTTGTCCAGCTCAATCTCCACGATCTGCATGTCGTTGCCAAAGATCTCGTAGTCGACCTCGTGGCATTTCATCGGTGTTTGCCCCCTTCCGGCAAAGCGATCCACTCGGGACACCTCTTGTGATGTGAGGAGTCCTGTGAAAGCGAAATTCCCTGCATGGTCGCGTGACGGGAGCGCGTCGTCAACCAATAAAGCTCTCAGTGGATGGGGCACTCAGCGGGGGTTCGTACCGGTTCTCTGGAAATTTCCGCCAGTGAGCGTTGGTAGCGGAGTTCCATGTCCAGCGCGATGTTTCTGGCGAGATTCTCGATAGCGAAATCCCAGTCGGTCGGATCAGCCGGAGTAGCGAAGTCGACGGGATGAACTTCGACGCCGACCGGGACCGTGAGGACGGTCGGAGTGTGATTTGTCGCGTCGCCGGCAATAGACGTTTCGTACGGACCGGGAGCGACGACGGTGAGAATGAAGATCAATGTACTCGCAACGACCAGGCATGGCATAGGACTACCTCCTCTGATGCTAGATGAGTTGAGTGTCTGGTCCGGGAGGTTCGTTTGTGTTGCAGGAAGGATACCCACCACCACTTCCGCCCCGGAGATACAAGTGAGAGGATCGGGTGGAGGGCGGAACGACTTGAGGGGAATCTTGCACAGCTAGGGGAGCGGACCCATGTCCGCTCCCTTGGAGGAACTACCCTTCGTGCACTTCGTGGTTGAAGATTTTGAGCCCCTACCTCAACACCACAATTCTACGCTGCCGGCGGCGGCCGGCGATGTCCGCACGGCAGAAGTATATGCCGCTGGCCACGGCTCTTCCCCCCTCGTCTCGTCCGTCCCACTGCAGGTGGTGCATGCCGCGGGAGTAGCGGCCCTGGGCGATCCGGCGCACCAGCCGTCCCCGGACATCCACAACCACCATTTCCACATCTCCGTCACGAGGACAGCTGAAACGGACGTTGGACACAGCGCGGGTGGGGTTGGGGTACGTCGTCAGGAGCGGCTCTCGGCCAGGGCCGGGCCGGAAGTCATCGACTCCCGTCGTGGCCGAAGCATCGAACTCCACCAGATCGATGTTGCCCGGATCATCAGTTCCCAGGTCGTAAGGAGCACCCGCCGCTGCAGTCACGTGGCTCGGATCCAGAATGAGCGGACTCGGTGGAATGGGATCGTCCTTGTGTTTGATCCGCTCCTCGTTGATTTTCTCCGTTCCGATCCGGTCGATGGCCACAGGGTCAAAGCCGACGATTACACTGTTGTATGCCCAGTTGGGCGGCGTGTGGTATGGGGGAACGTAGCCGGGACCTCCGTCGAACAATCCGTAGGTCCCGTCGATCAGCCATAGCTTCGTCTTGTCACCCAGCTCATCTCTCAGCAGACGATTGAACTCGGGCTCTCCTCGCGTGTGTCCATCCCCGTAGTACCCATGCTGGTGGAGCTGGGAGATGGGCACGTTGCTGAAGGACCCGTAGTGGTTCTTGAGGCAGAGGGTAACGTCGGAGTCCGAGTGGTCCTTGATCACCGCCGCGTTGATGAAATAGTCGCAGTGCTGGGTAATGATCTTGGACGGCTTGTGGTTCGTGATCGAGCCGTGCGGATGGCTGATGGGGAAAACATAGGCATTGTCCCAGCCCAGGCTCGGATGGTCCGTGCCCACGTACTGAACGCCGGGGCCACCCCAGTTCTGGACGTAGCCGGTCTGGGCGCAGAAGAAGGCGTTGTCCATGTCATGAACGATGATGTTCTCTTCCGGCAGCGGTCCCCCTTCCAGATCAATCATCAGCAGGCCGTCGATGATGGCGTTGACCATCTCCGGATGGGTCGGAACGTCGCCACAGGCCAGGTTGATCTTGATGGCAACCTTGCTGGCAGTCGTCATTCCAGGGAACAGACTCTTCCATGCGTCGGCCGTGTTGTCGATACCCGTGAGCTCACAGACCGCGGCGTGAACCATGATGGTGACGGGTTCCTGATTGACCTGGGACCAGCCGGTGGTGGCATCCGGATGGAATGCGCGAACGATCTTGGATTTGGCCCGGGTCTGTGCCCAGCCCGGGACATAGAACTTCGGCCCAACGATGGCTCCCGCGGTCACGATTGCGGTGTTCCGAAGGAACTTCCGGCGGGTGACGCCGTCCGTCCGCTTGGCAATCCCGAACCCCGGGTGCTTTGTTTTCGGTCGCCGCTTTCCGGTTCCTCCGTCGCTCTTCATTGGTGTCCCCCTGTATGAAAGTGGGCGACCCACCGAGTCGCCCCAACTCTTTCCTCGCCGCGATACGCATCTGCGTCGTTTCGCCCCGCCCTTGGCGGAACCCGGCTTCCTATCTGTACATGGCCTTGATCGCCGTCCAGGTCTCAACATCCAAAGGTGTCTGCCCCTGAATGTCGGTAACCACCTTCTCCGCCAGGCACCGCACAGCGTCTACCGCCGCCTGCCCCTGTGCCATGACAAGCACCTTGCCGAACAGGCACTCTTCCCAGAACTGAAGGGTTGTCACTCCGAAGGCGGATGTCATACGAGCATCCCCGTTTCCGCTCCAGCCGGTCACCGGATCACCGCTCCCGCTCTGGGGATCATTGTAGAGTGCTTCTGCGTTGGCCGGCGTTGCCTGATTGAAGAGGCTCAGAGTCAACGAGGCTTTTCCACCCACATCCACCTGGTAGTTCTGGAACGCGGATGCAATCCAGCCGTAGCCGGTGTAGAGAAACGCCTCGCCGTTGATCACAGCGGTCAGCTCTGCCAGAGTGTAGGCGCCTAACGTTGCCCCGTCGAGGGTCACGCCCGTGCATTCTTCGTCCCCGGGGATCAGATCCACAGGGTCGATCCCATCACAGGCGTACGCAGGCAGGGAGAGGGCATGGATGGAAAGCCCGAAGTGGGGTGAGGGGGGAACCCGCCGGGAATGAATGCGTGAAACTGCCTCTGGCGTTATGTCTGCATTTGTGCTATAATTGCAGACGGAGTAATCCTCAGGCTGTGTCGCCTGATCTCTAACAGGTCCGGGAGCGAAGGAGGAAGGAAATGATGCGGAAGCGACTGGTTCTCTATCTTCTTGTACCCGTGTTGCTGCTTTGCACCGCGCCTGCCCACGCGCAGGAGTTGGGCGGCGCACATTCCTGGAACGGGAATCCCGCGATGGACAGGGTAGAACCGTTTGCCTACGCGGTGGTCATCAAAGAGTCGAACTACAATCGTCCCAACTGGAAAGCTGTGGCTGATGCACTCGTGGCGAAGTACTCGGCCCAACTGTTTATCTGGTCGGTTGCCCTCGACGAGGTGCTGGCGGATGTGGCGGCCTATCAGCCAACGCACATCGCCTTCGTCTGCAAGATTTTTGTTGCCTCGCCCAGTTTTGTGTCAAACAGCATCTGGCCTTTCACAAGAGCCCTGGATGACGATCCCTACTGCGATGCCATCTGGGGCATCGTTACCGGTTACGATGCTGACGATGCCATGGGTCTCTTCTCCGATCCCGCGGGGGTTGAGATAAAAACCGTTCTTGGCGGGACCGCATCCTGTGACCTGGCGTACTACACCCAGGGGATTGGCACCAGCGAGGGCACCCATGGTCTCTACTACGTGAAGTCCCCTGAGTCCCTGACGACAACCACCCACACCGACGGCCCCACCGACAGAACGGAATGGCTCGTTACCATGATCAACGAAGGTATCGACATATTCAACTACGACCCGGTCGATATCTTCTACACCAGCGGGCATGGCGGCCACGATGTGTGGCAGTTGCACTACCCGACGACGGATCTCGAGGGATACTTCCGCTCCAGCGATGTTCAGGTCTATGGAGACCCGCACGGTGGGCTGCCCAACATCAACATCAATTCGTCCAATCCGAAGATCTACTTTGGTCTCGGCAACTGCAACATCGGCCAGATCCTGTCGAGCAGTTCCATGCCGCCCTCCTGGATTCGCACCGGCGCGGCGCGGCAGTATACCGGCTACGTCATCCCTGAAGGTTCGACTTCCTGCCAGCACGGGGCAACCAAAGCGTACTTCTACAGGGTGGCAAGAGGATACACCTGGGCGGAGGCCTTCTTCCTTGGAAATCAGGCGCTGCAGTTCGACATCATCAACGGCACGCCCGGAACGAATCCTCCGGATCTCAACGGCTCAGCTCTCTACGGCGATCCTGCAATGCAGATGACCATGTCCAACGACGGCGTCTTCCAGCAGCCGCTCTTCGAGAGCGAACTGACGATTGTCAGTGGAAGAGCCGAACGGGATACGGTCACCTTCAGGATTACGATGAATCGGGAAGGAAACCCCGGCTTCACCAGCAAGTGGGGTGAGCGCCACCCTGCAACAATCCTGCCCTTCCGGGCGGAAGAGGTCGAGATCATCTACACGGATGCCATGACGACGGTCGTGGAAGATGACTTCGCCCTCATGTACGTCTGGCACCAGGGACAGCCGTCGCTGGCGGAGGGGGAGACAAGAGAAGTTGTCTTCACCTGCAAGTTTGCTACGACCGGTGTCGAGGAAGAGACGGCGCCACGACCGTCGACTGCGGATGTTGTCCTCCACCAGAATCATCCCAACCCGTTCAACCCGGTCACCAGCATTTCCTACAGCCTGGCGCAAGCGGGCAGAGTATCGCTGCAGATCTACAATCTCAGGGGTCAGCTGGTCGAGACCCTCGTTGACGAAGACGAGCGGGCTGGGAGCCACTCCGTTGCCTGGGACGCCGGGGCGGCGAGTTCCGGTCTCTATTTCTACCGGGTTACGGTCAACGGTTCCAGTGTCACCAGGAAGTGCCTGTTGTTGAAGTAGCCGAATGATGGGGGTGATGACAACGAACATCACATTGCCAGTTCCGAAGGCGGCGGTTGTTTCTCTTGTGTTGTGTTCGGTTTTTGCCGCAACCGGTCTCAACGCACAGTGGATACTCGTGGATTCCGTGTCGTTCACGGACCTTGTACCGGCCGGGGAGCAGTGTCACATTTCGCTGGAATCCTCGCCGTGCTCTATTGGAGTGGTACCGGCGTGCGACAATCTCACGCCGGATGCCGAAGCCGCCGTGGCTATTGCCCCCGGCTGGCTTCGATCTGCGTTGAGGGACAATTTCCGGAGACTCGATGAGACCAGCCAGAATCTCCACGCGGCTCTGATCATCAACGCGGTGTACCCGTACATCGATGAGATCTGCTTCGAGGTAGCTCACATTGCTCCGGAGATACTCTCTGCCTCGGGCAGTACCGACGTGTTGCTGGAGAATGTCGAATCACTGTATGCCATCGATTCCGGTCTCGACTACGCGGATATCGTCGACTACGGTGGCGAGGACTACTACTCGACTGTTCTGTACAGAGTCCTTGAGGGCGAGGATGTGGTGGAGCTCGAGCTGCCCCGGGACATCTACTACTGGCACATCGTCCATCCGAAACTGCACAAGGAAACGCCGGGCTACATCAACCCCGCCACCGGGCTCCCCGCAGATCCACCAACGGGTGTGTTCTGGCGGGACTTCCTGATGAATCACAACGACACCGGCTATCCGCTTCTGAGAACATGTCTGGAGAGTTGTTCGGTACTGTGGAAATGCCAACAGAACACAGTTGACAATGGAGCGGTCGGCGCCCTTACGCAATGGATCAAGGACGTGATGACCTTCCAGTCGAATCCACATCACGACCAACCTGTCCGGATATATCACCAGCACATCGGCACCTGCAGCGTCCATTCCTATCTGACTTCGGCTGCCGCTCGGGCTGCGCTCATACCTGCAGCCGTGACTGCAATGTACAGCGACAACCACAAGATCAACGAGTTCTGGGAGAGGCGCTGGATTGCCTGGGAACCGGTCAACACCTTCATCGATTACCCGGAGGGCTACGAGAACTGGGGATGGGACGTTGCAACCGTATTCAGCTGGCGCGGCGACAGCTTCATCTGGGATACCACGGAACGGTACACGGACGTGTGTACGCTCGACGTGAACGTCACCGACAGTGAGGGGCATCCGGTTGATGGCGTGAAAATCAAGATACTCAGTGAGCCGTGCGTGGCGATCTGGGGATCGACCGCGGGCTGGACCGGGCGCGATGGGCACAAGCGCTTTTTCCTGGGTGACAACCGCGACTTTGATGCGCGCGCGGCCAGCGGCATTGGGGGCTATCCTCCCGTCGGTCTGGAGACGATCATCACCGGCAGCGTGGCGGGTGTGCGTTACGAGTGGAATGTTACCCTGCCCGGGACCATTCCCGTGACCGGTGTTTCTCCCGACACTCTTCCGGCAAACCCGACAGACGACTACCGGCTTGTCGTCGAGTACAGTGTGCCGTCGGAAGTTCTCTACGGCAAGAACTTCGATGATCGCAACCGTTTCTCGGAACCGATCTCGCCGGGGCATATCGATTTCTTTATCTGCAACGAGGTGAATTTCAATTCCTACATCGCAGGGGAAAGCTTCGACGCCTTCGAAATCCGGCGGGACAGCTCAGGCGATACGGTTGATTTCGTGCTGCCTGCGTCGGAGCCATGGTGCGCGGTGTTCTCCAACAGCGAATCCGTGGTGTTGACACAGGAACTGGAGGTCACGGCGTCGCTGTACACGAGGCCCAGCGGTACTGAGGGTCAACTCCGGGAACCCGATGCGTCGCTCGCCCTCAGACCCGGCCATCCGAACCCGTTCAGTCTGGAGACACATATCGCTTTTGTCGTTCCCCACGCGGGCGAGACAGAAGTGGCAATCTACGACGTCTCCGGGCGGAAACGACGGACTCTGGCAACCGGTTTCCACATGGCCGGCGAGCATACTGTTGTGTGGGACGGGCAAGACGACGACGGACGTCGCGTGGCCAGCGGAGTGTATTTCTGCGATGTGAGAACGGGCGATTGCCGGAGAGTCGGGAAAATCCTGGTTACGCGGTAGCATGGTGGGGATGAGGGGAAGAGCTGTGGGACGGTACTTGGCTGTGTTGGGGGTGGGGTTTACTATTGCGCTCGCAGTAGCAATTGGTTGTGATCGTGACGAATCCACGGATTCCAGGGGTCCAGAACCTGTATCATCTCTGTCCTACAAGGGGCACGAGAACGACGCGGACAGCAACGGGCTGATCGCCGTCTATCCGGCTGCCGCGGGATCGCGGGTGGACGATTGCCGGACCTGCCACCGGGGAGGGGAAGTCGTAGACGACGGGGAGAGGACGCTCGAGCTCAACCCCTGCTCGTACTGCCATCTGGTTCCATATCCGGACGCATCCATCGTCTCCGGCGCCCCGGGGAGCTACGAGAACACTCTTAATCCATTCGGTCTGGACTATGGGTGGGCCGGGCGAAGCACGCAGGCCCTGCGGGACATCCGGAACCTGGACTCCGACGGTGACGGCTTTGCCAACACCGCGGAGCTTGCTGAACTGAGGTATCCGGGCGACCCGGGCAGCAAGCCCGGACAGCCCATCGTACCGGTCCGGACGATCACCCGCGACGAGATCGTCACACGGGAAGTGCACGAGCAGTTTCTTCTCATGAACTCCCACACGCAGCGGTCAGACTTCTACGCCACGTATCGCGGTGTCACAGTCGAGAATCTGTTGACGGCAGCGGGCGCGGATCTCGGCAGCGCCACGACGGTGACCTTCATTGCCCCGGACGGGTACGCCAGGGATTTCGAGATTGATGCCATCAGGAAGGCATACCCGCCGGGACTCTACTGCGCCAATCTGGATTCTGGAAGCTTCGGCGATCCGGATCAGGGTTTCGTCACCTACCCCGGCGAGGAGCACATCCCCGGGGATCTGGTGGATGGCGGGACCATCCCCGGTGAGGCAAGGCTCATGATTGCCTACGGCCGTGACGGAAGTGAACTGGACCAGGCGCATCTGGACCCCACCTCGGTCCGGCTCGAAGGCGAGGGGCCGTACCGGCTGGTCGTGCCACCGACCTCCCCGGGGGCTCCCGATCGCGGTTCCAGCTATTCGCCCTCCGGTTACGAGGACGGACACGACTACGATGATGCCAGGGACCACAATGCCGGACCGTCCATCCGTGCCGTAGTGGCGATTCGGGTCAATCCCATGCCGGAGGGTTACGAGGAGTTCGACTGGAAAAACGGTGGCTGGTCCCTGGTGGAAAGGAAACAACTCATTATCTATGGCGCAGGGATTACGGGCAACTGACCCTAGCGTAGCGAGTGCGAGAGTGCGCGACAAGGCGAGTGCGATTGTCATCCCCGCGCACGCGGGGA
>JAGLYR010000131.1 GCA_023132135.1 Candidatus Eiseniibacteriota bacterium | reverse complement strand
CCCGCGTTCGCGGGGACGACGGGCGAGAGTGCGAGAGTGGAATGGGCGTTGTCGCTCTTCCCCCCGGGTTCCACTTCGTTCCACGCGGGGCTAGCATTGAGCCGCCCCCTCCGGGGGCTTTAACCCACACTGCTTTCACTTGCCCGCAAGCCCCCCGGATGGGGGGCGACTCAACTTAGCCCACGGTGGAGCGGAGCGGAACCGTGGGACAAGAAGACGACCTCATACCATTATGATCTCCCCTTCCCCTTCTTCTTCCGCGGGTTCCCGCAAATAGACGAGAAAGTATGTTAGATTTTGCCGCCCGCTGCGAAATCTGAATAAGGGGGAGAGTGCGTTTCGCTCCCGCGTAGAGCTGTGCTATCTGAGAGGAGGTGATGCAAGGGACTCCATTGCTGCATGATGTAATGGATCGAAACCCGTACAACAACCGCCCCAAGATGAACGGAGGTGTTCTCATGAGAATCCTGCCTCTTGTCACTGGCCTGGCGCTGCTGCTCCTGCCCGTCTCCACTTCTGTTGCCTACGAATGGTATCATGTCCCGATTGATACAACGGACCACCCCACGTACGAGATCCGGTTCGATGGTGAAACCGGATACGCCGGAACCGAGGTGGGGGTCTTCCGCGGCTACGGCCCCGCCGGGTGGCAAGGCATGGGGTTGGAATACCCCGGCCTTGGGGCCTACTCCATCCTGAACCTCGAGGGATCGGGATGGGTGAAGCATCCCGTCAATCAGTTGCTCCTGGGGGGAGCCACCGGTGTGGCCGTCGGCGATCTGGATCACAGTGGCTATGCCGACATTGTAGTGACGGCCATGGATCCCGGCCACTGTGTTGTCTGGTATGAGAATCCGCTGCCTGAGACTGTGAGTCCGTTCTGGAACCGGTGGGAAGTTGAATCGCCCGTGGCAGGCGCCCGGGAGGTAGCGATAGGCGATCTGAACGGAGACGGCCACCGGGACCTTGCCGTTGCGATCCGCGACGAGAGCGAAATCGTGTGGTACGAGAATGTGCCCTTCAGCCAGCCGATCTCCTGGATCAGGCATCACGTTGGTTTCCTGGGCGGCCCGCGGGGTGTCTTCATTGCAGACATCAACGACGACGACCGCCCGGACATCGTTGCCGGGGGAATGGACGTCAACACCGTGATGTGGTACGAGGCGCCTCCCATTCCCGGCGGTTTGTGGGCCGGGTACTGCGTTGACGACAGCCTCGAGGGAGTCAAGGGGGTCTTCGCGTACGATGTGGATGGGGATGGCGACCTGGACATCGTTGCCGCCGGTCGCGACGCGGACCATGTCGTGTGGTACGAGCAAGGAGCTCCGGGAGATCCGATGTCATGGACAAAGCACTTCATCGATGACGACATCGATGGGCCCGTCAACGTGTGGTGCGGGGACCTTGTGGGCGACGGGATGGCTGAGGTTGCCGTCACGGCCAAGGAAGCCGGTTGGGTCGTCGTCTACCTGCCGCCCGACGAGGTGGGAGGCATGTGGACGCGCGTCGTGATAGACAGTAACCTGGAAGAAGCCTGCCCGATCTCCGCCGGAGATCTTGACGGCGACGGCCGGACCGACATCGTTGCGGCCGGGAGGGCGGCCGGGGTGGTTGCCTGGTACAAGGCGCGCGGGGAGTCCGGCCTCAGCTGGCAGAAGCATGTGATCGATGATGCGGCCGGCGGCTCGATGGGTATCACTACGGGCGACCTCGACAACGACGGCGACGTGGACGTGGTCGCCACGGCGCGTATCGAGGGTACCGTGACCTGGTACGAGAATGACCTCGGCGATCTCTACTGCGCGTACTCGGAAGGTTCCGGGCAGTGCGAGTCCGACGGCATCTACCACTGGCGCGACGAGTCCCAGGAATGGGTTGCCAGCTGGTGGTGCGCGAGGCCCTTCTTTATCGAGGAACACCCCTTGGTCCCGGATCTCTTTTTCTGTGGCAACCATGACGGGTTGTTTGCGTCGGACAACATGACGGACTGGTTTGAGCTGGGCTCGTGGATCCTTCCGGACACGGTGCGCTGCATATGGTTCCATCCGTCAGACACCAATATCCTGATGGTAGGAACGGACCGCGGGCTGTATCGGACGACCGACGCCGGGATGCACTGGGGATTGGCGGTGGATGTGCCGGAGCTCCCGGTGAGGGACATCGAATCCATGTGGCCGCAGGCAGGTCCGTCGAACACGCCCTTCGTTTACCTTGTCGAGGGGATGGGGACATTCTCGGACGGCCTGTACCGGTCGGACGATCTCGGTGCGAGCTGGATGCGGCTCAGCACGATATTCCTTCCGACGGATCTTCTCCAGGACTACACGGCAGATGGTCATGGAGTTTTCCTGTTCATTGGCACCATGATGGACGGGATCTACCGCGCGCGCGAGGACGGCACAATCACCGGTACTCTCAACACCGGGCTGCCGAGCCGGACGATCCACCGGATGCGCTACGATCCCTACATCTACACGCTCGCCATTTTCGCCTGCACGGAGGGCGGTCTGTACGAATGCATGCTGCTGGAGGTCACGGCCACCGCGCCCGAGCCGAGGGTTGCAGGAATCCGGTGTGATGCCTGGCCCAACCCGTGGCGTGAGGGAGTGGCCTTCAGCTTCGATGGCCTGGACGGCGAGGTTCCCGTTACACTCAGTGTCTACAATCTGCTGGGACGGCGGGTGTGGACGTCCGAGGGACGCGCAACGTCCGGCGGAACGTGGACTGTCCGGTGGAGCGGGAAGCTTGCAGGCGGTTGCGAGCCCGCGCCGGGGATGTACTTCTACCGCGCGGAGGCTGGAGCGCGCGTCTATAGCGGGAAAATCGTGAGAGTCAGGTAGACTGGACGGAGGGGAAAGGGAGTTTCGGGGACGCAGATGGCTGCGTCCCCGAAAACGCCTGATCTGTGGAATGGTCTTATGACCCTGCCGCCGGAGGCATCTTTGGGGAGGGGCGATCTCGGGGGTGGTCTCGCTTCCCTGTTCCCCGGGTTCCGCTTCGCTCCACCCGGGGCTAACATTGAGCCGCCCCCTCCGGGGGCTTCAACCCCCCACTGCTTTCACTCGCCGGCAAGCCTCTATCCGGGAACACGAAAGGGAAAAGCAATCGGGGCGGGTCCGTACCCCGCCCCGAATCTGGGATAGTTTGCACACAGTGCAGACTAGTGATAGAGTGCCTTTACCCGCGTCCAGGTCGTGGCGTCCACGGCGCTTGCGCCCGTGCACTCCGCCAGGATTGTGAACCCGAACGTTCCCTGCATCTCCAGGTCGTTCCCCGGGATCGGCCCGCCGAGATCGCCGATGATGGCCTCGAGACCGATGAGGGGAGTCAGGTCCACGATCCTCAGCTGATCCAGCAGGTCCTCGGGAATGCCTGGCAGCACGATTGCCAGCCAGTCCGCGAAGCGTGAGGGGACACCGGTTCCCTGCATCCCCATCCAGGTCGCCGACCGGTAAAGGTTCATTATGAAGTGGTGGGCGCCTCCGCTTCCCGTGATCTCGAGGACAAAATCGTACTGCCCGTCGGGCTCATAGTCGCCCTCGTACAGGCCGCAGAGCCGGTCTGGATCGGGCGGGAAGAAGCTATCGGGCGTGATCATCGTGGTCATGTAGATGCCCTTGCCGGCAACGTAGACGTATCCCAGATCCTCCCAGCTTGCCCCGCCGACAATCCCGCCGTCGATCATCAGGACAATACCCAGATCGTTGACTACGAGCTCGACCGCATACCCCCTGGTGTTTTTCCCGTTAGCGTTGACATCCCTAACTGGCCCGAGCAGTGTTCCGTATGCGTAGAGGGTAGGATCGACGTACCAGTTAAAGTAGCCGGCTTCCGGTGGGGGGAATCCCTCCGTCGTCACAACGTAGTCTCCCTCAAGGAGGCCGAACTCACCGTAGCCAGCGGGATCCGGGTAGATGCCGTTAGGATCGGCATCGTAGCCGAGCGTCGCGGTGCCATTGATCGTGGTCGTGTAGGTGATAGCGGCGGCAGGCACCGAGCCGACTAACAGACCGAGAGCGATAACTGCAACAGTAGCAAGACGATACATAGATACCTCCCTTTTGTTGAGCGCGCCCATGTATGGGCGCGCAACACTCGTGTCACACGAAATCCCAGTCCACTCCTACAATATTATCATAGCCCGGCCGCTGAGTCAAGCCTTGTCGCCCTTGATGAACCTAGCCCGCATTTCCCACCAGCGGCCGGAAGCCGGTGCGGGTATCAGTCTCTTGGCTCCGACTATTGCCGAATCCATACCTTTATTCTGGCGTAGTTCTCGACCATCACGTTCATGATCGACGGATCATAGAGGGCAGCGGCGGGATGCTGGAGAGGAAGGATTTGCCTTTCGTCGCCCTCGAACACCTTGCCATAAACACTTCGGAAATCCGCTTTCGGCGGAATGGGAAGGCCGTGTTTCTCCAGGATGTACCGCGTGGCGTGATAGCCCAGCGGGGCAAGAGCCTTGGGGCCGATCAGTTCGATCTCCCGATCCAGGTACCGGCTGCAACTCTCAATCTCGTCCCTCTTGGGTTTCCTGTACCTGGGAAGAAAGCACTTCACGAGATTCGTCATGTAGACTTCGCCGCGATCCACACCCACCCGTCTCAGCAGCTCGTCCAGCACTTTTCCCGAAGGGCCGATGAACATCCTCCCCTCGCGGTCCTCGTTTTCTCCCGGTGCCTGGGCGATGAGAATGAGCCTCGCCTGCAGATTGCCCTCCCCGCAGAGAGCCTTCCCGCGGGTCTCGGCCAGTCTGCACCTGATGCAGGTTCGGATCTCTTTGTTAAGAGCTTCGATTCCCATCCCCCGGGCTTCTGGAAAAGGGCATCGGAAGAACCTGGTTTGCATTTGGCCCTTATTTCAGCAGCACCATCCGCCTGGTCTCGCTCCGGTCGTTCCATGTGAACCGGCAGAAGTAGACTCCGCTCGCTACAGCCGCGCCCTTGCTGTCGGTGCCGTCCCAGACGAACTCCCTTTGGCTGCCGCAGGGCAGGGCTCCAGCGAACAGGGTCACGACCTTGCGGCCTCGCACATCATAGAGGGTCAAGCTGGCGCGTACCATACCGTCCCCAGCCGGCGCGTCCAGGACTATGGTCGTGGTGGGATTGAACGGGTTCGGATAATTCTGTCGCAGGCATCCCCGCGCTTCTTCCCGCGGCCGATCCGGCACGGTAGCGGTCAAGGTGCTGTAGCTTGTCTCCTCGTAGGTAACATCAATCGTGGTCACACCGGTGTCGGGGGTCCGGATTTGCACGAAACGGTAGTTGTTGGGGTGATCGATCTGGAGCCCCGGCGCGCCGCTCTGCCAGGTTTCCCACTCTATGAACCTGAGGTTGTCGAACCATGCTCTTCCCTCACCGGAGGTCGGCGGGGACAGAGTGCAACGCACCTCGAAGTAGTATCCGTTGGCGGGGGTGTCCATGTTCTGCCACTGGCCATACCAGTCGCTCGTGCCGTGGAGCTCCGGCCCGATCTCCGTGTCCCCGAGCACGGTCCCACCGTAGCGCGATGAGTAGAACCGGCCCAGGATGTTGGCCCCCGCCGCGTTGTTCCCCTTCATGTACCCTGTGAAGGAGTGCCGTTTGCCCGGATCGGAGGGCAGATGTTTCTCCAGATCCGTGCCCACATCCTGCGTATCGTACTCGTCACGCCGCAGCGCCAGCGACCGCTGCCCGGAGTACGCCTCGGTATCATCCAGCCACTCGTCGCTCGTGTTCGTATCCCAGAGGGTGGCACCCTCCGCCTCGAAATCACCGTGCCACAGGATCTCGCATCCCCAGCAGATCTCGTAGGCGCCCAGGCCATCTCCCGTTACCGAGATGATCCGGGACAGGGTTCCGGGACCAACCAGCTCCACCGGTTCGCTGATGGCATAGCCATCCTCCACCCGCATGGAGGCCGATATTCCATACCGGTTCTGCTCGGGCGCGGCAGCTGCAGGGTCCGGATAGACTCTTGCCGTCATGGCTGTCGGATCCACCGCCACCAGAGCGCCCATGGGCCGCGAGTAGTCGGCCATACGGTCCAGGATCTCGCGGCCCAGGCGGCCCGTGGCGGGCTGCGTGATGTAGTCGTCGATCCAGGCCGGCACGATGTAGTATCCGCTGATCCCGCCCGCGTCGATCTCGAGAGTCAGGACCATCGTGGGCAGTGTCTCGACGTAGGACAGATCCATGATGAAGTTGCCGAGGCTGTGGGCGATTAGCTTGCCCCCGTGCGATTCGAAACCCTGCAATACGTGGGGATGATGATTGATGACTATGTCGGCTCCCAGGTCCAGGGCCAGGCGCCGGAGCTCGCGCTCGCTCAAGGTCGGCTCGTTCTTGAAGCGGGAAACAGGGTTCGCGGTCCCGAGCTCGGCTGCCTCCACGGCGGGCCGGCCGTCGCCCGGTTTGCCCGGCGGCGGTTCGGGCTCGTACTCGATGCCGCTGTGCAGCTGCAGGATGACCACATCGGCCTGGGAACGGGTTGCGGTGATGGCCTTCTCGAGGTTCTTCGGTATCAAGTAGGCGAACCCGGGTTTGTTGGCGCCCGCGTCCGGGAAAGGTTGGTGGTTCCACTCGCGCTCAGTGAAGTTGCACTGGCCGAGGAACGCGATTCGCAACCCGCGTTCCGTCCAGAATGTGGGCAAGAGCGCGCAGGTGTTGTTCATGCCGCATCCCGAGTGCAGGATCCCCGCCGCGTCGAGCACGGACTCGGTCTGCAGCATCCCCTCCAGGCCGTAGTCCAGGATGTGATTGTTGGCGAGGGTGACGATGTCGATGCCGGCGTAGGCCGCACCCGCTATGTTCTCGGGCCGGCTGCGGAAGGTGTAGAACTTGGTGGGGTGGGGCGTGCCCTGGTCTGTGTACGTACACTCAAGATTGGCCACACTCACGTCGGCTGCCTGCCCAAGAATCGGCAGCGTGGGAGTGAAGATGTACTCCACACCGTAGGTCTCTATGATGCCGCCCGGATTCTCGTACGTACGGGCCGTCATCACGTCGCCGACGAAGTTGACCGTAATGGGCAACTCACCCGGCCCCGACTCGACGCTCACATGGCAGGTGTCGACACCCACCATGCCGTCGGGGTCGACGGCATGGAAGCCCACGGCGTAGGTGTAGTCGGCATGTACGAGGAACTCATGCCTGGGGTTCTGTTCGATGCTGAAGGAGCTGTCGCCGAAATCCCAGAGGAAGTCGTGACTATCGGAATCGGGATCGACCACGTCGCCGTAGAACTGGATATCCGCCCGGTAGAGATCGCTCTTGATCTTCTGGATTTCGATGATGCTGTAGCCGGCCGTGACCACGGGCGCTACGGGCAGATCCCCGGTGATGTCCAGGATGGCATCGAAGAGGGTGACGACCGCTTGGGCGGCATCGTCATCGTTGACGTAGATCAGGTTGCTGATGACAGGATAGTAGCCGTACGTGGCGTACCAGTCCTCCCCGATGGGCAGATGGTACGCATGCCATTCGTAGAGGGGATAGCTCCCCTGGTAGACCGTCCACCATTTCGCGGGCGCCGGCAGCTCGGTGCCGGCAACAACGTAGAACAGCTCGTTGGCCCCGTCGCTCACGCCGAAGGCGCTCATTTCGCCCCTGTCCTCAACATGGACGGCGACCTGCCAGACGGTTTCAGCATCGATTGTGCAGGGATTAATCTCCTGTGTCTTCCAGCAGTTGCCGTAGATGCGCAGGGCATAGGCGCCCTCGTAGACGTTGGCGCCGGTCACCTCCCAATCGTCGGGTTGCTGGTTCTGGTCGGGATATCCGCCGAGCGTAACACCGCCCGACTCGAAGTCCTCGATCACAACGCCTTTGCCGCCAGGTGCGAAGTCCGCTCCGGCAGGACTCGGCGGAAGGGTCCACAGAACACCCAGAACCAGAATCACGAAGGTCCGACGAGCCTGGGTTGGACTGCCCATGTCCATTCTCCGCCGCCCCTACTTCAGCAGCACCATTCGCCTGGTCTCGCTCTCCCCGTTCCACGTAATCCGGTAGAAGTAGACCCCGCTGGCGACCTCGGCCCCCTTGTGATCCCTCCCGTCCCAGGTCACGTGATGTGTTCCGGGTCCCCGGTTGGTATCGACAAGGGTTGTGACCTTCCGGCCGCTCAGATCGTAGACATGCATCACGACCCGGGCAGGAGCGGATCCCGCGGGGATTCCGTACGTGATCTCCGTCACAGGGTTGAAGGGGTTCGGGCGGTTCTGCGCGAGCATGAGCTCGTGGCTCGCCCGGGCCACGTCCCCCTCTTCGGAAACGTCCGTCGGATCCTCCCGTATGGCGAACAAAAGGATGTCGTCGACAGCTGCTTCGACCAGAGAAGGGGAGCCGTCGTCCGCGGCGGTAAAGCGGACGCGGACCAGGTCGGTCAATCCGATGTAGTCCTCCAGCTGGAACGATAACTTCTGCCAGTAGTTGGCGCTCTCCTGGGTGTGCTCCAAATGAGTCCAGCTCGCGCCGTCGTCGCTGGAGACCTCGACCGTCCACCAGTCCTGGCCGGGCGCTTCACCGAGGTCGTTGGTGTACCAGCGCCAGTATTCGAGCGTTGCCCCGATCGCTCCCGAGAGGTCGAAGACCGGAGAGGTGAGAATGGTGCTGCCGTTATCCACGTCGTACGTGCCGGCGCTGGTACCCGCCATGGGTCCCGTGACCATGCAGTGCCGTCCGGGCGCCGGGGAGTGGTCGTCCTCCGGCTGGCAAGGCTCATTGTTGTAGATGGTTCCCTCCGGGTCCGCCTGCAACCAGTCGCCTGTGGATGCCGTGCCGCTGGTGGTCCAGCCCAGGAACTCCTCGAACTCGTCAAAGAAAGGCGAGACCGGGAGAGGCGATTGCAACGTGATCTGGTACCCGAAGTTCGCGGAAATGTTCAGGCGGAGGTTTATGGTCGTTTCCTCGGGGCAATCGGGATCGATCGTCACGGTGTAACCGGTGAGATCGGCTTCCCACGATTCCAGCACCGCGGAGACAAACGCCGTGTTCTGATCGATAGTGATCATATGGGAGTATGACTGGAGCACGCCCGTCACGTTCACCGCATCCTCGTGCCCCGTGTTGCTCAAGCGGAAGGCAAGATCCACGGTTTCCCCGGGCTCGGCCCGGCCGTCCCCGTCTCCACCGGCATCATCGTTGACCCACCAGTTCACCATGGCCACGATGGGCGCCTCGACAACGTAGCTGAATTCCTGGACGAAGGTTGTCTCGTCGCAGGTCACGTTGAGGGTGAACTCGATCTCTGTCTGGTCCGGAGTGCCGGGTGCAACATTGAACTTGAACGAGTCGTCACAGGGCTGGGTCTCGTTCGAGGGGATCACACCCCATGTCTCTGTATCGTCGCTGAACACCACATCGCCGGTACTCTCCAGTACCCCGACGGTGTTGGTGGACTGATCATAGCCAAGGTTTTCGAGGAACGTGACCAGCTCCACCGGCTCGCCGACGTCCACGATCCCGTCGGCGTCGCCGCCCGAATCGTCCATCGCATTATGATCGAGAAGCAGGAATGGTCCCTCGGGCACAATCACCTGCACATCCTGCGAGTACCGGTAGTAATTGGCCTTGGTCACGGTCACTCTCATGACCCCCGGCAACATCACCGGAGTGATGGGGATGTCGACCGGCCCCCCCGTTCCCTCGCCGACTCCGATGATCTCGCCGTCAATGGTCAGAGCGACTACAGAACCCAGGTTCGCCGTCACCTCGAAGCTCGGCACGCCGATGGGGAGGACCTCCATGTGATCCACGGTCAGGTTCTGAGGCACCTCGGAGTAGAGAGTCTGGAACGCGTCGGTGTGCGCGTGAAAAAGGTGATAGGTGAGGGTCTTGCGGTCGGGGTTGGATGGCCAGCTGGACGTCGAGAGGTAGTACTTGCCCGAGGTATTTCCGAAGGCGGGTCTCAGACTGCCGTCGGTGGCCAGGCCCTCGGTCGGGTAGCCCGGGTCGAACTCCGGCCACATGCAGTCGTAGGTGCCGAACACGAAGGTATCGTTCACGAAAGAATAGGATGACTCGGAGGCCCCGATGAGCCCCAGCGCGCCATGCTCCATCCTGTGGAATGCCTCGACAAAACAGTCGCCGCCCATGTTGTACATTCCCGTCAGGCAGTTGATGGAGAAGACGAAAGGCAAGTCGTTGTTCGTGAGACCCCCGAGATCATAGATATCATAGTCCGGCTCGCCCCAGCCGGTCGTGCCCCCGTGGTCCCGGTGCTGGAGGATGAAGGCCCCGGAGTTGATGTCGTTGTTCAGTCTCGTGGCGTTTCCGCCCCAGTCGTCCAGATGCTCGGGCGTCGCCGGGATGTACCCGAGTCCGCTGGGTCCGAAGTAGTTCAGCAGCATGTAGGTATTGGAATTCGTGGACCAGACGGTGCCGGGATACCCGTCGTAGATCGCATACTCGCGAACGGGTGTTTTCCCGTGCACGTTGGCCAGGAAGCCGTAGATGATCTCGGTGCACATGGTAAACCATCGCTCCGTCTGCCATCCGCAGGCCATGATGGGGTTCTGGTAGAAATCGGGATTCGTCGGAGGGTTCCGTTCGTAGTTGATGGCCTTGGTCACGAGCCGCTCGATCGTAGAGGGAGTGGCCGTCATCCGGGCCATCACGATGTCGGGAAGGTGATCGCCGTCAACATCGCCGTAAATGTTGTCGGATACACAGTAGGAGTTATAGAGAGGCGATGTGATCCCGGTCGTCCCGCCATTGGTGACGTAGTCGGCCAGGAGCAGGATGGCCACGGGCGGCGTGCTCCATGTTCCATAGGCGTTGTTGACCCAGCTCTCGATTTCGCCGTAGGTGGCCCCTGTCTCGGTGAGGGTGAAGACACCCGTGTCGATTCCCTGGAGGGTCCGCCATTGCTTGATGCTGTCGGCCCATGCGGTGTATAGGGGATCGTCCGGCACGATGATGACGTACTCGTATTCGTTGTCTCTGGAGTCGGGCGTTGGGAAATCCATCTCTGATAGCGATTCGTAGTTCAAGAGGTTTGCCTGGAGGATGGGTTCCCAGTGGCGGGAGCGCAGATGGTCTTCGCCAAACCGACCCGCTCCTCCCTGGAAGCTCACCCGCACGCTGATCTCCGAATAGATGGTGAGCTCCCGCCTGACGGGATTGTACTGAAATGGCATGATGCCGAGGGTGACCACATCCACGCCCCGCATGTTCTTGATTTCCGAGATTCGTGCCGCCTGAACCGGATAGAGAGCGTCGACCGAGTAGATCGCAGGATCTTCCTCGTAGGTCAGGGGGGAATCGTCGTCTTCTCTGGGGATAGGCGGTGCAGGGAGAACGTCAATGTTCTCGACGATCTGCGTGCTGGTCGACAGGATATCCAACTGAACGGTGGCGCCCTCGGGGACCGCCAAAAGACGCCCGATCCCGGGGAGGTTGGGCGCGCCCTCGTCGTTCGGGAGGAAAATTCCCGGGATGGAAACCTGCTGCATCACCCGGTCGCCCAGGTCGAAGTCTTCGATGTCCACGCGGTCAAGTCGATAGGTGATTTCCACAAACGAGTCCGTCATCCGGTCGATAGTGAGTCCGGCTGTCTCGAGGTTCTCTTCGAAAACGACTGTTCCGGCCTGGCAAACGGTGGCCGCGAACAGCAGACCGGTGACTACGCATAGAGCGATTCTCATGAGACGACTCCTTTGGATAGGCTCGGGCCTCTTCCCACGGTTACCTCGGATTTCCACTTCGCTGGCTACAATTATACCATATTTGGTCAGATTTCTCCAGAGAAGTCTGGCCGCGCTGTTCTCTCGGTTCTGAGCTGGTCAGAGCATAGACCTGTTCAGAGGCTATCCTCTTGACTCCCCGGCTCTTTGGCGTAAGATCCGGGGCAATCCGGTGGATTGGTTTCCCTGTGTTTTCTGAGGAAGGCCGTGCGATTCATGGGACTGTACTGGAAGAAGCGGACGGGAACCCTGGTTGAACTGCTGGAGGAGTTGAAGACTCGCTTCGATCAGAAGTCAACAGGAGCCAAGATTGCCGTCCTGGAGAAACTCTCCACCAGAGAGATCAAGGATGCGGATACTCTCGAGACCTACCACGATACGCTCTGCTTCATGCGGACCTACCCGGATTCTTCGCTTGTGCTGAAGCGGGTCGAGAAGGAGCTGCGGGGTTTCGGATCCAGGGTCGATCTCTACCAAGCCGTCTCCCGCAACCGCCGGGTCAGGGAGCTCATGGATACGGGAATCGTGAACACCGTGGTTCTCCACGAGTTCAGCCACGAATTGACGGCTGCTCTGTCCGAATGGTTCGGGGAACTCGTGGAGATCGACCGGGAGCAGTACGACGAGCGGGAAACCGATCCGATCGCGGATTTCCTGTCGATTCTGGTTGCCTGGCAGGAGAACGACACCCTCGACAACGAGTCGACACTCGATGTCGCCGAGTGGCTGGAGTACGCTCGCGGCCCCGGAGATCCATCGAATCTGGGTGCTCTGTTGAAGATCTTCTCCGGGTCGGGCCTCGGCTCGATGCTCCAAAGGCATCTCTTTGAGTCCGCCGAGATACCGATCCGGTGGACGTTAACCGATTGCCCTGCTTCCAGGACGTTGAAACGTGTACCATGGAAGAAGGTGTTCTTCCAGAGACAACCGTTGGCGGGCCGGACGAAGGATCTCAGAGCGGAACTTGCGAAAACACCTTCGCCTTTGACCCTCCTGACACCCAAGCAGGGAGAGGCCTACGTTCGGCATATCAAGGAGGTCCTCGGCGTCCGGGTGCGTGAGCTGCATCCGCTCATCCACTCCAATCCGGCCGAGGTGTACCTGTATGAACCCGGCAGGGGAGTGCAGCTTGCCATTCTGGGAAACCAGATGGACATTCGTCTGCCGCTGGAATCCAACCTGGGAGCCATGCTTGTCCGAAACGGGATGCCCGTGGGCTACGGCATAGGGTCCATGCTCTTCGAGCGGGCCGAAGTTGCCATCAACGTGTTTCCTGCGTACCGCGGGGGCGAATCACCCTTCACTGTCCAGGAGTTCTTCCGGCTGTTTTGCCATCATTTCGGTGCGCGGCTGCTGCTGGTGCGGAGCTACCAGATAGGGGATGACAATACGGAAGCGCTCGAATCCGGCTCCTTCTGGTTCTACTACAAGCTGGGCTTTCGGCCGGTCAAGAAACGGGTCCGCAGACTCGCCGAGGAGGAATTCGAGAGAGTTCGGGCCGATTCCTCCTACCGTACCCCGATGAGGATGTTGAAACGCTTGTCGAAAAGCGACGTCTTCTTTCACATCGACCCCGACAGAATGGATGGCTATGAAGAATTGCCGGTGGAGAAGATTGGCCGCATTGTCACGAAGTACATCGCCGACAGGTTTGGCGGCAGGCGGGATGAGGCCATCCGGGAATCCGTGAAGCACGTTGCCCGGACTCTGAACATCAAAGGCTGGAGACGGTGGTCTCGTGACGAGATCACCGGTCTTGAGCGGCTCGCGCCGCTGGTGGCCACGTTCCCGGACCTTCAGGAGTGGACGGTCCGCGAGAAAGCTGCTCTGGCTCGATTGATCCGGGCGAAGGGAGGGCGGCGCGAGCGGGACTTCGTGAGGCTGTCCAACTCATGCTCCAGGTTCAAGAAGACTGTGGAAGACTTGGCCTTCGGGCGAATCGCCCCCGCTTGCCGGTAAGCCCCCCGGATGGGGGGCGACTCAACTTAGCCCACGGTGGAGCGGAGCGGAACCGTGGGACAAGAAGACGACCTCATACCACTATGATCTTCCCTTCCTCTTCTCCTTCCCCCCGGGTTCCGCTTCGCTTCACCCGGGGCTAACATTGAGCCGCC
>JAGLYR010000130.1 GCA_023132135.1 Candidatus Eiseniibacteriota bacterium | reverse complement strand
CCCCCTCCGGGGGCTTCAACCCCTCTAATGCCATGTCACCCGCATTACTTGCGGCTGCGGCTCTTGCCGCTGCGCCGGTGGGGACGGCCTGTTGACTTCCCTCCTGGTCTTCCTTTTCCGCGCCCGGAGTCCGACCGGGCCGGCCGTTTGGCTGTCTCTGCCGCAGGGGGAAGGGAGAGGGGGCCGTGAAGGGTTTGCTGGTAGTAGTCGTCCAGAAGCATTGCGATAAGAGCGGTTTCGTCCTCCGACTCGCTGAGATTGCGGGCCAGAGGGAGGAACCGTTGCATGCGCTCGGTCTGGAGTTTGTCGCGGGAGCGGAGGCGGGCTTCCAGAAGTGCCGTGACCCGCTGGGAAACGACGGCGGCGACATCCGCATGGCTGGGGAGATCGCGCTTTTCCATATCGATCCCGAAACTCTTGGTGATGTGCTTGATGCTGATGGTCTCGTCGATCCCCGCCACCAGCGTGATCGCCTTGCCGCTTGCCCCCACTCGGCCCGTGCGTCCGGCGCGATGGATGTAGGCCTCGGGATCCTCCGGTGGTTGGTACAGGATCACGTGGGAGAGGTTGGGGATATCGATACCCCGTGCCGCCACGTCGGTCGCCACCAGGAAGCGCAGCTCACCTTTGCGCAGTCGAGTCATCACCTTTTCCCGTGAGGCTTGGGTCAACTCGGAACTCAGCTCGTCCGCATCGTAGCCGAAACGCCGCAGCACGATGGCCAGGTAATGCGCATCGGCCTTGGTGTTGCAGAAGATAATCGCTAACGAGGGGTTCTCAATCTCGATGACCCGGACCAGAGCACGGTCTCTCTTCATCGGATCCACTTCGTGCCACGTGTGTTCCGTCTCCGTGACATGGACCTTGTCCCGGCTGAGACTCAGGGTCTCCGGACTGTGAAGAAACTCGCCCGCCAGACCCATCACGTGAAGGGGAAAGGTCGCTGAGAACATGTACCCGTTGATCCGACGGCGGGGAAGGTGCTCCTGGATGCGCTTCATGTCGGGATAAAATCCCATGGACAGCATCCGGTCGGCCTCGTCGAAGACCAGGATTCGGAGACTCTCCAGCTTGAGGGATCCCTTCAACAGATGATCGAGAATGCGTCCGGGGGTGCCTATCACGAGGTGTGCCCCCTTCCGAAACGCATCCAGCTGGGGCCCGTACCCGACGCCGCCGTAGACCGCTACGGTCCGCACGTCGGTGTCTCCGATCAAGAGCCGGGCTTCTTGCGTAACCTGTTGAGCCAGTTCGCGCGTGGGAACCAGCACAAGGGTCTGGCATGTACTGCGCTCAGGATCGGTTCTCCCCATAATGGGGAGGAGGTACGCGCCGGTCTTGCCGCTTCCCGTGCGCGATTGGATCATCAGGTCGCGGTGGGCGAGAAGGTAGGGGATTGCTTTGGCCTGCACGGGGAGCAGCTTGTCCCACCCGGCCCTGGCGACAGCCTCCCGTAGCTTCTCCGGGAGCTGCTCCAGCGTAACCTCGGGCAGCGAATCCTCTGGCTCGACTACCCGGTCTCCGGTCTCACCTGCATCCATATCCTTCATCAATCCCTCCCGTGGTACAAATTCTGTGGGCCGTGGACAAGGGCAGAAGGCTGGGCAGGTCCAAGTTCGTCTCATAGCCGGAAAACCCGAGTCTCCGGACCTTCAGAGACCCGGGAATTCCGGCATCGTTCCTCATCTGTCCAGTCTGTTCAGAGTCTTGCTACGTACTTGCGATCTTCGGCGGCTTTGTCACAAGCGCTATTGCTCCAGCCAGCAGGCAGAGTGCACCCGTCACGATGAACGCCACCGAGTAACCGCCGGTTGCCTCGAGTACCTTGGAGGCAAAGAGCGGGCCCAAGAGTCCCCCGACGCCGTAGGCCATGAACATGAGCCCGTAGTTGACACCGATGTTCTTTGTTCCATAAAAGTCCGCGGTGATCGCCGGGAAAAGGGCGAGATAGCCGCCGAAGCACAGGCCGACAACGGATACCCCGATCCAGTAGTATGGAGGAAATCCCTCGATCACGTTGTACAGGAGCATGGCAACACCGCAGATCAGGAACATCAGGAAAAGCGTCTTCGATCTTCCAAGCGAGTCCGACACGCGACCCCAGAAGATCCGCCCCGCTGCGTTGAAGATGGACAGGAGCATGATAGCACCGGCGGCGGTACTGGCCGTGAGGCCGGCGAGTTCCTGCCCGATCGGAGATGTCTGCCCGATGATCATGAGACCCGCGAGAGCCCCGAAGAGGTACGTGATCCAGACGAGGTAGAACTGCGGTGTGCGGAGCATTTGCCCCGGTCCGAATTCCTCGCGTGTCATCTGTGCAGTCTCGGGCGGGGTCCAACCCTCCGGAGTCCAGCCGGCGGGCGGGTTCTTCAGGAGCATCGAGGCGGCCACGATCACGACGAGGAAGATTGAGCCGAGAACCGCCAGAGTGTGGAAGATACCGATGCTGTCGATGAGGCTCCTTGCCACCGGCGCCAGTATCAGCGCACCCGCGCCGAATCCGGCCACGCTCAGGCCCGTGATGAGACCACGCTTGTCCGGAAACCACTTGATGCCTGTCGAGACCGGGCACACGTAGGTGAACCCGATGCCGATGCCGCCGATGACGCCGTAGCCGAGGACCAGCGTGGGGTACGAGTGCCCGAACGCGGACAGCAGCATACCCACTCCGAGAAGGACGCCGCCCACGGTCGCGACGAGCCTCGGGCCCGCCTTGTCCTGCCACCTGCCGCCGACAACCGTGGCGATGGCAAAGAAGATGAGCACGAGCGAGAACGGAAGCGTCGCCTGACTCGGGCTCAACCCCAGTCCACCCTCCTCGATGGCTTTCTCGAGCGGTTTGCGGAACACGCTCCAGATGTAGATGCCGCCGAGGCAGAGCTGGATCAAAATGGCTCCAACCACGATCAACCACCGGTTGGGAGATTTTTGCTCTACCATGAGATCTCCTTATAGAGGCCGGGGCAGCCCTTTTGCGGGCTGCCCCAGGTCTTCGCGGGTCTATTGGGCCTTCCCTATCTCCTCCACGGCTTCCGGATTGGCGAGGGTGGAGATGTCTCCGACTTCCTCGCCGATTGCCTTCGCGCGAATTACCCTGCGCATGATCTTCCCGGACCGCGTCTTGGGAACATCATGAACAAAGCCGATCTCGTCGGGTCTTGCGATTTTCCCGATCTCTTTGCCCACGTGTTCCCTGAGCTCGTTCCTGAGTTCGTCGGTCGGCTCAACACCCTGTAGCAGTACCACGAAGGCTGCCAGCGACTCGCCCTTGAGGTCGTGCGGCTTGCCGATTACCGCCGCCTCCGCCACCTTGGGATGGCTCACCAGCGCGGACTCCACTTCGGAGTTGCCGATCCGGTGTCCGGCGACGTTGAGGACGTCGTCGGCTCTGCCCTGAATCCAGAAGTAGCCGTCCTCGTCCATCCTGGTCACATCGCCGGCCAGGTAAGTGTCGGCGAACTTGCTCCAGTAGACGTCTTTGTACCTGTCCGGATCCTTGTAGAGGCCTCTCAGCATGCCGGGCCACGGTTTCTCCAGCACCAGATTGCCGCCGGCGTTCGTGATCGGCTTGCCCTGCTCGTCGTATACCTTGGCGACGATTCCCGGGAGCGGCCTGGTGGCCGATCCTGGCTTCAGAGATGTGATCGGCAGCGGCGAGATGCAGAAATGTCCTGTCTCCGTCTGCCACCAGGTATCCATGATGGGGCACCGCTCGCGACCCACGAACTTGTGATACCATATCCAGGCTTCCGGGTTGATCGGCTCACCGACCGAACCGAGGAGCCGCAGGGATTCCATTGGGTGCTTCTGCGGCCAGTCGTCACCGAGTTTCATGTGAGCCCTGATGGCTGTGGGCGACGTGTAGAGCACCGACACCTTGTGCTTCTCTATCATCTGCCACCATCTGTCCGCGTCCGGAAACGCCGGTGCGCCCTCATAGATCACCGAAGTCGCGCCGAGGATCAGTGGAGCATATACGATGTAGCTGTGCCCGGTGACCCAGCCGATGTCCGCCGCGCACCACCAGATGTCATCGTCCTTGAGATCGAATACCCACTTGAGAGTCTGGGCGGTTCCGAGCGCGTACCCCGCGTGCGCATGCTGGATACCCTTCGGCCTGCCGGTGGTGCCGGACGTGTACAGGATGTACAGGAGGTCGTTCGCGTCCAGGGCCTCGGTCTCGCACTCCGCCGGATGCTCCTTTGTGATCTCATGCCACCAGTGATCCCGGCCCTCTGTCCACGGTACGTCGTCGCCGGTGCGCTTGTAGACGATGACATGCTTGACAGTCTTGGCGGTTTTCATAGCGTCATCGATCTGCTCTTTGAGAGCGACCTTCGTGCCGCGCCTGTAGAAGAAGTCGCACGTTATGGCCACCTTCGCTTCACAGTCGTTCATTCTCTCGGCGAAGGCGATCGGGCTGAAGCCCGAGAACACGACGGAATGGATGGCGCCTATCTTCGCACACGCGAGCATGGCTATGGGGAGCTCGACCAGCATCGGCATGTAGATGCCGACCCTGTCGCCCTTGCCGACGCCCAGGCTCTTGAGTGCGTTGGCGAGTCTGTTGACCTCGGCGTAAAGTTCCGCGTAGGTCCACTCCTTGGTTTCTCCCGGCTCGCCCTCGAAGATGTAGGCGATCTTGTCCTTTGTCGCCGTCTTCATATGTTTGTCGAGGGCGTCGTGGACGATGTTGTACTTCCCGCCCACAAACCACTTGGCCCACG
>JAGLYR010000013.1 GCA_023132135.1 Candidatus Eiseniibacteriota bacterium | reverse complement strand
AAAGTTTATGCATAATCCAGGCTAGGGACTATTTCTGAAGTCCCTTTTCTACGCGCTGCACCTTCCCCTCCATCGTCAGCGGCTTATCGCTCCGATCATCGATCTTGATGGATGTGAGAACCCGCTGGACGCCCTGGGTCAGAGTATCCTTGTGAATCCTGGCGATCAGATTCAGGATCTCGTCCATGTCGCCTTCGAGGATGGTGCTCATGGGTGTCAGCTGGTGCTTGATCCCCGATGCTTTCACCATCTTCGTCACGTTCACCACGTAGCTGCCCACGCTCGGTGAACCCGTTCCCACCGGGACAATACTGAACTCGACTACGGCCATTAGGAGCCTCCCTGTGATTCCCGGGGACACTGTTCCCCACAATCAACGATGCTAACGAAGAACAGCGGGGTCGTCAAGACGGCAGAGCGCACTTCTCACCAGCCACCTCCGATGTGGACGGCGTGGAAGCCGTCCCTCCAGCCTGAACGCGCGCATTGCCTATATGGAGGGTCGGGTTCCACCCCGACCATCCCCCGGTTCCGGTTCTCCCCTTCGTGTTCTTCGTGGACTTCGTGGTTCAAGCTTTAAAGATCACTTGGCTCGGCTGCTCCCGTCCGGTATCATTCGACGGATGACAACAGCAAACCCGGATCCAATCGAACACCGCGAGCCGCAGACTCCGAAACGCTACCCCCATTCCCGGCGCAACTTCACTCTGGGGCTGCTCAACGGAATCTTCATGCGCTTCGCGTATTCATTCGCGGACTCCCAGACGGTTCTGCCCGTGTTCGTCATCATTTTGACCGAATCTCCCATTCTGGCCGGCATCGTCGCCGGTCTGTTCGAGGCCGGCTGGTACCTGCCCCAGATCTTCGTTTCAAACCTCGTTCAGCACCGGGAGAGGAAGCTCCCCCTGTACCGCGCAATGGCGTACGTGCGCGCCGCATCCTGGGTCGCCGCAGCCGTGTCGGTATTTCTCATTGGAGCTCGAAGCCCATCTCTCGTGTTCTGGGCGTTTTTCCTCTGCTATCTGGGTGTCTGCCTGGGTGCGGGGACCGCCGCCATCTCCTTCATGGACATTGTGGGCAAATCGTTCCCGCCGCAACGGAGGGGCAGCTTCTTCGCCTACCGGCGTTTGATCGGCGGCCTGCTGGGAATCGGGGCAGGCATGGTCGTGGCCCGGGTTCTCTCCCCCGGCTCCGGATTGGCATTTCCCCACAACTACAGCGTCATCTTCGGTTTCACCGCCGTCTTCGCTGTCGCTGGACTCGCATCCTTCTCGATGGTGAAGGAACCCATCGAACCGGTGAGCCCGGCGCGCGTGCGCTTCCGCGATCATCTTCGGAGCTGCGGCCGGATCCTGCAGGAGGACACGAACTACCGCAGGTATTTCACCCAGCGCGTGCTGGCGTCGCTGAGCCTTATG
Organism: Candidatus Eiseniibacteriota bacterium; assembly: GCA_023132135.1. GTDB lineage: Bacteria > Arandabacterota > Arandabacteria > JAGLYR01 > JAGLYR01 > JAGLYR01. The sequence continues at coordinate 1,015 of JAGLYR010000013.1, read as the reverse complement.
GCGTTGCCTTTCTACGCGACCTACGCTGTCACCGTGCTGGGAGCGGAAACTGCACAGGTGGGGGTGATGGTGAGCCTTTGGATGCTGAGCGGGATGCTCTCCAACGCCCTGTGGGGAACCCTGAGCGACCGGAAGGGGTCGAGAGTGCTTGTCGTAGCCTCCTCGGCGCTGGCCGTGATTCCCCCCATTGTCGCCCTGGGCTCGTTTCTCGTCCCGTCGCGCCCCATCGCCCTCCCGCCGGTTCTCAGCTTCTGGCTCCCCGAGTGTCTGTGTGAAGTGGATCTGAGATTGCTCGTTTTCCTGTCGTGCTTTGTCCTGAACGGGTTCTCAGACGCGGCTCGAAAGGTCAGCATCAGCGCGTACCTGCTGGACATTTCGCCCGCCCTCCTCCGGCCCACCTACGTGGGCCTCATGAACACGATTTCGTCTCCCCTGGCGCTGGCGCCCGCGCTGGGAGGTTTGATCACCCAAATGTTCTCGTACCGCGCCGTCTTCTCCATCAGTCTGGTTTTCGCCTTGCTGGCATTTGGGGTGTCTCTGCGGCTGGCCGAGGCCAAGCTACCAGGCCCCGGTGAACACGAGATCGTGACGAGGGCAACCTAACTGTCGTGCACGGAGGTTTGCATGGAATGCGACATCGAGAGGAATCTCGCCCACTGCACATGCACCTACACTTCCTGCTCAAAGCGAGGGAAGTGTTGCGAGTGCATCGCGTACCACTGGCGCTCGAAGGAACTGCCCGGGTGTCTCTTCCCGCCGGACGCGGAGGCAACGTACGACCGGTCGCTGAAGTACTTCATAGAGGTCTGGAAGGACAAGGTGTAAGATGGGCCTTATTGAGAAACTTGACTTCAGGAGCCGCAGCAGTTATTCTTGGCCTGGGTTATTCAGGAATCCCTGCTGCGAGGGGCTCAGGATGTGTCTGGACTGCGTTGCGGGGTCAATTTTGATCCTCACCGGGGCCAGAGGCCACGCCTCCGGTCGAAATCGACCCCGCGCCTTGCCAGTCACACCC
>JAGLYR010000129.1 GCA_023132135.1 Candidatus Eiseniibacteriota bacterium | reverse complement strand
GCTCAAGGTTTCCAGGAACCTGATCTTGTCCTGAAAAATGTCCGGATCATCAACGTCTTCACAGGAGAAATCTACCCGGCCGATGTTGCTCTCTGCGAAGACAAGATTGCCGGTATTGGGAAGTACGACGGTCCCAGGACGGTGGATCTCGAGGGACGGTACCTGAGCCCCGGCTTCTTCGATGGCCATGTTCATATTGAGAGCTCGATGGTGCAGGTATCCGAGTATGCGAAGGCTGTTGTCCCTCTTGGGACCACATCGCTGGTTATCGATCCGCACGAGATTGCCAATGTTCTAGGCTCCGACGGTATTCTGTACATGTTGCGCGCCAGCAAGTACAATCCTCTGAACGTGTTCCTCATGCTCCCGTCCTGCGTCCCGGCAACGGACATGGAAACGGCCGGATCCGAACTGAAGGCTCTCGACCTGTTCCCGTTTCTCTCCGACAAGTGGGTGCTGGGGCTGGGCGAGGTGATGGACTATCGGGGGGTTCTAAGCCGAGACGAGGATGTTCTGGACAAGATCAAGATTGTCTCAGGCAAGAGGATTGACGGTCATGCGCCCGGACTGACGGGCAAGAGACTGGTCGGCTACGTGGCCGCGGGAATAGAGTCGGACCACGAATCCACGACTGTGGAGGAGGCCCGCGAGAAAATACGGCTGGGAATGCGCATCTTTCTCAGGGAAGGATCGATGTCCAAGAACCTTCTGGACATCCTGCCTCTCGTGACTCGTGACAACGTCAACCGCTTCGTGTTCTGCACGGACGATCGCCATCCGCGGGACCTGATCGAGGAGGGCCACATCGACTACATGATCCGGCTGGCCATCGAGTTCGGGATAGACCCGGTGTTGGCAGTGCGGATGGCAACGCTTAACCCGGCCCGGCACTTCGGCCTCAACAATATCGGAGCGATCGCGCCGGGCTATGATGCAGACCTCGTGGTGCTGGACGATCTGAAGGCGTGCACGGTTGACCAGGTCTACAAGGGCGGAGTCCTGGTCGCCGAGAAGGGCCGTGCGCTGTACGAGCCGCCCCCGGCCCAGAAATTCCAGGTCCGGAGTTCCATCAACGTGCAGGAGCTCACGCTCGAGGATTTCCGGATCCCCGCCAACGGAACCACCGCCAACGTCATCGGCGTGATTCCAAACCAGCTGATCACCAAACACCTGAAGGAGAGCGTGACCGTCGAGGACGGTCACGTCGTTTCTGATCCAGAGCGGGATCTCCTGAAGATCTTCGTGATCGAGCGGCATCACGCCTCAGGCAACATCGGGAGAGGAATGGTCAGGGGTCTGGGGCTCAAAAGGGGCGCCATCGCATCGTCCGTGGCCCACGATTCCCACAATATCATTACTGCGGGGGTCGCAGATGAGGATATCCTCGTAGCTGCTGTGGGAGTCGTAAAGCTCAGGGGGGGGCTCGTTGTGGTATCGGATGGGGAGATTCTTGCCTCCCTGGCTCTGCCCATTGCAGGGCTCATGTCGGATGAACCACTTTCGGAGGTGCAAAGGAAGTTGGGCGAGTTACACGAGGCAGCGCGCACGCTGGGAGCGGCCGTTGCTGATCCCTTGGCGGCGATTTCCTTCCTGGGTCTCACGGTCATCCCGTCGCTGAAGCTCTCCGACCTGGGTCTGGTAGATGTTGATGAAGGCCGGATCATTAATCTGTTCGACCAGATCGCATAGGGGATGGTCGCGGTGGAACCCGACCCTCCATATGGGCAATGCGCACGTTCAGACTGGAGGGACGGCTTCCACGCCGTCCACATCGGCGCGGCTTTTGCAGATGGGAGTTGGTCGTATCCTGACATCCAGCATCACTCAGCGCGTGCGATACGCCGAGACCGACGGCATGGGGGTAGTCTACTACGCCAATTACCTGATCTGGTTTGAGGTCGGCCGGAACGACCTGTTCCGGCACATCGGCCTGCCCTACGCGGAGGTGGAATCGCGCGGGATCTACGTCCCCGTCTCGGAGGTTCGTTGCCGGATCCTGCTTCCAGCCCGCTATGACGACGAGATCACGGTCCATACCTCCATACGCGAGGTCCGCAGCCGCAAGATGGTCCTCGAATACCGCATCGAGAGGGACCGGCTTCTCCTGGCCGAAGGCGAGACGACCCACATTTGCCTCAATGCGGAGCAGCGGGTTACAACCATGCCGGAGTGGATGAACGCTAAGCTCCGTGACTGAGGAGGCCGACCTGTGGATGTAGTGGAAATATATCGCGGACCCGATGATGAGAGTCTTCTGCTCCTCAAGGGCTGGCTGGAAAGCCAGGGAGTGGAATGTATGACTAGATCCGATCTCGTTCATTCCGTGCATCCGATCACTGTGAATGGCCTGGGGGAAGTCCGTATTCTCGTGGCCGAATCCGACGCAGCCCGGGCCCGGGAACTGGTCAACGACTTCCGGAACAGGGGAACCGGAGAATCAGCCCAGGTGTTATGATGGTTGCAGAGCAGGGTTGACTTGTGACAGGAGGCAAGATCTCGGCATGACAAAGGTGACACCGTTTCTGATTGGACTGTGCCTGCTTGGACTCGCGGGCGACATCGGGGCCGAAGCTGTTTTTATGGCGGAGCCCAATACCATGATCCGACCCAGACCTGGTCTGAGACTGAGCCCCGTGAGCGTGGCTCAGTGGGGCGATGTGTACGACCGGGTGAAGACGGTCGGACGCTGGAGCCGGATCACGTTCACGGATACGACGGACGCATTTGTCTGGAGCGCCTGGCTCGCCACCTACGATGTGGTCCGTGAAGAACCGCTGGCCGGCAATCGCCGGATCATTTGCTTCACAGTAGACAGGTATCTCGGAGAGCCCACGCTGGAGGCCATGTGTCGGCACATTCTGGATGCCCGGCGCGGGGAATTCCCGCGCCTCAAAGAGCTTTCCATCGAGGGATACCTGGCGAATCAGTACCCCAACGGCGACTACATGTGCAAGGGCAGGTGGATTTCCGGCGGCGATTCTGATCTCGAGATCCATGAAATCCCGGAGGTCTCCTCGCTGGATGTGGAGATTTTCGACCGGCTTGGAGAGTTGTATCACAGCAAGAGCCGGCAGGGAGTTCCCATTTTCGATTGCGACAGCCTGTGGATCGAAGCCGGGCAGGAGATGGACATGGCGCCGGCGGAAGTGAGGTTTACCTACGACCGGGTTCGATGGTCGCGGGCCAAGCCTCCAGAGACCTTGGCGCCTCAGGAGACACCGTTGCCTCTCTTGTCTCACTAGTCTTGACATCGCGCTCGATCGTGATAGACTTGCAGAAGAGACGCGATCAACCGCAAACATACGGGAAGGAATCCCGATTCATGCGCAAGGGCGTGTTCGACAGGCAATGGTGGGAAGCGGGACTGGGATCTCTGGTTCTGCTCGTCTCCGTCGGGTTTGCCTCCGACGCTCTGGGTACGAAGTACGCAGGTGAGTTCCTGGCGGTCGGAGTGAGCGCGCGAGCGATGGGCATGGGAGGCGCTTTTGTCGCCGTGGCCGACGATGCGTCGGCCGCATACTGGAACCCGGCAGGCCTCGCCTTCATCCAGACCCGCACAGTGCTGCCGGAGCATAGCGAGAATTTCGGAGGCGTCGTCAACTACGATGATCTCGCCTACGTCCATCCCCAGACCGGCGGCGAGCATGCGAGTGCCTTCGGAATCATGGTTCTTCGCCTGGCGGTGCAGGACATCCCCGATACGCGGGACCTGCCGTACTGCGATTCGACCTGGTGCGGCGGGAATGAGAACGGGCAATACGATCCCGGAGAGCGCGTCTGGTTCGATCCTTCCAGGATCCACTGGCGAACGGACTCGGAAGTCGCTGTTTTTCTCTCCTACGGCCGCGAGCTCCGTCCCGGACTCGCCGTAGGCGGGACCCTCAAGCCCATTCGCAAGTCGTTTGCCGAATACTCCTGCTTCGGCTTCGGGGCGGACCTCGGATTCCTGATGCGCTCCGAGAATGGGGTGTCGGTGGGAATCAGTCTTCAGGATTTCTTCGGGACAATCCTCTCGTGGGATACAGGAACGCGTGAGACTATCACGCCCAACGCCCATCTGGGAGTTGCCTACCAGCGGGGTTTTGAGTCCATCGAAACGCATCTGCTTCTGGCCGTCCAGACGGACATCCGGTTTGAGGGGCGGGAGTTCGCCACCCAGTTCAATACCGGGGCCGCGAGCGCCGATTTCCGGGCAGGCATGGAGTGCACCTGGCGCAACCTGCTGGCGCTTCGCCTCGGCACGGCTGAGGGCAACTTCACCGCGGGCGCAAGCCTGGGAATGCGGGGCTACTGGGTTGACTATGCCTTCCTCGGGCATGAGTATCTGGATAGCTCTCACCGCGTGTCGGTACGCGCCCATTTCTAGCCTGCAAACGAATTGAATTGACACTCCCTTCACGGCGTCCTACCATACTTAGCGTGGGTAAGTGTATCCGTAGCATTCCCAGTGAATTGAAGGACTTCAGGAAAGCGGGGAAGGTGTGTCTCGCGGCACGGTCAGCTTCGGGACGGTCGGCTGCCGTCTGAACCAGTACGAGACGGATCAGATCAAGCGGGCGTTTGTCGAGAAGGGTTACAGGATTGTGCCCTTTGACGCTCCGGCCGATGTATGTGTTATCAATACATGCACAGTGACGGGCCGGAGCGACTACCGCTCCAGACAGCTGGCCCGCCGAGCGCGCCGCCGCAATGCAGGCGCCACTGTTGTCGTGACCGGCTGCTATGCACAGAATCAGCCTGAGGCCTGCGGCAGCATCCCGGCTGTCGACGTCGTCGTGGGCAATGCCCGCAAGCTCGATCTCCCGGACTTGCTCACCCGGAGGAACGGGTGTCCGCGGATTGTTATGGATCCACTTCCCCGCGTGTTCGCCGAAGGCCCCGAGGTGCGGGGACATCCGGGTGGCCGCACGCGGGCATTTCTGAAGATCCAGGATGGCTGTGATCAGGTCTGCGCTTACTGCGCGGTGCGGGTCGCCCGCGGCAGAGCGCGCTCCCGCCCGTGGGTCTTCATTGAGCGAGAGGCCCAGCGCGCGATCGAGACGGGCTACCGCGAGATTGTTCTCACAGGCATCAATCTTGGAAGTTACGGACGGGATCTGCCCGGCGGCGTAAGTCTGGCAGCCGTCATTGAGCGCCTGGCGTCAATGCCGGACATCGGGAGGATCCGGCTTAGCTCGGTTGAGCCCCAGGAAATCACCGACGAGCTCGTGGACATTGTCACTTCGCATCCGAAGGTCTGCCGTCATTTCCACATTCCGTTCCAGAGTGGTTCCGATGGCGTGCTCCGGCGCATGAACCGGACTTATGATGCGGGACAATTCGAGGCCCTGGTGAGCCGCATAGCGAAGCTCGCTCCGGGCTCCGGGCTGGGCGCGGATGTGATGGTGGGGTTCCCGGCTGAGAGCGAGGCCGATTTCCGGAAGACTGAGGAACTGATCAGGCGGCTTCCGATGACCTATCTCCACGTATTCAGCTACTCTCCACGCGTCGGGACAGCAGCAGCGAACTTCGGGGGCGCTGTCCCGGGCGAAAGCAAGAAGGCTCGGAGCCTGGCGCTGCGCAGCCTGGGACAGGAAAAATCACTGGCCTTCAGGACGCGCTCTGTTGGAAGCTCGCTGCGTGTGCTCTTTGAGACCGCCGATCAGACGGGGCAGCTGTCCGGCCTCTCCGGCAACTACATTCGGGTGGCAGTTCCCGGCCCGGAACATCTTCTCAACAGCTTCGCTGACGTGGAAGTCACCGACGTCACGGCTACTGCAGTGAAGGGGAAGCTCGTTGCGTCGGAAAAGAAGGAGGCGATGGCGTCGTGAGCGACCGCGCTTCCCGGACTTTTTTCATAGAGACGCTTGGATGCCAGATGAATGTCTACGACTCGGAGCTGTTGCGGCGCCGATTCCTGCAGGAAGGATACCGGGCGGCGGCGGCACCGGAACAGGCGGACGTAATCCTCGTCAATTCGTGCAGCGTTCGCCGCAAGGCGGAGGCCCGGGCGTGGGCCCGGATTTCCCTCTACACCAGTATCAAGGGACGGCCGGGCTCACCGTTGGTGGTTCTCTGCGGCTGCGTAGCCAGCCGGGCGACGCAGGGTCTCGGGGAAGGCAGCCGGGGTCGGCCCGCTCTGGTGGCGGGGTGCGGTTCGTACGACAGTCTTCTGGCCGCAGTGGAGGCAGGCCTGTCTACGCGGGAGAACGGGGGCGGCCCGGTTCTGCTGGACGACTCTCCGTCCGGGTCCTACCGGATGCCGGTGACAGACGAGCCATCGCCGCTGAGGGCCTTCATCAGCATTTCCAGGGGCTGTGATTCCCACTGCACCTACTGCGTGGTCCCATCGGCGCGCGGGCCGCACCGCTCACGGTCGTTGGACGACATCACGGAGGAGGCTCACCGACTGGTGGAAGGCGGAACCCGCGACGTTACTCTGCTTGGGCAGAATGTCAATGTCTACCAGGACAGAGGAGCGAACTTCCTGGATGTGCTGGCGGCGATGGAGAAGGTCCCGGGGCTCTGGCGTGTTCGCTTCACCTCTTCACACCCCAGGGACATGACCGTCGAAGTCCTCCGGTTCATCGGGCGGGCGGAGAATGTCTGCGAACACCTGCACCTGCCTCTCCAGGCCGGTTGTGATGCGACGCTCCGCGCGATGCACCGCGGGTATACGGTGGAGCGGTATCGCGAACTGGTCGAGACGGCCCGGGCCGAGATCCCCGGGGTGGCGATTTCCACAGATCTGATGGTGGGATTCCCGGGAGAGACCGACGAGAACTTCGAAGAGTCGCTTCGTTTTGTGAGCGAGATAGGGTTTGCCGCCGCCTTCACATTCATATACTCTGCGCGGCCCGGGACACCCGCGTCCGGACTGCCGGATCAGGTTCCGGAGGATATCAAGCGCGAGCGGCTTGAGCGGCTTTTGCAGGAGCAGAACGCAGTGACCGACGCTCTCGGCAAGCGGATGGTCGGCCATGAAGTTGAGGTGCTGGTGGAAGGGAGAGACCGGAAAGATCCCCGGAAACTCTCCGGGAGAACGCGGACGAACCGGCTGGTATCCTTTGAGGGCGATCCACAGCTTGTGGGGAGCCTTGTGAAGGTCCGAATCGAATCCGCCGGACGCTGGACGGCTTTTGGACGGCGGCCGGCAGACTCCGCCACGTGAGGAGGGCAGAGGTCATGAGAGTTGGCAAAGTGCTGATCGGGCTCCTGATGCTGGGCATCCTGCTGGCGCTGGTCGCGTTTGCGGTCTGGAACCCGGCACAGCAGTTGAACGTGAACATTCTTGGCAACACGTACGAGCGCGTGCCTTTCGTGTACACGATCTTCATCGCTTTCCTGGCGGGGGTCGCGCTCACGCTGATTTTCGGTTTCCTGTATTACTGCGAAATGGCCATCTCGGTCCGCCGCCTGCGGAACGAGAAGAAGGCCCTGGAAGCGGAATTGACGACGCTGAGAAACCTCCCGCTGGAAGAGGAGGTACTCGAACCCTCGAGCAAGGGAGAGTAACGATTGAATCCGGACGCGAGTTGGATGATTTGGGCAGGCGCTCTGGCGGTCATTGTCATCGTGGTGGCAGTTTCTGTTCGCAGGTCCAGGCGGCGTCCGCCGCCAAGCGCGACGTCTCTCTACATCGGAGCCCTGGATGCGCTTCTGGCCGGCGATGAGGCACGGGGCCTGGATCTCCTGCGAGAAACAGTGCGCAGCGATTCCAACAATGTGGGAGCCTACATTCGCCTGGGAACACTGTTGCGCCTCCGGGGAGACCCCGGACGGGCAACCAGGATTCACCGCGAGATTTCGCTGCGGCCCGGAATCGATGCTTCCGAGAGCGAACAGGCCCTGATGGAGCTGGCTCTGGACTATACGGCGGCGGGCAATACGGAGAAATCGCTCTCGACGCTGGAGGAGCTGAGGAACCTCAACAAGAAAAGTGTCTTCGCCTACGAAGCCGCTGCTCAGCTGACGGAGGATCAGGGAAACTGGGAGTCCGCGTACGAATTCCGGAAACAGCTCCAGCGGCTGGCCGGAGACAATGGCGCCGCCCTGGCGCGTTTCCAGGCACATGTGGGGAGGGAGCTGGCCGGCAGGGGCGACCGGAAGAGCGCGAAGGATCACTTCAAAGAAGCATTCAGAAAGGACAAGCACAGCCTGGCGGCCTGCATTTACTCGGGGGACCTGAAATACCAGGACGGGAAGCTCCAGGACGCTGTGGAGCTCTGGAAGAAGGTGATCCAGCACCACCCGGACAGCGCGCCATGGGTCTACCGGCGGCTGGAAAAGGCATACTTCGATCTCGGGCATTTCGAGACCATGATGGACGTGTATGACGAGGTGCTCAAGGAGCATCCCAACGATGTGACCACACTCCTGTCCGTCGCGCAGTTCCACCGTAAGAAGGGGGATCTGGACGAGGCGGAAGAGGCCATCTCCAGGATTCTCGAGAACGATCCTGAGGAACCGCTGGCCCGCCTCTACATGGGTTTGATTCGCGCGGAACAGGGAAGGAACGCCGAGGCTTCGGATCTTCTCGGGGTACTTCTGGAGGACGAGATGGAGGCAGCCGAGATGTTCGTGTGTGCCAGGTGCGGGCACGAGGCCGCGGAGATCCTCTGGCGTTGTCCGGACTGCGGGGGTTGGGAAACATTTATCCAGGAAAGCTCCTAGATGGACTCCGTGTGTGGAAAAACGACGGCCTGTCTGATCGTGGGCAGTTTCGTCCTGATGGGGGGTTGGGGCGCGGATTCGCGCGCGCGAGCCCAGTCCTCCGACGCGCAGGATCCCCCCTCGGCATCGTCCGCGGAGGAGATCTTCCGCCAGGCCCTCGCAAGCGAGAGTGCCGCGGAAGCCGAGAGAGCGTACGAACTTCTCCTGGAACGTTTTCCGGAGCATTCGCTGGCGGACGATGCTCTCTTCGCCCTGGCGATGCAGCATTATTCGCTGGGTTACCAGCGGACATCCGAGCGGGAGTTTTCCCGGCTTCTGGAACAGTACCCCGAGGGGAATCGCGCCGAGGATGCCGGGTACTGGGACGGTGTTGTTCTGCTTGCCCTTGGGCAGCTCGATGCGGCTATGGATCGTTTTAGCTGGGTCATCGACCGCGGTCCGTCCTCGGAAAAGAGCACCTGGGCCCGGATCGGGATTGCCGATTGTTTCCGCCTCAAGGGTGATTTCCCGCAGGCTGCGCGGGCCTACGAGGAAATGTTGGAGCGGTTCCCCTCGGCGGATCTGGAAAGCACCGCCCTGCACCAGCTCGCCCGGGTGTATGAGCGTCTGGAGGATCCCGCGAGAGCGCGCTCCCTGTACATCCGTTTGTCGGAATCGTATCCGGACACATACCAGGGCGTGCAGGCGACTGCGAGACTTGCCGATTGGCCTCAGCCTCTTCGGATTCCTCCGGAGGCAGATTCGCTCGAGACTGAGGCCGGGGAGGAGAGCGGCGGCGGCGCTTCCGGGAACGCGCAGGCAGAGGAACATGTGCGCGCAGTGGAATCGCAAGAGATCTGGATACTCCAGACCGGTGCATTTGCCGTGGAAGAAAACGCTGAGCGTCTCGAACGGGTCCTGTCCGCCCGCGGGTATCCCGAGGTACGAATCGAGACAAACGACTCGGGTTCCGAACCATTCCACAGGGTGTTGGTCGGGAGATTCTCCACCCGCGACGAGGGGGAGACCATGGCAGCGGTCCTGCGGCAGCGGGATAACCTGGAAACCCACATTTTCAGGCGAATTGAGCCGGTGCCCAAGGACTGACTCCTGGCCCGGCAGGGCCTCCCGAGGGTGAATATCTATGGCCGCGTCCACGCCTTTGATGGAGCAGTACCACCGTATCAAGCGCCAACACCAGAAACACGTCCTGTTCTTCCGCATGGGTGATTTCTACGAGATGTTCGGGGAGGATGCCAAACTGGCCTCCCGAGTACTCGGCATAGCGCTCACAACCCGCGACAAGGGCAAGAAAGAACCCATCCCGCTGGCGGGAGTTCCCTGGCATGCAGCGGAGTCTTACATCGCCCGGCTGATCCGGGCCGGACACTCGGTTGCCATCTGCGAACAGGTGGAGGATCCAAAGACGGCGCGCGGGCTGGTCAAACGAGAAGTGGTTCGCGTCGTCACGCCGGGTACCGCGCTCAGCCCCGATCTTCTCGACACCGGGAGCAACCACTTCCTCGCGGCCATGGCCCGGACCCGGGACCTCTATGGAATGTCCTACCTGGATCTCTCCACCGGAGAGTTCTACGTTACGGAAGGTCCCCGGGAGGAGGTGCTGAGCGACCTGCGCACCATCGAGCCCAGCGAGCTCGTGATTCCGGAGAGTTGGAGAGAGGATGGCAGCTTGGCGTCGATTGCCGAACTTCTGCCAGGAATCACTCTCACAGAGAGGGAGGATTTCCGGTTCGTTCACCAGGCAGCGTACGATGCCCTGACCGCCCAGTTCGGAACGCAGTCGCTCGATGCATATGGTTGCGACTCCATGGATTCGGGGCTGAGTGCAGCGGGCGCCATTCTCAATTTCCTGGACGAAATGCAGGGGGGAGTGCCTGAGCATATCGACCGGATCGTGGTCATCTCGCGCGACAATTTCCTGGTGGTGGACGACAACGCGCAACGCCTCCTGGAGCTGGTCCCCTCGCGGCAGGCGGCAGGCGAGCAGACCACGCTGTTTCAGGTGCTGAACCACACCCGCACGGCCATGGGAAGCCGCCTGCTCCGGCAGTGGATTCGGAAACCCCTGGTCAGTGCCGGGGCCATTCGTGTCCGCCAGGACACGGTCGAGTTCCTGTTCCACAAGCACCAGCTGCGGGTACAGATCCGGAAGGCGCTGGGCGAGGTCTCCGACGTCGAGCGCCTCGTGGGACGCCTGGCCTGCGAACGCGTGAACGGCCGGGATCTCGTTTACCTCAAGGGTTCCCTGGCCGCGGCCGCTGCTCTCCGGGCTGAGGCGCTCCCGGATGCTGAACCTCCGCTGACGGGTCTCCTTGAGCGGATCGGTGATCTGCCCGAGATCGTCACGCAACTGGAAGAAGCCCTGGTTCCGGATCCGCCCACGACGCTGAAGGATGGCGGTCTCATTCAGGACGGGTACCATCCTGAACTGGATGCACTGCGAGAGACGGTATCCGAGGGCAAGGTGTGGATCGCCGCGCTTCAGCAGCAAGAACGCAAGCGCACGGGGATCCCCACTCTCAGGGTGGGTTACAACCGCGTCTTCGGATACTACCTGGAAGTGACCAAGACGCACCTCAAGTCTGTCCCGCCCGAATACACGCGAAGGCAGACGCTGGTGGGCGCAGAAAGGTTCATCACCCCCGAGCTCAAAGAGAAAGAATCAAAGATCCTTGCGGCGGAGAGCCGGGTGGGGGAGATGGAATACGAACTGTTCCGGCAAATCCGGGAGATGGTGGCTGCCCACCGCGAGCAAATTCAGCAGACGGCCCGGGCCCTCGCGGAACTGGACGTGTTCCAGTCGCTCTCCACCGCTGCCCTGGAGAACCGGTACACGAGACCCGAGGTTCACGAGAGCGGGGACCTCTCGATCCGGGAAGGCCGCCATCCCATGGTGGAGCATTTCCTGGCCCACCAGGCTTTCGTTCCAAACGATGTGGCTATGGACACGCGGGATCGGCAGATTCTGATCATCACCGGTCCCAACATGGCGGGCAAATCGACGTACCTCCGGCAGGTTGCGCTCATCGTGATCCTGGCGCAGATGGGGAGCTTTGTCCCCGCCACGGAGGCGTCCGTTGGGATCGTGGATCGGATCTTCACCCGGATTGGGGCCGGGGAGTCCCTGGCGCGGGGCAGAAGCACCTTCCTGGTGGAAATGACTGAGGTTGCTCATATCCTGCATCATGCGACTGAGCGCAGCCTGCTTCTCCTGGACGAAGTCGGCCGGGGAACCAGTACCTATGACGGTATCAGCATCGCCTGGGCCGTTGTGGAGCACCTGCACGGCCACGGACCAGGAGGGGCGAAGACGCTGTTTGCCACTCACTACCACGAGTTGACAGAGCTGGCAAAGGAGTGGCCGCGCGTCCGCAACCTCAACGTGGCTGTTCGAGAGTGGAATGATGATATTGTTTTTCTGAGGCAGGTTGTCGAGGGGGGAGCAGACCGGAGCTACGGGATCCATGCCGCGCGGGTGGCCGGCCTTCCTTCGGAGGTTCTCCACCGCGCCAGGGAGATCCTCGTGGATCTCGAATCGAAGCGCTCCAATCTGGCTCACCCGGAGGAACACGCTCGCGAGGAGAGCCAGATGGATCTCTTCGGGCTCCACACTCCTCCGCATCTGGAACAACTCGAGAGCGAGCTCAACGCGCTGAACCCTGAGAACCTCACACCGGTGGAAGCTCTTCTGAGAATCCAGCATTTCAAGGAACTGGTGGAACGAGATGAGTCCAAGGATTCGGGTACTCCCTGACCAGATCAGGAACCTCATCGCGGCGGGCGAGGTAGTCGATCGGCCGGCCTCTGTCATCAAGGAGTTGCTTGAGAACTCCATTGATGCCGGCGCCACGTCTATCGACATCACCATTGAAGGCGGAGGGAGAACGCTCCTGGCCGTAGCCGATGACGGGGAGGGCATGTCGCGAGACGACGCGCTCCGGTCCCTGGAGCGCCACGCCACGAGCAAACTCCGGACAGCGGAGGATCTCGGGAGCATCGGGACCCTGGGCTTTCGAGGAGAAGCCCTTCCGGCGATTTCATCCGTCTCGGATCTCACTCTCATCACGCGAGTCAGAGAAAGCGATGCGGCCACGGCAACGCGGGTCCGCTACGGGAAGCGGGAGGAACCCATAGACGCGCCGCGCGCCGCGGGAACCACCGTTGAGGTGCGCAGCCTGTTTGCCCGCACCCCCGCGCGCTCCAGGTTCCTGAAGTCCAATGCCACCGAGGTGCGGTGGATCACGCAGGTGGTCACGGCCTACGCTATGGGCTACCCGGCAATTGCATTTTCCTACTCAGTCAATGGGCGCCGCCATGGGCGCTACCTCGCTGCTGCAGATTCCGCCGAGCGGATCCGAGATGTCCTGGGAGGGGGCATCCACTGGGCTTCTCTCGAATTATCCGGGGAACCATCCGGGCTTGCCGCCGGGATCCAGGGACTGATCTCGGAACCGGATGTGGGCCGTTCTTCCGCCGGCCACATCTACTTTTTCGTGAACCGGAGGTGGATCGCGAGCCGGCCTCTCATGCAGACCCTCCTGCGGGCTTACTCGCCTTTCCTGCCGCAGCGCCGCTACCCCGCGGCCGTGATCTACCTGGAGATGCCCCCCGAGTCCGTAGACGTCAACGTTCATCCGACGAAGCGGGAGGTGCGTTTCCGTGAGAGCGGAAAGGTCTGCAACGACCTCTTCCGGGCTGTTGAAAACCGTCTCAGAGATCTCCGGCGGGGACGCTTCCCGGCAGGTGGGGGCGTGGCGGAGACGCGGTCCTCGTACCCGATCCGCATATCACCTGCTTCTCCCGGGGTTCCGCAGCAGGTGGAGGGGATTCCGCCCGAAATGCTGGCCAGGATGGTGCGCCCGGCAGAGGAGGTTGCAGAGGAAGTCGGCCCCGGCGCGTTCGAAAAAGGTGATGGGAGTCCGGGCCCGCGGTTGATCGCCACTCTGGCGGAAACCTACCTGCTGGCCGTGGACGGGGACGACCTGGTGCTGATCGACCAACACGCGGCCCATGAGAGAATCCTGTACGAACAGGCGCAGCGAGCGCTGGAGGGCTCGCCTCCGGCCAGGCAGGCTCTTCTTTTGCCACTCACGCTGGAACTCACTCCACAGGAGGCGCAGGCACTCGAAGAGTACCGCGACGATCTGGAGAAGCTGGGTTTCGAAATCGGACCTTTCGGGGGGCGGAGTGTGCTGGTGGAGGCGACGCCCGCGGATCTCAAGCGGTGGGAGAACGGACAGGTCCTGATGGATATTCTGGATGAGATGGGACAGGCCTCATCAGTCCCTGACGACCGCGTCTCGCACGTGGCAGCTTCCTTTGCCTGCCACACCGCCGTACGGGCAGGGGATTCGCTCAACCCCCAAGAGCAGACAGCTCTTCTCTCCCGTCTCTTTGCCTGCAAGGACTGGCACCGCTGCCCGCACGGCCGACCCACGGTCGTACGCGTGGATCGAGCGGAGATCGAGAGACGCTTTAGACGACCCTCCCCGAGCAAACGATGACGGACAGCGGCGTCCCGATCCTCCTCATCGTTGGTCCAACGGCCGTCGGCAAGACGGAGATCTCTGTCCTCGTCGCCGAGCACCTCAATGGCGAAATTATCTCAGCCGACTCGCGGCAGATTTACCGCGGCATGGACATCGGCACTGCAAAGCCGGAACCACAACTCCTTGCGCGCGCTGCACACCATCTCATCGATGTCGCGGATCCGGGGGAAGACTTCAACGCGGTGCGCTTTGCCGGGATGGCGCGTGAGGCGATCGTGGATATTCACGGTCGCGGTCGATACCCCATCGTCGTCGGTGGATCCGGGCTCTACATTCGCGCCCTTCTGGACGGACTGTTCCTGGGTCCGCCCGCTTCGCCGAGAATCCGCGCCGAGCTTCAGCAGGTGATCGAGGAACTGGGATCGCCCGAGCTCCACGCACGCCTCGAAGAGGTCGATGCGGACGCGGCCCAGGCTATTCATCCCAACGATGCAGTTCGCATCGTTCGCGCCATGGAGGTCTTCATGCTGACGGGCGATCCGATCTCGCGGCTCAGGGAGCGCGTGAGCGAGGACAACCCGCCTTTGGATGCAACCGTTGTCGGTCTCACCCGGAACCGGGAGGACCTCTACGACCGCATCAACCGAAGAGTCGATCAGATGATGGACGCAGGCTTGGTCGATGAGGTTCGTCGCCTCGTTGAACAGGGGCGGGGGGGGGAACGAAGCTGGGATGCCGTGGGCTACCGGGAAATCGCCGCCTCGCTCCGCGGGGACATCTCCCTCGAACAGGCGCTCCAACAGATCAGAACAAACAGCCGCCGCTACGCCAAACGCCAGATCACATGGTTCTCCAAGGATCCACGTGTCCAATGGATTGCCTTATCGCCCGCATCCCGGGCGAAGGACATCGCGGAGGAGATTGTGGCTCTCACGGCGCGCGCCTCAAACCCGAAAACGTGACAGGAGCCAGAACGATTCCAGGGAACAACCGGTCTTTCAAGGAGTCTGGAGGGAATAGACACATGATGAGTCACAATGCGAGGTACGGGAAATCGGGTGGTTGGGTCCACTGGATGACGATGATCGCCATGCTGATCGTCCTGGCGCCCGGTTGCGCCAGGGATGCGGGGGACCAGGCGCAGGAAGAAATCCTCGATGATCCGCGCGCGACGGAATTGGATCGGCAGATGATCGCTCGCACTTACGAACTCGCCCGGGCGGCCTCAGAGCAAGGCAATCCGCCCTTCGCCGCGGTCCTGGTGAAGGCAGATTCCATTCTGGCGGAGGCTGTCAATACCGGTATCAGCTCGGGAGACGTGACGCGGCACGCGGAACTGTCCCTTGTCAGTGACGCCAGTCGACAGTTTGGTCGTGGCGAGCTCTCAAAGTGTACGCTTTACACGAGCACCGAGCCATGCGTGATGTGTTCGGGGGCCATCCGGTGGGCGGGGATTCCCAGGGTGGTCTACGGGGCGCCCCAGAACCTGGGGGGGAGGTTCCAGGAGATTCCTTGCCGAGAGGTGCTGGGGAAAATCTCGCCTGAAACCGAGGTTATTGGGCCCGTCATGAGCAAGGAAGGAGAGCAACTTCGCTCCGGATTTCACCGCAAACGCGGCTAGCGGCTACGGTGAGATGCTGTTGTTCGCCCTTTTCGCTTGACCAACCCAACCCGTTGGCCTACGCTGCATAAGGTGAATCGAGTCCTATTGACGGGGCGGGCATAACTCAGTTGGTAGAGTATCAGCTTCCCAAGCTGAGAGTCGCGGGTTCAACTCCCGTTGCCCGCTCCAACTTTACCCAAGGGCTGGAAACCGGAAATCGGTAACCGTTCCCGGAAAGAAACGTTGCAACGGCCGGCGAATACCCGCTGGCGACGTGCGGTCAGACTTCTCCCTATGGAAATTGCAGCGGTCAAACCAGGGTCCGTCGCCGAGCGCGCAGGACTCAGGGCCGGAGAGTATCTGGTCACGATCAACGGAGAGCCCATCCGCGACATGGTGGACTATCTTTATCTCAGCTCAGAGGAGGAGTTGGAGGTAGAGGTGGAGTCCCCGGAGGGAAAGACCCGGACGGCGCATCTCGTGAGACGATCGGGCGAAGACCTGGGGCTGGAGCCGGTCCCGGATCCCATCCTGCGGTGCCCAAACCGATGCATCTTCTGTTTCGTAGACCAGATGCCGGAGAACGTGAGGCCGTCCCTCTGTATCAAGGACGAGGATTACCGGCTCTCGTTCCTGCACGGAAGCTACGTGACCCTGACAAATCTCGACGATGAGGACTACGAACGCATCGGAGAGCAACGACTCAGCCCGCTCTACGTGTCGGTCCACGCCACGGATCCGGAACTGCGAGGCCGTATGCTCCGGAACCGGAGATCCGGGGACGTGATGGGGCCCCTGCGGAAGCTGGCCGGAATGCGGATTACGATCCACGCTCAGGTTGTCCTGTGCCCGGGTATCAACGATGGGGCGCACCTGAAGCGAACCGTGGAGGATCTCCTGTCCCTTTACCCGAGCGTTGAATCCGTTGCCCTGGTTCCCGTGGGACTTACACGCCACCGCGACGGTCTGCCTCCTCTTTCTCCGTGTACGCCGCAGTACTCCCGAGCGCTCATCTCCACGGTGAGTACCTGGCAGCGCCGCTGTCTGAACGAGACGGGAACGCGCGGGGTTTTCCTCGCCGACGAGTTCTATCTTCTCGCCGGGACTCCGTTTCCACGAGTCTCGGACTATGAGGCCATGGCGCAGATCGAAAACGGCGTCGGCATGACGCCCCGGTTCCTTGAGGAGATACGGTCCGGCCTGGAATCCGTGCCTCAGGAAAGATTGAAGAATGTTGAGGCAACCCTTGTCACGGGGACGCTAATGGGTACAATCCTTGAAGAAGCTCTGGCGCGGCCGATCCGGCACGCGGGAGGGCAGTGCGGAGTCCTTGCCCCTCCAAACCGTTTCCTCGGGGAATCGGTGACCGTCAGCGGTCTTCTGGCCGGTGCGGATATCTGGGGTTCGCTGAGAGGCTTGAAAGAGGGAGCGCGGGTCTTCCTGCCTCCTAACTGCGTGAATGAGGACGGGGTCTTCCTGGATGATGGTCGTCCGGAGGATCTGGGTACGGAGCTGGGACTTGATGTGCGTGTCGCGTCGGCGCCGGTGGATCAGTTCCTGGCGGAACTGACGCACTGAACTGATATAGAAGATAAAGTTCCAACCACGAAGCACACGAAGAAGCGGGGGCCTGAGGGCATAGAGCCCCGAAACCTGAGAAAGAGCAATCTGCGGTCGGCTCTTTGTACGAAAGGAAATCATGGCGCGTTCCATCGTCGCGATTGTGGGCCTCCAGAACGTTGGCAAGTCCATGCTCTTCAACCGTATTGTGGGGAGCCGGGTCGCCGTGGTGAGCGATGAACCCGGAGTTACCCGGGATCGCAACCTCCGGCAAGTCGAATGGACCGGCCATGAGTTTCTCCTGGTGGATACCGGAGGATGGATGCCGGAGAACGCGGATGGCATTGATGCGCTCGTTCTCGACCAGACCAGAGTTGCGGTGGACGAGGCGGATGTCATACTCTTCCTGGTAGACGCGCAGCTGGGGGCCGGCGAGGTCGAGCTTTCTCTGGCCCGGATCATCAAGCGGCGGAACAAGCCGTGTCTCCTCGTAGGCAACAAGAGCGATCGCGCACCGGAGGGGCCGGCTGCGGGGCTCCAATCGCTCGGGCTGGGAGAGCCTGTTCTGGTCTCGGCCATCCACGGTACCTCAATCGGGCAGATGCTGGATGATCTGGTCGCGCTGCTGCCAAAGCAATTGGATGACGAGGCGGCGTCCGAAGGCGTCCGCGTTGCCGTGATCGGCCGCCCCAATGTCGGAAAGTCCTCGCTCGTGAACCAATTACTGGGAACCTACCGCAACGTCGTTGATGCTGAGCCGGGTACCACGCGGGACGCCATAGACACGCCCATCACGGTGAAAGGGCAACCCTACGTGTTGGTGGACACGGCGGGTCTCCGGCGGCGCGGCAGAATTTCCTCCCGCGTGGAGTTCTACAGCCATCTGCGAAGTGTGCACAGTATCGAGAAGTGCGACGTGGCGTTGGTTCTCATGGACGCCAATCATGGCGTGACCCAGCAGGATATCCGGATCGCCGGGCTCGCCCATGAAGCGGGGCGCGGCAGCATCCTCGTGTTCAACAAGATGGACCTTGTCCAGGCCCGGCGCCCACTGGAGAAGAGACTCGCCGAGGAACTGGAGCGTGTCATGGCCTTCAATCCGTACGCACCTGTCCACTTCATTTCGGTCAAGGAAAAGCACGGGACGAAGGCCCTTCTACCGGCTGCGCGCAAGGTGGACGGGGCTCGCCGGACGCGGATCCAGACTGCGGATCTGAACCGGACGCTCCAGAAAATCGTGGAATACCATCCCCCCCCGGGAAGGCGTCCGACCAGGATATTCTACGGCACCCAGATAGCGGACTGCCCGCCGAGCTTTGTGGTGTTCGCATCGAGGCCGGAGAACATACAGAGGAACTATATCCGTTACCTCATGAACCAGCTGCGAAAGGAATACGGGTTCGAAGGGACACCGATCAAGCTGTCTCTGCGGCGACGTAGATAGAGATATCCAAAGGGGGAAAGGGCGACAACGCGAGAGCTTCGCGAAGAGCGAGACTGTTGTCCTAATGTCCCTTTCCGAGCACGCGGCGCTGGTCTGGAGTTTCTCATGTGGCCGGGCATTCCAGTCTCTCTACTGATCGGCTACCTGTTGGGATCGATTCCCTTCAGCTACCTGGCGGGTCGTCTCCGGGGAGTGGATCTCCGGGAGCACGGCAGCGGGAATCTGGGCGCCAGCAATACGTACCGGGTTCTGGGCGCCGGGTTCGCTGTGCCTGTGCTGATTCTGGATATCGGCAAGGGCGCGGCCGGTGTCATTGTCGCTGGATGGCTCGCCGGCGCGTTGGGGTGGGAACCCGCATCCTGGTGCCGCAGCGCGGCGGCCCTCGGCACCATTGCCGGACACATCTGGACGGTGTTTCTCAAGTTCCGGGGGGGGAAGGGTGTTGCCACGGCCGCAGGCGCCTTTTTGGGCCTTACGCCTATTCCTGCTCTCATATCGTTTGTCGTCTGGCTGCTCCTGGTTGTTCTCACACGCTATGTTTCTGTAGGATCCATGATCGGGACTCTGGTTCTGCCCATCGGAGTGTACTTCGTAGGAGCGCGGCCGCCTTCAGTGGCAGCCGCTTCGCGCCCCGAGTTCTGGCTGGCCGTCATCATTGCCGTTGTTGTATTGGCAAAACACCGCTCCAACATCCGGCGGTTGCTCGACGGAAACGAGAACCGGTTGGAGCGAATCCGTAAGGGGGCGACGTCGTGAGCAATACTACCATACTCGGAGCGGGGAGCTGGGGATCGACGCTGGGGCTCCTTCTGGCTGCCAAGGGGGATCGGGTTCGCTTTTGGGAACACGACCCGGAGGTCGTGAGCGGTATTAGCAGAGACAGCGAGAACCGGAAGTTCCTGCCGGGTATTCCGTGGCCCGAATCGGTGATGGTTTCGGGGGAAATGCGAGAGGCGCTTGACGGCGCGGATTTCGTCGTTTTCGCCGTGCCGTCGCAGGTTCTAAGGTCCGTTGTCCGAAGCGCCGCGCCGCTCCTGGATCCCAAGTCTATCCTTACATCGGTGGTCAAGGGCATCGAGAAGGACACGCTGGCGAGGATGTCTGAGGTCCTGTCCAAGGAAATCGGGGGGGAGGATGCTGATTTCAGGCTGGGTGTTCTGCTGGGTCCGTCACTCGCGTACGAGGTGGCGCGCAGCATCCCAACGACAGTTGTGGCGTCGTCTGCATCTCCCGAGACCGCGAGGAAGATAGCGGATCGCTTCCGCGTGCAGTATTTCCGTGTGTACACAAACGATGATCTGATAGGTGTGGAACTGGGTGTCTCGCTCAAGAACGTCATCGCTATAGCGGCCGGCATCTGCGATGGCCTTGGCTACGGGGATAACACGAAGGGTGCGCTTCTGACCCGCGGTCTCGCCGAGATCTCGCGCCTGGGAGTGGAAATGGGCGCCAGGCGCGAGACCTTCGCCGGGTTGACAGGAATGGGAGATCTCATCACCACCTGTATCAGCCCGCATTCCAGGAACCGCCACGTCGGCGAAGAAATCGGCCGCGGAAGGACGTTGCGGGAAGTCCTCGACGAGATGGTAATGGTGGCCGAAGGTGTTGAGACCGCCGTGAGCGCCGTCCAGTTGTCTCGCAAGGTAGGTGTGGAGTTGCCGATCACCGAGCAGATTCACCGTGTGCTGTTCGAGGACAAGTCGCCCGCGGAGGCAATCACGGAGCTCATGACGAGGGACCCCAAGAACGAGTTCTAGACGGCTTTTCTCACCAGAGGCCGATGGCGTCGCCAGGTACCCACAGGAAATAGTGAATGGGAAATAGGAAATAGGGCAAGGAGGGAGAGTCAGAATGATCAGACTCCGTAGTACCGACAAACTCTATCACAGTATTACAGAAGTGTCCGAGCTCCTCAAGTTGAAGCCCCACGTCCTTCGCTACTGGGAGAAGGAGTTCGGAATGCTCCGCCCTAACCGGAACCGGGCGGGCAATCGCATGTACAACAAGAAAGACATCGAGCTGGTCGCCATGATCAAGCACCTGTTGCACGAACAGGGTTTGACCATAGAGGGTGCGCGCAAGAGACTGGGCGCAGGGAGGAAACCGGATGGCCCCGCCGAGAAAACCGCTGTGCGCGAAGTCGACCGCAGGGCCTTGCTGTTGAGCATCCGGGGTGAGCTGGAGGGGGTGTTGGAATTCCTCGACTAGCTTGGGATATTCAGGAATCCCTGCTGCGAGGGTCGCAGAATGTGCCTGGCTATAACCGCGACGTGGCGAGGGCGAGAACAGTGGACCCTTGGCCGCAGATTACGCAGAGCAAGAAAGCCGGTCTTTCCCTCTCCCTCTGGGAGAGGGTAGGGTGAGGGTATGATGCCCTTTTCCTTGCACGGGGCACGTGGCACGAAGCACTGCTTCTCATGCCCTTCTCCTTGGACTAGGGACTACGGACTAGGGACTTGTTCTAATGCCCTTCTCCTTGCACGAA
>JAGLYR010000128.1 GCA_023132135.1 Candidatus Eiseniibacteriota bacterium | reverse complement strand
TGTCGAGGAAATAGGGCAGCATTCCACAGACTAGTCCGGGCTGAAACCAGTTGGAGAAGCCATGGAGGGCGGTGGACAGAGCGGGCCGGATGCAACGGATATGGAACTTGTGGCGAGGGTGCTTGCCGGAAACCTTGACGCGTATGCGGGGTTGGTTGATCGGTACCGCGACCTGGTGTACTCGGTCGTCCTTCGCATCGCCGGCAACAGGGCGGATGCCGATGATCTCTCGCAGGAAGCTCTGGTGACGGCATTCAGGGCTTTGGCGACCTTCAGAGGTGATTCGAAGTTCTCGAGCTGGCTGTACCGCATCGCGGTCAATCTCGCTCTCGCACACGTCAAGCGGCACCAGAGGGCTCCGCTCATCCACACAGATGACGAGGGGCGTGCCGCCGGGGCTCTCGCCGCTGTAACGCAGGACACGCCCGAGCGGGCATTGCTCGATGAAGAGATGCGTCTGCACGTGCGACGTGCAATCGCGAAGCTTCCTCCTCACTATCGCGCGGTGATCACGCTGTACCATCTGGAAGAGAGGAACTACAACGAGGTGGCGGTAATCCTCGCCCTCCCGATGGGCACTGTGAAAACGCACCTCCACCGCGCCCGCGCATTGCTGAGAAGGATCATTCTCCAATCGCTTCGATGATCTGTCGCTGTGTCGATTCCGGAATGCCTGGATCCTCAACTCGTACGAGTTTGATGGCGTCATGGGCGCACTGGCTGGCGCAGAGGCCGCACCCGACGCAGCGGTCGGCGTCGATGACAGGAACACCGTCATCGTTGAACCGGAAAGCGCCGAAGTGGCAGAATCTGCCGCAGAGTCCACAGCGCTCGCAGAGGAGGGAGTTCACCTCGGCCCGGAAAGAGCGCATGAGAGTGACCGTCCCCTTGGAGCGTCTCACCTTTTTCAGAATAGCGCAGCAGCACGTGCAACAGTTGCAGATCCACCCCACCCTGGCCGCTGTGTTCTCGTAAAGGAGAACATCCGTGAGGTGAACCAGGCCCAGTTGGTCCGCCTGCCAGAAGATCTCCATCCCGCGTTCAACCGTGATTTCCCGTCCCGCTCCCCGCTCCAGGAAGTAGTTTGCAGCATCATCCAGCCAGAAGCACATGTTGCGAATGGGCATGTCGCAGTTCTGGGCCCGTTTGCGGCAAGCGCAGTCGAGTACCACCCGCCTCTCGGCCTTCTCGAGGATCGCCCGCAGACTCTCGTAGGGAAGGACCGTCTGGGCCGTGCCGATCATGCCTTCCACGGGGATGACGCGGGCCACGTCATACGGGTCATCAACAGGACCGAGGGTTTCCACGAATTCCCGGAACTCCTCACGCCACAGATCCAGGAACCGATCGCCCAGCCCGTCGTTTCTGGCGTCCACCAGGATGGTCTCGGTGATTTCTCCGGACAGGTGGTACCGAATGCCGCCCCCGGGGCTGTCCCGCTTGAGGAGAAGCCCCTGCTCGAAACCTTTGTCGAGGACACTCTGGAGCTGCTGCCCCGATCCTGGGAACCTCTGAGCTAACTCATCTGCGGTGGCGGGGAGAGCCATGAGGAGCTCCGCGGCGGCCGGTCCCACCATCATCTCGAGAATCAGCGGGAAGCTTTCGGAGTCCCCCTTGCCGAAGGCTTTCGCCAGTAGCCTGTGGATTTCAGGAGATGCCATGGTGTCTCCACCTTACTCGTTTTCTGCGCTACAGGCTATGTGGCAGCAGGAACATCACGATTGTGAATAGCGATGCGGCGATCACCCAGCGAGCGAAGCCGTAGTCGGAAAGCCTTCTGCGCAATCTCAGGATCACCGGAATCATCCAGAAGACGAAGATGAACAGCGTCTTGCTGTCGGTGATGTCCCACCCGAGGGGGATGCCCTCCCAGTAGTTCCCCAGAACCTGTTTCTCGATCATCCACCCAATGGGGAAACCGGTGATGAAGAAAGCAATGACCCCGGCATAAGCCGTAGCGATCATCTCGCCGGTCCGGTCGATGCCGTACAGCACAGACAGCGCGTAGTACAACGCGTGAATGAAGAGAAAGACGGCAACGAACATCAGGAAGATATGGACAATCAAGGCCCAGCGGGAAGCCTGGCCCTCGGAGCGGAACTTGAAGTAGTCGTACTCACCCGTCCACACATCCGTTGCGTCCTCGGGAAGAGCGACCCGGCGGCCGGAGGCGTCTTCCGCTGTCAGGTAGTAGTAGGTCCGGACCCCCTTTTCATGTCCGGGAAGCGTCGTTGCCCACCAGGAGGTTCCGGGGATCTGTTCCAGAACTCCGGTGATGAAGCCGTTCCCGGTCGTGTGGTGAACCTGCACGGACGTGACGGGATGGTCGGACTCAATCTTTGGCGTAATAAGGTGGGGTCGGCGCGCGGGTCCATCGGTGTCCGGACGGTATTCGATGACGAGCGTCCCCTCAGACGCGGTCTTGACCCCCGATGCAGTCATCATGACGACCATAAGCAGAAACGCGACACCCGCGGCGATGGCGATGATCATCAAGGCCCTGATGCAAACCATAGTGTCCCCCTTTCCACGGAATGTAGAGGATGGGCGGGCGGGAGTCAATGCGGCCTTTGCTTGAATTCGGCTCCGGAATGTTGTATAATTGATGGTGGTAACGACATGGTTGCGTCTCCTGGCGAGACGCTTTTCACTGGAAGGAGCCCTTAGAATGAGTCCTGTTTGTCTGCACCGCAGATTCGTCCTGGTAGCCCTGTTTGCAGCGGTTGCTCTCCTTGGGTTGTCCGGCTCGGTCCTGGGTTTCGATCCGGATGTCGTCCCCTTTTCCGACAAGTTTCCTGTCGTGATCTACATTGCCGATCACGCGTCCGTGTACGAAATCGGGGAGTTGGGGATTGATATCGACACCGTCGGTGACGGGTGGATTCGCGCCTACGTGAACAGGGCCGAAGTCCAGCTCATCCAGCTCCTCGGCTATACGGTCAAACGTATTCCGAACCAGGCGCTTGAGATGTGGCGGACACTCCAGGAGCAGGAGGGGGACACGAAGGATGAGTGGGACAACTACCACAACTACGCTGCCATGACGACGTATCTCCAGGGAGTTGCTGCCGATCACCCGGATATCACGCGGCTGATTTCCATCGGCCAGTCCGTTCAGGGGCGGGAACTCTGGTTCATGAAGATCACGGACAATCCGGATGTGCAGGAGGACGAGCCGGAGTTCAAGTACATTTCCACGATGCACGGCGACGAGCCGCCGGGAACAGAGAACTGCCTCCAGTTCATCGAACTTCTCACGGACAACTACGAGTCGCCCACGCCGGATCCCGATCTCGAGAGGCTCGTGAACGAAGTGGAACTCTGGATCATGCCTATGATGAATCCGGACGGGAACAACTCCGGGAGCCGGTACAACGCCCACGGGACGGACTTGAACCGTGACTTCCCGGACTGGGTCACGGATCCCAACAATACTCCGGACGGCCGCGAGCCCGAAACACAGGTTGTCATGGTTTTCTCCGACACCATGTCCTTCGATCTCTCGGCCAACTTCCACACCGGCGCCCTTGTCGTCAACTACCCCTGGGACAACCGCTTCCCCCGGACTCCGGATGACGATCTCTTCATTTTCATGTCCGAGTCCTATTCCATCCACAACTCGCCCATGTGGAACAGCTCTTCCTTCTATCACGGCATTACCAACGGGGCGGATTGGTACGTAATCCACGGGGGCATGCAGGACTGGAACTACGACTGGCTGTACAACAAAGAAGTCACGATCGAGCTGAACGACGTGAAATGGCCCTCCGCGTCCCACCTTCCCCAGCTCTGGGATGACAATGATGAAGCGATGGCCGCGTACATCGAGAACACCCTCCTTGGGGTGCGGGGGCTTGTCACGGACGCCTCGACGGGGGACCCCCTGGCTGCCACGGTCGAAGTGGACGGAAATGCATGGATCGATCGCACCGATCCCGATGTGGGCGACTACCACCGGATTCTGCTGCCGGGAACGTACACGCTCACGTTCGCCGCGGGCGGCCACCTGCCGGCGACCTTCGCCGGCGTTGTGGTGGACGGGGAGGAAGCCACGGTTCTCGATGTCCAGTTGGGGACGACGGCCCAGTTCGAGATCACCGGAACGGTCACAACGGATTCGAGGGCCCCGCTCATGGCAAAGGTGGAGGCTTTCTATCACATGTCCGGAAATCCGGCCGACAGCACTACGAGCAGTCCTGTAGACGGATCGTACACACTGAATGTGTCGCCCTCGGAGTACGATATCCGGGCCTGGGCGACGGGCTACGCCCCGGGGCACGAGTTCGCCGACGTTCAGGGCGACACGACGTTCGACTTCGTCCTTGAGTCGGTGTCCGGCATCATCCTCGTGATAGACAACGACGAAGGGAAGCGGTTGCTCGAGAAGAAGGACGGCTTCGAAGTCGAAACCGTGGTGAAGGGAGAGAAGACCTCGGCGGCGGATCTGGCGGCGGACCTGGCTGTTCTGGGCTATGAAGTTGTGGAGGAGACGTCCGCGGGGACGGATCCGGCTGCCTGGCCGACGTACGATCTTGTCGTGTGGTCCTGCGGGTCCAACACCTCGCCGGTCAGCTCCTCGATTCGGCGGGGAAATCTCATCGATTTCGTCGATTCCGGAGGAAATCTGCTGATTGAAGGCGGCGAAGTGGCCTACGACGCCGTGGGTTATCCCGGCTATCCCAACTTCGCCGATTCCGTGCTTCACGTGGATGACTGGAATGGCGATCAGGTAGGCAACCTGTGGCTTGTCCCTGCACAAAGCGAGCATCCGATTGCGACGGAACCGAACCCGCTTCCCGGGACCATCAACATCGACTTCCTGGGTTGGGGTTCTCAGGACGCGGCGCATCCGGCGGGAGGGGCCTACATTGTTTACGGCAACACCTCGCGTCCGGCGGACGCAGGGGTTCTGGTGTACGACGGGGCCAAGGCCGGGGATAGGAGTGGGGTGGTATTCCTGTCCTTTTCCTACCCCGCGATTGGCGATCGAGCCGCCGCCAAAGATCTTCTCCAGAATGTGGCCACGTACATGATGTCGGAAATGACGTCGGTGGAATGTGTCTCGGTGGGCCGGTCTGAGGTGGCGCTGGACGGCGCGTTCCCGAATCCCTTCAATCCGTTGACGACGATTTCGTTCTCGGTTCAAGAGAGGCAGAGAGTTCATCTTGCGGTGTATGATGTGCAGGGAAGGCTGGTGAGCACTCTGATTGATGGAGTAGTTGAAGCGGGACCGCAGGAAGTGACGTGGGACGCCAGAGACGAAGCCGGCAAGGAGATTGCGTCGGGGGTGTATTTCTGCAGATTGCTCGCCGCAGAGGGGAGGTATACGAAAAAGATCGTGAAACTGAATTAGCCGCCGCTAGGTGAATTTCCGTTTTACCTTCTTGCCCCGACCCACTATAGTTATGCGCGCCACGTTCCGGACACAATCTGAGGAGCAGAAGTGACGCGCGCAACAGGGAATTCGAATCACGGAGAGAGCGGCGGGGCCCGTTTCATCACGGTGTTCAGGCTTGTTTTTCCCCACCTCCGCCCGCACGGTTTGCGGTTCGCGATCGGCGTCATCGCCGGTTTCGGAACCGGCATCACCATGCTTGCTCTTCCCTGGTTCGCCAAGCAGGCCGTCAACGTTGCCGCGGGGAATCCGGTCGACCTTCCAATGGGACGGCTGCTGGTCTACTTCTTCTTTCTCCTGATCCTTCTTGCCGCCTGCCAGTTCTCGAATGCTCTCATTTCCAGCCGAATTGCCAACCGTGTGGTTGCGGATCTGCGTCACGAGATCTTCCGTTGTGCCCTCAGGCTTCCGGTCACCTTTCACGAGCGCCGCAGATCCGCGGATCTTGTTTCGGTGATCAGCGCCGACGCCGGCTTTGCCCAGCGGTTGATCACCTTCATCATTCCTGCATTCCTCCGCCACGGGCCGGTACTTATTGTGGGTCTGGTTTACCTGTTCTCGGCGAGCTGGCGTCTCACCTCTCTTCTCTCCGTTGCAGCTCTCCTGATCATGGCCCTGGGACTTGTTGTGGGACGACGGCTCCGGGTCCTGGGGAACGCCATCCAGGAATCCTTGGCCAGGGTGGCCATGACCGCGCAGGAGAGCTTCCTTGGAATACGGATCATCAAGACGCTTTCCCTGGAGTCCTATTTCGGCGAACGGCACGATCGCAGGGTGGATGAGAACAAGGGGCTCCAGGACCGGGCTGTCCTGTACAACGCGCTGTTTCACTCACTGGCGACGGTGGCCACCGTCGGTCTGGGAGGAGTGACGATCTGGCTGGGAACCAGGTATGTGCAGAGACAGCAAATGGACTTGGGCGATCTGACGGCGTATTCAACCTTTGTGTTTCTTGTTGCGGCCGCCGGAGGAACCCTTGCTCTTTCCTACATACACATGGAAACAGTTCTGGGCATGGCCAAGCGGGTTTCGGACCTCATCGGTGCGGAACCGGAGAAGTCGGGTTCAGGCGGAGATCCGTTCCGCCGCTGCCGAGGCCATCTCGGGTTCCGCGGTGTGAGTTTCACCTATCCGGAAACGGATGCCGGCGTTCATGGTGTTGATCTCGATTTCCCTCCGGGAGAGATGACGGCTCTGACAGGGCCGAATGGTTCGGGAAAGACCACGCTGATCAAGCTTGCCCTTGGTTTGTATGAACTGAACTCAGGGCACATCCTTCTGGACGAACACGGGGCCGAGACTGTGGACCGTTCGCTGTGGCGATCCCAGTTCGGGTGGCTCGACCGGGAGCCCACCTTTTTCGGACTGACGATTGCCGAGTACATTGGCCTGGGAAAACTGGGTGCGGACCGTGACGCTATTGTGGAAGCGGCCCGGACGGCGGAAGCCCATTCCTTCGTGGAGCATCTCGCAAAGGGATATGGCACGACGATCGGCGAGGTGGGCGGCAACCTGTCTGCCGGCCAGCGCCAGCGGATCGCTCTGGCCCAGCTGGTTCTTCATGATCCGCCTGTCATCCTCCTGGATGAGGCCCTCACCTCGCTGGACTTCGGCACCGAGGAATCCTTGATGGAGCGGCTCCGTCATCTCTGGAAAGGCCGGACCGTGGTGGTGGTTACGCACCGGAAGGAGACCATGGACCTGACGGATCGAGTGGTGCGGATGGACGCGGGAAGGGTTGTGGAGATCATCGAAAAGCAAGGACTGAGGACCAGCCTGGATTCTTCATGAATCGCTGCCGTGGACGCTCACATTTGCACTTGACGACGCGGTCCCGGGAGGCTACATACTTAACATCTTGTCAAGATGTTCCAGGATCTATTATCGACTTCTCTATTGCTCTGCCTGGACTGTGTGCGAATCCATCCGGATTCGCACACAGTCCAGGCGAGGAGAGTGGGATGGCCAAACAGAACACGGCATACCCACCGGGTCCAGTGTCCACCGTCGGGGTCCACGTTCTGGCGGAGATGTGGGGCGCGCCCGCGGATTTCCTGAACGATGCCGAGCGCATTGAGGCACTCCTCGGCGAGGCCGTGACAGCCGGTGGAGCTACGCTGATCAATCTCTGCGTGCACCAGTTTGCTCCCCACGGCGTCACCGGGACGGCGACGCTTGCCGAATCGCACATCTGCATTCACACCTGGCCGGAATCCAACTATGCTGCGGTTGACGTCTTCATGTGTGGGCGAGGGGATGCTCAGAGGGCCCTCGACTACCTGCGCAAGAGGCTTGAGCCTGCGTGCGTGGAGGTTGTGGAGCTGAAGAGGGGTATGCCCGGCGAGGAATCGTGATGCCGGAATGGTGGTACGAGGATCCATTCGATTCCATCCGGCAGGGTTTCCGGATTCAGCGCGTCCACGAGGAGAATACGCGGTATCAGCATCTCGCTGTGTACCGGCACCCGCGACTCGGCCATATTCTCGTTCTGGATGGAATCGTTCAGACAACGGAGGGCGACGAGTGGGTCTATCATGAAACACTCGCCCAGGTGCCCATCAATGGTCTGGTTCACCCGCCGGAGTCGGTTCTCATCATTGGCGGGGGTGACGGCGGCACTCTTGCCCAGGTGCTGAAGCACGAGTCTGTCCGGCAAGCAACCTTGGTTGAGATCGATGAACGGGTGGTGGCTGTCTCGAGGCAATATCTCGCTTTCGCCTCTTCCTTCTCCGACCACCGGGCCAAGCTGGTGACGGGTGATGGAGCTGCCTTTGTTAAGTCCGCAGCCCGACGCCATTCCTTTGACGCGGTTCTCATCGACTCCACCGATCCGGTCGGCCCAGGGAAGGTCCTCTTTGAGACGGAGTTCTACCGGGCCGTCCGGGAGTGCCTCACTCCGGGCGGGGTCATGGCGCAGCAGGCGGGAATCCCGGCGCATGACCCCAGGATCCTGCGGATGGCCGCCGGCAATGTCTGGAAGGCTTTTGGCTCGCTTCATGTCTTCCGCGCCCCGGTTCCTACCTACATTGGCGGGGACATGGCCTTTGTGCTGGCTTCCAGCGGCGGCAGGCCCGTTGACACTCCAAAGAGACGGTTTGTTGGTCGCCACTACAACCCGGATGTTCACAGAGCATCATTTGCGCTGCCGACGTGGTGGGGCGATCTGATTGCCGGCAACCAGGATCCTTCAGGAGGAACCATCATGAGCGAAAAGCGCCGGGAGGACGAAATCATCATCTCCGTTCCCTCAAAAACGATCCATCTTGGGCATGTAGCATGCCCGAAGGGTTGCAATCTGATCGACGCCTCGGTCAGGATCGGAGAGAACCCTTCCATCTCAGTTCTCGCTGAGTGTGGCGGGCAGAAGGGCATCCTCTATCTGGATCCCAGGTACGGCAGCTTCGAGAACAAGTACACCTTCGAGATTCCGGAGGGGGAAATCATCGGGCTGTCCTGCCCTCACTGTGGAACGGATCTTGGCGAGACCCAGGAGATCTGCAGTTTGTGCTCGGCGCCCATGTTCGCGCTGCATCTTCCCCATGGGAGTGTTCTGGAGGGGTGCCGGAGGAAGGGTTGTGTTGGGCATCGGCTGAAGATCGTGGATCTTGACGAGCAGTTCCTCCGGATGTTCAAGGAGGGAATGCAGGATTCCTACTAGTAAGGAGAGGGTAATGCGTCTTGTTCTGTTTGTGGTGATGATCATGTTGGCGGCGATTCCGGCCGCGGCGGAAAGAGTCCTGACCTTCGACGATCTGTACGCTATCGATCGCCTGGGCGATCCTCAGATTTCGCCCGACGGCAAGTGGGTCGCCTACGTGGTGCGGGATTTCGACAAGGCAGATAACAGCAGCACGTCCGATATCTGGATCGTCAGCATCAAGACGGGGGAAACCCGGCGTTTCACCACCTCCGAGGCCAACGATACTCATCCCCGGTGGTCTCCGGACGGAAGCAGGATCGCTTTCATCTCCACACGCGACGGGAGTCCGCAGATCTGGATGCTCCCGACGACCGGGGGAGAGGCGCTGCAGATCACGGACATCTCCACGGGGGCCGGAGGTGTGAAGTGGTCTCCGACCGGGACACACCTGGCTTTTACATCAGACGTGTACGCCGACTGCGAGACCGACTCCTGCAACAAGGCCAGAGACGACGAACGCGCCGAGAGCGAGATCCGCGCCAGGATCATCGACGATCTTCTCTACCGCCACTGGAATCACTGGAGGGAGAACAAGTGGAGCCACCTTTTTGTGGTTCCGTCGGAGGGCGGTGAACCTAGGGATCTCACGCCCGGCGCCCGGGACTGCCCCCCCATCTCCCTTGGGGGCGGCGACGACTATGATTTTTCGCCCGACGGCAGCGAGATCTGCTACTGCCTGAATCCGGACCCCGTGGTGGCCATCAGCACCAACAACGACCTCTTTGTCATGCCGGTTATCGGTGGACCGGCCAGGAGTGTCACGGACAACACAGCCAACGATCATTCGCCGGCCTATTCCCCGGATGGCCGATACATCGCCTACGTGGCCATGGAACGCGCCGGATTCGAGGCGGACCGGCGGCAGATCATGCTCTATGACCGCCGGACCGGGGAAAGGAAAAGCCTCACCGCGGATTTCGACCGGTCGATGAGGAACTTCGTCTGGGCTCCCGACGGTTCGAAGCTGTACTTCAGCGCCGTGGATCAGGGCCGGGCGAACATCTACTCCGTCTCGGTGAAGAACAGCGAGGTCAAAGAGCTGGTGCGCGGAGGATACATCACCAACGTCCGGGTGAGTTCCAACGGGAAGAATCTCGTCTACTGCCACCAGGCGATGGACCATCCGGTTGACATCTACATGGCGACCTCCTCGGGCAAGAAAGTCCGGCCGCTCACGCGCCACAACGAGGAGACTCTGGAGAATGTCGTCATGAAGCACGTGGAGGAGTTCTCGTTCGAGGGCGCCGAGGGCGATCGGGTCCACGGGCTTCTGCTGAAGCCTCCCTTTTTCGACCCGGGGAAGAAGTACGCTATGATCTTCCTTATTCACGGCGGGCCCCAGGGGTCCTGGGACGATGATTTCCACTACCGCTGGAATGCCCAGATGTTCGCGGCGCCCGGCTACGTGGTGAGCATGATCAACTTCCGGGGTTCCACCGGGTACGGTCAGGATTTCACCGACGCCATCAGCGGGGACTGGGGTGGAGGCTGCTACATTGATCTGATGAAGGGTCTTGACTACCTCCTGGAAACCTACGATTTCATCGATGACGATCGGGTGGGCGCGGCGGGCGCGTCCTACGGCGGCTACATGGTCTGCTGGATCGCAGGACACACCGATCGCTTCCAGTGCCTGATGAACCACGATGGGGTCTACAACCTCACCAGCATGTACGGGGCGACGGAAGAGCTCTGGTTCCCGGAGTGGGAGATGGAAGGCACGCCGTGGACGAATCCGGACCTCTACAAGAAATGGTCGGCGCACACATATGCGGCGAACTTCAGGACCCCCATGCTCATCGTTCACGGCGAGAACGATTTCCGGGTTCCTGTGGAGCAGGCGCTGGAGTGTTTCACGGCTCATCGGCGCCAGGGCGTGCGAGCGCGGCTACTCTATTTCCCCGACGAAGATCATTTCGTGCGCAAGCCCCAGAACGCGGAATTGTGGTGGAAGACGATGTATGAGTGGTTTGGGGAGTATCTGAAGGACTGAGAGGCGAGGGGGCGAGGGCGCGAGAGGGCGAAATGGCGTTCCTCAGCCTTGCTCTGCCCACAGCTCCTCCAGCGCTTTCAACACTTCCCGGTCCGCGCCCGTGAGGTTGGCTTCTCTCAGTTCGCTGGAGTCGACCCAGCGCCATGCGTTGCACTCGATGGCCGTGGGGTCACCGCCGATGTGCGTGCAGAGAAACGTGTGAAGGGAGATGTCGGGGCTCGCATAGGGCCGTTCGATCACGACGAATGGTTCATCGATGCGAATCCGGATCCCCAACTCTTCCTCCAACTCCCGCTGGAGGCACTCTTGGAGCGTTTCACCCTCCTCCAGGGTTCCGCCCGGGAATTCCCAGCGGCCCCCGTACGGGCACTCATCAAACCGCTCGGCGATAAGGATCCTCCCGTCAGCATTCCGGATGATTCCGGCGGCGACTTGTGCAGACATAGGTTCCTCGT
>JAGLYR010000127.1 GCA_023132135.1 Candidatus Eiseniibacteriota bacterium | reverse complement strand
GTACGTAAACCTCACATCCACCGGAATATGCGCCAGCTTGTCCAGAGATGCCAGGGTCTCGGGCGTGAGATTGCCATAGGCTTCCAGTAACTCACCGGCCCGTTCGTAGTCCCCGGTAGCCTCAATGTCCAGGACTTCTCCGGCCAGCTTGTCCACGGCTTCGGGGAACTCGTCGAAGTTCACACGATACGTACCAGTAGCGGTGTCGTACTCGATTCCTCCCTCTTTGAGGAGATAGTTGAGCTGGATAGCCATTCCCTTGGCGTGTGCCGATTCCGTTCCGAAACGGACGGAGCGGAAGATCCCGCCGAGGTACGTCACATAATTCCTGCGCACCTGCTCCTCTGTGAAGACCTCCACCTTCCGGAAGTAGGCGGAGTTGTGGATCCCGACGATGTCGGCCTTGCACTCCTCGATTCGGGAATAGCGCTCCTGGAGGGCTTTCCGGATGGTCAGGTCTTCGTGACCGTACACGTGGTTGGGACCAAGGGTATGGGAAATCTCATGCTGGAGCGTGTTGGTGACAAAGGCATCCTCCGACACCCACTGCACCTGCTCCGGGTCGACGAGGACCTCCGCAATGGGTTTCAGGATCATCCGGAACTTCGCGCCGAGAACATTCTGGTAGATTTGCTTCTTGGCCCCTTTCGCTTCGATCACTCGCGCATCATTGGGGAGGGAGGTCGCGATGGTCTTGATCCCGGCGTTGTAGTCCCCGGCGAAGTAGGCGATGTTCACGATTTCCAGCTTGTTCCCCATTCCCACGCTGTCACGCTTGTACTTCTCCTCCATGGGAAGGGTGTGCTCCAGGCGGTTCAGGTATTGCTTGTAGATGTCCAGTTGCCGGCTCGCCTCAGGGTCCTTGATGGCCACGTTCGCCTCGTAGGTGGCCTTGAGGCCCATGAGCTGGTCTTCGTAGACCTCGATGGGTCCGATCACGGTATCCAGAAGGTTGTCTTCGAGGTCCATCCACGCCATGTCGCTTTCGAAGAAATCGCCCGAGAGCAGCGCTTCCGCACGTAGCACAAGGTACTGCTTCAGGGACGGGTTGTCGGCATAGCGGCCGGCCTGGCGGAGAGCGGCGGCGGCGTTCTCCAGATGAG
Source organism: Candidatus Eiseniibacteriota bacterium (assembly GCA_023132135.1). Lineage (GTDB taxonomy): Bacteria > Arandabacterota > Arandabacteria > JAGLYR01 > JAGLYR01 > JAGLYR01. The sequence continues at coordinate 1,923 of JAGLYR010000127.1, read as the reverse complement.
TCCGGTATTCCCGCTCAAAGGGGACGGCCACCAGCTCAAGGCCCTTCCGTCTGATCAGTGTGTTGAGCTTCTCGAAGTCTTCTCTTATTTCGGGGTGGGCGTCGACGTACGTCTCGAACTCCTCCTTCGTCAAGTTGTGCGGGTAGAAGCCCGCGCCGTCGGGTTTGGGTTTGCCCTCACCGTAGAAGCGCTCATTCTCGAATCGGCGGTCGAAGGGTCCGTAATTGATGAGGACATACTCGAGGATTACCTTGTCCTCGGGGTGCTTGGACCGCTCCAGCTCGGCCTTGGCGGCCGGGGCTTCGTGAGCACTCTGGTGCCAGAAAATGGGATCGATTGCTTTGGCGGCTTCGACAAGGTACATCAGGACCTTTTGCTGGTTCGCGTCGAGGTGTGACGTGTCGGCCGCCAGGTCCACCAGCGCGTAGGCCTTGAGTCTCTCCTCAATCATTGACACATCCTTCGGACGCCCGCATCCGGCCAGTATCGTGGGCATGGCAATCAGAACAACCAGAAGAACCTGAACAACACTCCGGCGGACGAGTTCGGCCATCCCCTGTTCCTCCATGGAAGCGGGGCGGCGATCATGCCCCTGAGTCTACTTTCAATTCTCTACTTTCTGGCCCAGCATAAGCCTCATCAAGGCAATTGCAATCGGATTCTGCCCCTTCGGCTTGCCTTCCGGCGGCAATACTCGTATGTTCCAGGAAGCCGGGCTCTCTTGAATGGGGAGATGACCTTTGCTCACAGGGACCGCATGGCGCATTGGACGCGTCTTTGGAATTAAGATCCGAATCGACACGTCCTGGCTCATCATCTTCGCACTGGTACTGGTGACGCTCTCCGGCCAGTATTTCCCCCACGTCCGTCCGGCACGGTCGGTGCCCCTCCACTGGTTCCTCGGGATCATCACGACGATTCTGTTCTTCAGCTCAGTTCTGGCTCACGAGCTCGCCCACTCTCTGGTGGCCATACGACAGGGAGAATCGGTCCGGAGTATCACGCTGTTCCTGTTCGGGGGGGTGGCGGAGATTACGAAGGAGCCGGACGAACCCGCCAAGGAGTTCGTCATGGCCATAGCGGGTCCGGTCACCAGCGTCGCGCTCGGGGGAGTTTTCCTCCTCATTTGGTGGCTCACCCGCGGGGTATGGTTGTCGGCCGCAGCTGTCTCTGGCTGGCTGATGCAGATGAACTTTGTCCTAGCCGTGTTCAACCTCGTGCCCGGCTATCCCCTCGACGGGGGTCGGATTCTCCGATCCATTATCTGGAAACTCACCGGGGATATTGGGAAGGCTACCCGGGCCGCTTCGCGCGTGGGACAGGTTTTCGCCATCCTTCTGATGGGGCTGGGGGTCTACATTCTTGTGGATTCCTTTCGTCAGGGGGAAGGGAGCCTGGGTGGGATCTGGCTGGTGATGATCGGCTGGTTTTTGCACTCTGCTGCTGTGCGGGGGTACGAGCAGGTGCGGATGCGCGAGATTCTCAGCCGGACGCGAGTGGAACAGGTCATGTCCAGGAATCTCCCGTGGGTTCCGCTCGCTCTCACCCTCCAGTCTCTCATTCACGACTATGTGCTGGCGGGGCTGGGACGGGCATTTCTGGTGGGCGATGGGGCAGTGCTGGAGGGCATCGTTTGCCTTTCGGACGTAAAGAAGGTGGAAACGCGCCGCTGGTCCAGGACTCCTGTTGGCGAGGTCATGATGCCCAGCGAGAAGCTCCTGCTCGCAAACCCGCGGGACAGCCTCGAGCAGGTTCTGGGTCGGATGGCAGCAAGAGGCTGCGCGCAGGTTCCGGTCGTGGAGGGAAATCGGGTGATCGGCCTGATCTCGAGACAAGAGATTGTGGATCTCTTCAAGACGAAGCCGGAAGTCGACATGTAGACGGCAAGGCCGATGCACAGATCCAGTGACAGGTGACAGGGTG
>JAGLYR010000126.1 GCA_023132135.1 Candidatus Eiseniibacteriota bacterium | reverse complement strand
CGGGCCATGTGGCGAGAGGCGCCTTTGGACTGAGTCGATCCCGGAAGCGTAGCCGTGGCTACGTTGAGGAAGCGACGAGGGAAAAGGCGCCTCGCAGCCCATGGACCGGTACCGTAGCAGAAACCTGGTGAGAAATGCAGGCTAGTGCTCAAATCCTGACCATTCGCAGGCCCTGCCAGATTCTCTGCCGGTTTCTCCCGAAAACCTCCGTGAAGAAACCAGCGCCTTTGCCAACATCAGTCAAAATAGGCAAGGTATGCACATGCGAAAGCTCCGCGGCTCCGCGTTTGCCAAAGGCCCATTTCTTGCTCTTTCGGAGTGTTTCGGCGGACTTGCCGGACCGGAGGCACGCGATGAGCCATTTGCGGATTGCCATCATGATTCTCGTGACCACTGCCGCTGTCCTCAGCGCAGGTTGCGGCCGCGGAGACGTGCGTAGTCCGATCGCGCCCGCGCCTGCTGTCCTGGACGGAAGCGGCGATACCAGCGATCCCTTTGGCGGCGTATCAACCCCCCCCATCCACACACCCTGACTGAGAGGTATGCAATGCCCAGTGCAACAGAAAAAAGCCTCCCATCCTGTTCGGATGCAGACATACCCGAAATCGACGACCTGGAAGCTTACAGCACGGCCCACATCCGGCGGTTCTGCGAAATGATGGAGAGCATTATCAGCAAGAACGAGGCGAAGCGGCAAAGCGAGCAGATGGCGGCAAGTTCGGAAGATACGACAGGCGAAAGGTGAAAGGCGACCGAGGTGAAGGGAACGCCTGTGTTCCTGACCGCCTTGGGCTCTTCACCTTTCTCCTCTCTCCTTTCACCTCGCGGCGAGCGCAGAAGAATGGCGGGGCCTTAGCCCCGCCAAACGCGTGCGCTCGCTGGTACGCCCAACAGGATTCGAACCTGCGACCTTCTGCTCCGGAGGCAGACGCTCTATCCAACTGAGCTATGGGCGCACCGAGTGTTGTCTAAACCGGTATCCGTAGCTGACAGCCGAGCCGGCGACCGCCACCACCGCAATCCATTTCAGAACAGCCGAGACTTGCTGGAGCTCCAGCATGTACGCGCCCAGGGTAACGACAAGAACCACCAGGGTCGCCTTCCCAAGCCGGTTGGCGCGAGGGACAGAACCCATCCGCCTTTGCATTGCGACACCCAACACCAGGATACCGGCATCCCGGCCGACGATCACCGCAAGCAACCACGTCGGCACCCTCCCCGTTGCCCACAGAGCCCCGGCCATCGCGGCAATCACCACCTTGTCCGCCACGGGGTCCAGTACACGCCCCAGCTCCGACTCCACGTCCAGCCTCCGGGCCAACCAGCCGTCCAGGCCATCTGTGACCCAAGCCAGAGCCAGAATACCCAGAGCCACGACAGGTATCCCTTCAGGGACCGAGACAGTATAGAACACGATGGGGATCGCGAGCAAGCTTCGAAATATCGAAATCGCGTTCGGCAGGCGGTGCAATCAGTCTCTCCAGGCGTTCGCCCATCAGCCACGCTACATGATGAGTTCCCGCGCATGTTCAATCGCGGTCGGCGTCGGCCGTTTCCCCGCTATCATCCGAGCCACTTCCTCCACGCGCTCTTCGTCCTCCAGCAACCGGACTTCCGTCCAGGTGCGACCTAGCCTGTTCCTCTTCTCCGCCACATAATGGCGGTCCGCCATACCCGCAATCTGTGGCAGGTGTGTCACGCACAGGACCTGGCGCGCGCGACCCAGTTCCTTGAGTTTCTCTCCCAGCGTCCGGGCCGCCTGACCGCCAATCCCAATATCAATCTCATCGAAGATCAGGGTTCCCACCGGATCGGACTCGACCAGTGCAGTCTTCAGAGCCAGCATGATTCGACTCATCTCACCGCCGGAGGCAATCCTGGCCAGCGGCTTGGGCGGTTCCCCCACATTGGATGAGATCAGGAACTCTATTCTCTCCAGCCCATTCTCGTCCGCCCGGGCCATGAGATCCTCCTCCCGGTCGGATTCACCGACGTCCATCCGGACCTCAAACCGGGCATCCTGCATCTCCAGTTCCTTCAGAACCGCGACTACCTCGGTGCTGAGCCTCGATGTCCCCCGCTGCCGCCGGCCCATCAGATCCCGGCCCCGTTTCACCACCTGCGACTGCGCGCTCCTGAGCTTCTCTTCCAAATCGCCGAGTGTGCTTTCCGAATTCTCCAGGGAGCCGAGCTCCGCTTTCATTTCCCCGTGACGGCTGATTACCTCATCAAGCGTGGTCCTGTATCGCCTCTTGAGCCTCTCCAGTAGCGAAAGCCGGTTGTTGATCTCCTCCAGCCTCTCCGGCCCGTGCTCGATTCCGTCGCCATACGTCCCCAGGGACCGCGCCACATCCTCCGCATGCGCGATGGCTGTGTCCAGTTCCTCCGCCAGAACTCGCAGTTGCGGATCAACGCGGCCGGCTTCCTCGAGCGATCTCCGGGCGCGGCTCAGCAGATCCAGCGCGGTAGTATCTCCCTCGGACAAAGCCTCCGCAGCGCCCGACGCCGCAAGCACGAGCTTTTCCGAGTTGGCGAGCACACGCCTTTCCGCTTCCAGGTTCTCGTCTTCGCCCGGAGTAAGCCCCGCCCTGTCCAACTCCTGGCACGCGTAGCGCAGGTAATCGATCCTTTCCTCGGACGAAGCCAGGCCGGCCCTCATCCGGGCCAGTTCCTCCCGCCTCTGCCGCCACTCGCGCAAAGCATCCCGGTAGGCATCTCTCTTGCCCAAGAGTCCCAGGTACGAATCCAGGAAGTCGACGTGCCGTTCCGGATGCAGAAGCAGCTGGTGTTCGTGCTGCCCGTGGATATCCACGATCCGATCCCCCGCACGCTTGAGCATTGCCAAGGTACTGGCCGTTCCATTCATGAAGCAACGGTTCGGACCAGTCCGGGCAATCTCGCGCCGGACAACCAACTCCCCGGTTCCCTCCACGCCCATCTCAGCGAGCAGAGCATCAACGCCGACCAGAGACCCCACGTCGAACACCGCCTCCACCACGGTCCGTTCCCGCCCTGTTCGAACCGAGTCCGAAGACGCGCGCTCCCCCACAGCCAACGCGATGGCGTCGACCAGAATGGACTTGCCCGCACCCGTCTCCCCGGTGAGCACGTTCAGACCAGCGCCTAAGGCCAACCGGAGATCATCGACCAGAGCGAAGTCCCTGACAGCAATTTCACGCAGCATGGATTGTCATCCAGGTCGGGCAATCCCCAGTCCCTAGTCCCCAGTCCCTAGTCCAAGGAAAAGGGCATTGGAGAGATTTAAGCCCCCGGAGGGGAGGGCGACCCACCGGGTCGCCCCTACTTGGCACATTGCCGTTGTAGCCTGGGTTATTCAGGAATCCCGTCGCGAGCAGGGATTCATGAATAATCCAGGCTAATCGCTCCATCTCGGATTCCCCCAACGGAACTTGGTCCTCAGAACCTCATAGAAGGAGGCGTTGTCCAGAAGTACCAGACGGGTAACTTGCTGAGCCGCCCGCACAGCGATCCGGTCTCCTTCCTCCAGAGCAATGCCCACCTGCCCATCCACGGCCATCCGCGCTTCGGAAGTCGCTGAGTGAAACTCTATTTCCACTTCCTCCTTTTCGGAGACAATCACCGTGCGGGCAGCGAGACTGTGAGCGCAGATGGGGGTGATTATCACGGCCCGGACCGTTGGACTGACCACAGGACCATTGGCCGAGAGCGAATAACCGGTCGAGCCCGTGGGGGTGCTGACAATGACGCCGTCCCCGATGTATGTTGTAACCGGCACGCCTTTCACCCTGATTTCGAATTCCATGACCCTCGGTGATGCCCCGCGGTCCATGGCAACGTCGTTGAGGGCGATGAATCTCCCCGCCTCCTTCCTGCCCCGCAAGAGGGTGGCCTCCAGGTTCATGCGCTCCTCAATCCGGAATTTCCCGGACAGGATTCTCTCCATTGCCTCCAGCATCTGATCGGGCGCCACCTCGGCCAGGAACCCGAGGCGGCCCAGGTTCACTCCAAGGATGGGCACCCCCGCGCCACCCACAATCCGGGCCGAATGAAGAAGCGACCCATCTCCACCCAGTGACACCAGAAGATCGATGGATTCGGCCAGACGATTCTCCCCCACCCCCCCGCGCACCTCGCCCAGGGACTCCGCCAGTGGCTGGGCAATCACAGCTTCGAGCCCCTTCTCTTCGACCCATTGAATCAGATTGCGAGCCAACGGCCCCACGGCCGATTTGGCGGTATTGCCCCAGATTCCAATTCGCTCAAGCTTCACTGCCCGCTCCGCTTCTCTGTTTCCATCGCCCGCGAGATTCCTGCGCGCCGGCAGATCTGCCCAGTAGTTCCACGGCCGCTGCTTCAATCCCGTCCACGTCCAGACCCGCATGCTTCAACAAGCTAGCGCGGCCGCCGTGCGCAACAAAGCGATCGGGAAGCCCCAGCATTCTGAGTTCGACTTCTTCCGCTTTCTCTTCGTGAAGGAGTGTGGACACCACAGACCCAAACCCTCCGGACACCACGTTCTCCTCCACCGTCAGGATACGCCCGGTCCTGCGGGCAATCCGCAGTACGGCCTGTCCGTCCAGGGGCTTCGCGAACCTGGCGTTGAACACTGCTGCTTCGATTCCACGGGCCGAGAGACGCTCCGCCGCATCCATGGCCGAAGCAACCATCGACCCGATTGCCACGATGCCCAGGTCCTCCCCGTCCCGCAGCAGCTCCCCCTCACCTACGGGAACAGCTACAGGAATCTTGTCCATCGCGACTCCAAGACCAACGGACCGCGGGTAGCGAATCGCTACCGGGCCGCCCTGGTAATCGAGCGCGGTCCGGAGCATGTGCCGGAGCTCGTTTTCGTCCTTGGGCGCCATCACCACCATATTGGGCAGCTGGCACAGGTACCCAAGATCAAAGCAGCCGTGGTGGGTAGGGCCGTCCTCCCCCACCAATCCAGCCCGGTCCAGACAGAAGACCACATTCAGATTCTGCAGGCAGATGTCATGGGCAATCTGGTCGAAGGCCCGTTGGAGGAATGTGGAGTATATCGCCACGACAGGTTTCCGCCCACCCACGGCCAAACCGGCCGCAAAGGTCACCGCGTGCTGCTCGGCAATCCCGACATCGAAGAACCGCTCCGGAAACCGCTTCTGGAAGGGCATGAGTCCCGTGCCATCCGGCATGGCCGCCGTGATCGCCACTACGGCCGGGCGGTCCTCGGCCAGCGAAACCAGGGCTTCTCCGAAAACCTTGGTGTAGGACGGATGCTTCGAGTGATCGTTGGCAGTGCCCGTTTGCTTGTTGAAGGAGCCGATCCCGTGGAAACGGGAGGCATCTTCCTCGGCATGGCGGTACCCTTTCCCCTTCTGAGTAAGCACGTGCACAAGGAGGGGCCCCCGCAGATTTCGCACCGAATCCAGAGTTGTGATCAACTCTCCTATCTGGTGACCTTCCACGGGCCCGAAGTAGCGGAACCCCATCTCCTCGAAAAGGATATTGGGAACCACCAGGTTCTTCAGACCCTGTTTGATCCGCCGGACCAGAACCCGACCCTTGCGGCCGATTCTGCCCATCCTGGAGAGGAGCTCCCAGACATCCGCTTCCAGATGTATGTAGATGCGCGCCGTGACCAGTCTCGTCAAGTACCGCGAGATAGCTCCCACGTTGGGAGAGATAGACATGCGGTTGTCATTGAGGATGACAATGAGGTCTTTTCCCAGATCACCCGCGTGGTTGAGCCCCTCAAAGGCCATCCCGCCCGTCAGTGCCCCATCCCCGATCACCGCCAGGACATGGTGCTTCTCCCCTTTGAGATCCCGCGCTGCAGCGATCCCCAACGCCGACGAAATCGACGTACTGGCATGACCTGTTCCGAACACGTCGTGGTTACTCTCCGAGCGCCTGGGAAAGCCGCTGATTCCGTCTTCCTGCCTGAGGCTGCTGAATTCCTCCCGCCGCCCCGTCAGGATCTTGTGGACATAGGCCTGGTGGCCCACGTCCCAGACAATCTTGTCACGCGGCGAGTCGAAGCAGTAGTGGAGCGCCAACGTCAGCTCCACTGTTCCCAGACTCGGCGCCAGATGCCCACCATTCTTCGAGACCACTGAAATCATGTACTCCCTGATCTCACCGGCCAGGACATCCAGCTCCGGAATCGACAGGTTTTTCAGGTCAGCCGGCGACGAAATCCCTGGCAGAATCGACCCATCCATTGTTCAACCTCATGTCTTTGAGTGCTTCCCGCTACGCCTGAGCCAAGATGAAGTCCGCGATATCTCTCAGCAACCGTCCGTTTTCTCCAAGCGGGTCCAGTCCGGCCTTCGCTGTCGAGATCAATTCCTCCGCCCGCTCGCGCGCTCGGACAAGGCCATGGCAAACCACGTAGCTCGCCGCTTCGTCCGGACGATCCGTGTAGTCGAGGATGTCATCCACGATCTGGAACGCCAGTCCCACGTTCTCACCGTACTGTCCCAGCCGGGCAATCATACCTGGTTCATCGGTGCCCAACCGCGCGCCGGACCAGACAGACACAGCGATGAGAGCTCCCGTCTTGCGGGCGTGCACGTAGTCAATCAGCGAAGCGTCTCCAGGACATTCGAGAGCCTCCAGATCACCTACCTGGCCCGCTATCATACCACGGATACCAGCAGCGCGCGCTATGTTCTTCAGGACTTGCATCTTTCGCGCCGGAGGCAAAGATGAGCCCTCGGGCGCGGTTGCAAGCACCTCGAAAGCAAGCGTCAGCAACCCGTCGCCGACCAGCACCGCCATCCCTTCCCCATAGGCTTTGTGCACCGCCGGTTTCCCGCGCCTCGTATCGTCGTCGTCCATGCAGGGCAGGTCATCGTGAACCAGGGAGTACGCGTGGATGAGCTCCAGGGCGGCAGCCACAGGCAGGGCTTCGTTCCCCCGCCCTCCCACCGCCTCGTACGAAGCCAGGCAGAGAATCGGGCGGATCCGCTTGCCGTCCCCCATAACACTGTAACGCATGGCATCCACCAAGCGGGATTCCCGGGGATCCTCCGTCCGAAGGATCTCCTCCAGTGCCGCTTCGACCCGGGAGCGCATGACATCCATCTGCTCGACCAGGGTTGCATCAGGGGTCTTGCTCACTCACACCCCTCCCTCCTGGTTGATGTCCATCCCTTCCAGGTCAAAGGTGCCTTCCGCCCGTTTCACCAACTTCTGCACTCTGAGTTCCGCAGCCTTCAACATGTCCGCGCACTTCGCTGCCAGCGCTACGCCTTCCTCGAATTTCCCGATGGATTCATCGAGACCGAGCTCACCTCTCTCCAGAACCTCAACCGCTTTCTCCAGATCAGCCAGTGCTTTTTCAAAGGTAACCTTATCCGTCATTGTGGGCTCTCCTCCGAATCCCGAACCTCCTCAACCGAGCAAACAGTCTCACCCTCATGGAATCGGAGCAGGATTTCATCCCCGGCCGTCAGGCACGACGCCCTGGTCACCACAGCCATCCCCGGCAGCTTCCGGCACAGGCAGTACCCCCGGCCCAAGACCGCCAGTGGGCTGACTCCGTTCAGACGTGCAGCCAGGGCTCCCAGTTCCCGCTGGCTGAGTTCCATCGCGTGGCCCACCCGCCGGACCAGACGGTTCAACAACTCATCCGGACGTTGCATCATCTGCCCGATCCCCATCTCGAACCTCAATGCTTTCCAACGGTCACCGTAGGAACAGAACTCCACCTTCGTCATTCTCAGGCGGTTCCGGATTCCGGAGACCAGCCGCGACTGCAATCTCGCTATGTCCCGTTTCAGCGCCGTCCCGTCGGGCGTCACCACCTCTGCTGCTGCTGAAGGTGTCGGAGCGCGCAGGTCCGCCGCGAGATCCGAAATCGTGTAGTCGATCTCGTGTCCCACCGCCGAGATCACAGGGATCTCCGACTCGAAAACACTCCGCGCCACAACCTCTTCGTTGAACGCCCAGAGGTCCTCCGCGGAGCCGCCCCCCCGCCCCACGATCAGGACATCCAGATCCCCGAACTCATTCAGCTCCCGCACGGCACACGCAATATCTTCCGCCGCCCCCTCCCCCTGCACCTGTGTAGGACGCAGCACGATCTCCACCCAGGGAGCCCTTCGTCCGATCACGTGAACGATGTCTCGAATGGCTGCCCCGGTCGGGGACGTGGCAATACCCACCCCGAGCGGGAACGCCGGGATCGGGCGTTTGTGTTCCGGATCAAACAGCCCTTCGGCCTCCAACTTGCGCCGTATCTGCTGGAACGCCAGCTCCAGTGAACCGATGCCCGCCGGCTGGAGCAGATCGATGATCATCTGGTACTGGCCGCCGCGCTCGTAGATGCTGAGACCGCCGCGGGCCAACACGTGGAGACCATTTTCAGGCTCAAAACGCAGACGCCGGTTGCACCCCCGGAACATCACGCCGCGGAGCTGTGCCGTCTCGTCCCTGAGGGAAAAGTACATGTGCCCCGACGTGTGATGCACATAGTTGGCAATCTCGCCCTCAACCCAGACGCTTGGGAAGGTCTCTTCCACCAAGGCCCGCACGTCGCGGTTCAGCTCGCTGACGGTGTAGACTCTCTCTGCCTCAATCTCCGACAACCCGATCACTCTCCATACCGACTGCACGCCGTGCAGCCGGGCCATCCCGCATCATGCGGACCGGCTCCGATCGAACTTCATCTGCGCCGCCCCGAGGGTATTCTCCAGTAACATTGCCACAGTCAGAGGTCCAACACCGCCGGGCACCGGCGTGATTGCCGAAGCCTTCAGCGAAACGGACTCGAAGTCAACGTCACCAGCCAGCCGGTAGCCCCTCTTTGTCCCCGGATCATCGACCCGGTTCACACCCACATCCACGACAACACACCCCTCTGCAACCATGTCTCCCGTGACCAGTCCCGCCCGGCCGGCGGCAACCACGAGGATCTCTGCAGTCCGCGTGACCGCGCCCAAATCCGGCGTACGAGAATGGCAAACCGTGACGGTTGCATTCCCTTCATCACTCCGGCGGAGCAACAGATTCGCCAGGGGCAACCCGACGACAATGCTTCTCCCCACGACCACGACTCTCCGGCCGGTGATACGAATTCCCGCATCCTTGAGCAGCTCGATAATGCCGGCCACGGTACAGGGAACAAAGACGGGGCAGCCTTGCATCAGCCGTCCCAGGTTCCAGGGGTGAAAACCGTCGACATCCTTCTCGGGTCGGATCGATTCCAGGATCCGCCTGTCATCCACATCCTTCGGCAGAGGAAGCTGTACGAGTATGCCGTCGATTTCGTCAGCCCGGTTCGCCTCATCGACCTGCCTCAGGATCTGCTCCTCGCCGCAACGCTCCGGCAAACGAACCAGGTTCATGCGGATGCCGGCCCTTTCGCAAGCCTTGGCCTTCCGCCGCACGTATACTTCCGACGCAGGGTTGTTTCCCACTAACACAACGGTCACACACGGCGCCCTGTACCTGGTTCTGAGCTCCGCCACCCCACGCGCCACTCGCTCCTCAATCCGCCCTGCCAGCTCTTTACCCCTCAGGATCGTTACACTCATCAATACCCCTCGCCACTTGTCACTTGTCGCCCACCCACATCACCCCTCCGGAAGCGACTCGTGGAGCCTCCGGATACTCTTGGCCCGCCCCGTCTGCCGATCAACAGAGATCACGACTCCGGAGAGCCGAATACGACCACGCGCCACCTCAAGCCGGCCCATTACCTGCGTCAGGAAACGCCTGAGCGCTGCCTCCGCGTCCATGCCAATCACCGAATCGTGAGGTCCCGTCATACCGGCATCTGTCAGGTAGGCAGTTCCTGCAGGAAGAATCTGTTCGTCGGCAGTTTGCACATGTGTATGGGTGCCCATTACGGCACTGACGCGACCGTCCAGATAGCGGCCCATGGCAACCTTCTCACTGGTCGCCTCTGCATGGAAATCCACCAGGATGATCGGGGTTTCCTCGCGCAGACTCCCGAGCAGGCCATCAGCGATGCGGAAAGGACAGTCCGTCTCGTGCATGAAGACCCGACCCTGCAGGCAGAGGACGCCCACTTTGTCTCCCCCTTCGAGGATGTGGACAGTTGCTCCCCGTCCTACAACCCCCGGAGGGTAATTAGCCGGTCTGAGAACAGATGGGTGTTTCTCGAGGTAGGGTAGCAGCTCCTTCCGATCCCAGATGTGGTTCCCGGAAGTCAGAACATCCACACCGCTGGCCAGAATCTCATCGGCCAACAACGGCGTCAGTCCGAACCCGTGAGCTGCATTCTCAGCATTGGCAATACAGAGGTCAATCCCGTAGCGCTCCCGCAGACCCGGAACCAGGGCCCGTACAGCCCGCCGTCCCGGGCGGCCTACGATGTCGGCAACGAACAGAATATTCACCGACCCGGCCACGGGCCCCCCTACTTCGCGTAGTCCACCACCCTGACCTCTCGAATCACGACAACTTTGATCTGCCCGGGGTACTCCAGCTCCGCTTCAATCTGCTTGGCGATGGCCTGAGCCAATTCCTCGGCCCGCTGGTCCGAAACCTCCTTGTGTTCCACCATGATCCGGATCTCGCGACCCGCCTGGATTGCGTAGGACTTGGTCACTCCGGGGAAGGAGTTCGCCACGTGCTCGAGGTTCTTCAGCCTCTTGATATAGCTTTCCAACGTCTCGCGCCGCGCTCCCGGGCGCGCCGAGGATACCGCATCCGCAGCCTGTACCAAGGTCGAAATGAAGGCATCCGGATGCTGTGTGGCATCGTCGTGGTGGAAGCGGATCCCCTCGACCACAGCACCGGGTTCTCCGAATTTCCCCGCCAGATCCGCACCGATCTCTGCGTGGGTCCCCTCCGCCTCGTGGTCCACCGCTTTCCCGACATCATGCAGCAGGCCAACCCGGCGGGCCAATCTTCCGTCGAGCTCCAGCTCCGAAGCCATTACACCGACGAGATAGGAAACCTCCTTGGAATGCTGCAGGACATTCTGCCCGTAGGATGTCCGGTACTTGAGTCGCCCGAGCAGCCGGATCAGCTCTGTGTGGAGACCCGGAACACCGGCCTCCATGGCCGCAACCTCGCCCGCCTCGAGAATGGTCTCCTCCATCTCTTTCCGTACCTTCGCCACCGTTTCCTCAATACGGCCGGGATGGATCCTGCCATCGGTGATCAGGCGCTCCAGGGAACGTCGGGCCGTCTCCCGCCGGATGGGATCGAACCCTGAGAGAATTACCGCTTCGGGAGTATCATCGATGATGACATCTACTCCCGTCGCCGTTTCGAAAGCCCGGATATTCCGGCCCTCCCGGCCAATGATCCGACCCTTCATCTCATCGTTGGGCAGCGACACCACCGAGACCGTCGACTCAACCGTGTGGTCGGCCGCGCACCGCTGGATGGCCAGAGCCAGAATCGAAGCCGACTCCTTCGTGGCCCTTCGCTGGGTATCGTCCCGGATTTCCCGAAGCACCCGTTGCGAATCGCGGCGCGCTTCGTTCTCCATGTTGGCAATCAACATGCGCTTCGCCTCTTCCTGGGTCAGCCCCGCGATTCTCTCCAGTTTCGAGTTCTGCTCCACAAGCAACTGTTCGAGATCCTGCTTCTTTTCCTCTACCGACCGCTCCTGCTTCTCCAGCTCATCGTCCCGGCTGGCAAGCGAATTCTCCTTCTTGTCCAGAATATCCACTCGCCGGTTCAGGTTGGCATCGCGTTCCGCGAAGGTTTTCTCCAGGGTTTGCAGGTCCTCCCGCTTTTCCTTCGTCTCCTTGTCGAAATTCTCCTTGGCTCGGTACCATTCGTTCTTCGCCTGAAGCGTGGCTTCCCGGCCGTAAGTGTCGGCTTCCTTTTTCGCCTCGGCGATCAGCTTTTCCGCCTGTTTTGCCGTACTGAGAAGGTTGTTCTCACCCACTCTGCGGTGCGCATACCAACCCAGACACAAGAACCCCCCGGCGGAGACAATCGCTATCAGTATAGTGAGAAGCAGACCTGACATATCAGGACCACCCCTTTCCATGAAATGAAAATACCCCTGCCCTTGTCTGTTGACAGAATCCTGCCACAGAACAAGAACAGGGATCCGACCTTCATGCCCCGGGACCTTGCGACCTCCGGGACTATCCGAACTGGCGAGTCACTCCTGCAGGGATTCCTCCAACAACGCTTTCATCGAGCGCAACTGCTCGTCAACCTTCCGCAAGGCATCGGCGGCCTTATACCTCTCTGCATGTAGTTCGTCCGCGATGTTGAGGGCAGCGAGAATGGCTACCCTGGTTGACGAACCCAAGGAAGACGCCCGGGTCAACTCCCGCATTTTCTGGTCAACGTAACGACCTACCATTTGAATGCGTTCGATGCCGCTGTCACCCTTCACGCGGTATTCCTGACCCAGGATTTCTACGACCGTCGACCTGCTCATTTTCCCATCCAAACGTCACTAGAGTTATTCATACAGAAGTTCTCCGAACGATCCTTCAGCCGGACCGCCGGTTCGCCAGTTCTAGACTCTCCTCCTGGTCTTGCTCCGGGCAGAACCGCCCTCTCTTTCAACCTGTTCGATTCTTTGAATGATCTCCTTGATCCTGGTCTTCGCAAGATTGCTACGACCACGGGACATCATAGCTCGCTTCGCATTCTCCTGCAACTGTTTTGTTGCAGCCACCATCTCCCGTTTTTCGGACTTGAGATCGCGTACTTGTTCCTCCAGCTTGCCGTTCTCCTCCGTGAGTCGCCGGATTCGGTCCCCAGCTTTGCGAACCAAGCCCTCCAGCAACTTCAGGCTCTCCTGGTATCCCTCGGCAAAGAGGGAATCGCCAGGCTTCGACATGCTCTTTCCCCCCATTCCCCGCTACACCACCTCGGAGCGGAGAACAGCGCCAAAATCCTGCTGCAACGATCCAGTGATGGTCCTCAGTTTGTCATCTACCTCTTCATCCGTCAAGGTACGCTTGTCGGAGCGAAAGATCAAGCTGTAGGCCAAACTCCTTTTCCCCCGAGGAACCTGCTCTCCCCGGTAGACATCAAAGAGGCGCACGCCTCGAAGGAGCGGCTCTCCCTTTTCCCGGATTGTGCCACTGATCCTCTCGTAGGGCACATCTTCCCCCACAACAATGGCCAGATCGCGGCCCACAGCCGGAAAACGTGGCAGCACCCTGAACTGCTGTAACCCTAGTGCCTTAGCCACGAGTTTATCAAGTACTAGTTCAAAGAGAAAGACCGCTTCCTTCACCCCGATGGACTCCCCCAGTTCCGGATCCAGCCGCCCCGCGCAACCTATGCTTTCCTCCCCCACCTCCACCCGCACGGAACACCGCGATTCCAAGGTCGGGATTTCGTCCGGGACCAGGGCTATCCCGGGGAGGCGAAGCCCCCCGGCCAAATCCTCCAATAGTCCCCTCAGGTCGTAGAAGTCGACAGCAACGGGATCCGTCCCCCACGATACCGGATCGCGAAGCCCCGTCAGAATTCCGGCCAGATGTGTCGCTTCCCGCGGCCGCGCCGAATCCGCAGCCGGTCGAAACACGGTACCGATTTCATAAAGCCGGACGTTTTCCCGCCGCCGGTTCAGGTTCGTACGCACACATGCGACCAGGCCCGGAATCAGACTGGGCCGGAGTACGGACTGATCCTGCGAGAGCGGATTCTTCAGTCGGATCTTCTCAATCTCCTCTTCACTAACTCTCCCCAGCGCCAACAGATCCCCCGGTTCCCTCAGGGTCCCCGTCACAGCTTCATTCAACCCAAGCCCACCAAGTACCTCCCGCACCCTCTCCAGTATCCTGGCCCGAGGAGTCTCCGAAGCAGGCGCCGCACGGTGCTTCTCCATATCCACCGGGATTTTGGAATAGCCTCTCATCCGGGCAACTTCTTCCACCAGGTCCGCTTCCATCGTGACATCGTTGCGGAAACCGGGCGGCGTCACTTCCAACACATCATCACCCGTCACCTCGAAATCCAGCGCCTGCAGCAAGGCCCCCATTTCCGAGCTCTCCAGTGAAATACCCAAGTGGACATTAGCCCGCCGGACTCTCAGGGAAATCGACTTCCGCTGAGGCGCTCCGTCTCCCGCCTCCACCCGGCCCGAAAGCACTGTGCCATTTGCCACCTCCGCCAAGAGCCGGGCGCATCGATCTGCCGCCCGTTCCACTCCACCCGGGTCGATTCCACGCTCAAAACGCATGGACGCTTCTGTCGACAGCCCTCGTTTCCGGGCCGTTTTCCGTATGTTGACCGCGTCGAAATGCGCGCTCTCAATCAGAACAACCTTGGTGGTATCTACCACACCCGAGTTGATCCCGCCCATGACTCCCGCCAGCGCCACTGGCTTCTCGCCATCAGCGATGACGAGGACCTCGGAATCCAGCCTATGGATCGTCTCGTCCAGAGCAACGAACTCCTCGCCCGCCTTTCCTCGGCGCACAACGATTCTCCCACCGGCCAGGCAGGAGTAGTCGAACGTGTGAAGCGGCTGTCCCATCTCAAGGAGGACATAGTTGGATACGTCCACCACATTGCTGATGGGCCGGAGGCCCATCAGTCTCAGCCGCCGGGTCAACCAGAGAGGCGACGGACAAACGCTGACGTTTTCCACAATCCGGGCAACGTACTTCGGACAGAGATCGCGGGCTTCTATGTCAATTGCGACACGCTCGCCGGCAAGGCCGGGGCCTTCCTCCACAGCTGCATCCGGTACCTGCAGAATGCGCCCCGTCGCGGCAGCGATCTCGCGCGCCATTCCCTGGATGCTGAGGCAGTCCCCGCGGTTGGGAGTCAGCTCGATTTCCAGGAGGTGATCTTCCAGGTCAAGAAGAGGCGCAATCGCGGAGCCCAGCGCCGGCGTTCCTCCGAAACAATGAACCTCATCCTGGACACTCCGGAGACCAAGGTCGAAGAGGGAACACAGCACCGCCTCGGATTCCACGCCCGCTACCCGGCCTGTCTCGACTCTCATCCCGCCACCAAGTTCCGCCCCCGGCAGAGCCACCGGGACTCGATTTCCAACTTTCACCTTCGGATCGCCACAGACCGTCTGGATCGCTCTGTCACCCACAGAAACCCCGCAACGGAGCAGGGATGTATCGGAGTCCAACGGTTCGCGCTCGATGATCTCGCCGACCACAATCCTATCGAACATCGATCCCGTGGGAACTATGGCCTCGACTTCGAAACCCTGTTCGGTCAGAATCCCGGCAAGTTTCTCCGGCGATTCCTCAATGGCCACGAAGTCCTTGAGCCAACCCAGCAGCACTTTCATAGAGAATCTTCATCCTATTAACAAACCGGCCGGAGTGGTCTGCGGACACTCCTCAGAATTGCGACAGGAACTCGATGTCATTCTCATAGAACAATCGGATGTCGTTGACTCCGTATTTCAGCATCGCGATGCGCTCGATGCCCATGCCGAAAGCGTATCCGTTGTAGATTTCGCAGTCGATATCCACGTATTTGAAGACGTTCGGATGCACCATCCCGCAGCCCAGGATCTCCAGCCAGCCCTTGCCCGAACACGTCCGGCAACCCTTGCCGCCACAGTTGGCGCACGAGACATCCATCTCCGCACTCGGCTCGGTGAAAGGGAAGTAGTGCGGCCGGAACCGAATCTCGCGCTCTGGCCCGAACACACGACGCGCGAACTCGGCCAAGGTCCCCTTCAGGTTGGCGAAGCTCACGTCACGGTCGACGTACAGCCCCTCGATCTGGTGGAAGTTGGTGAAGTGCGAAGCATCCGGCGCGTCACGCCGGAAGCACCGCCCGGGCGCAACGATTCGCACAGGAGGCTTCGTCTTCTCCATGATACGAATCTGGACCGGCGAGGTGTGAGTCCTCAGCAGGATTCCGGGCGCCAGGTAGAAAGAGTCATGCTCATCCCGGGACGGGTGCCAGTCCGGCGTGTTCAGCGCTTCGAAGTTGTAGTACTCCTCCTCGACTTCGCAACCCTCTACCACGCCGAATCCCATGCTGTAGAAGATTGACACAATCTCAGCGGTAATCTGCGAAAGAGGATGGCGCTGCCCGAAAAACCGACCGCGCCCCGGCAGGGTCAAATCCACGCCCCCCGGGACCGGGATCGCGGCGCCCGAATCATTACCCGTTTTCCTCTCATCAAGAAGGGCCTGGATCGCGATTTTTACCCGGTTCAGCTCCGCCCCGGCCCTCGGTCTATCCCCAGGGGGCAGCTTCCCGACATCCCGCAGCACACCCGTCAGCAGTCCCTTGCGCCCAAGATACTTGACGCGAACAGACTCCAGCGACTCCGACGAGCTCGCTTGAGAGATCTCTTTCCGAGCTTCCTCGAGAAGATCCTCCGGACGGCTCAAGCCGACTCACCCTCCTACTGATTGGCTGGCGCTGCCTGTGATGACCGGGCCAGCTCGGCCAACCGCCCGAAGGATTGTGCGTCGTTGACTGCCATCTCGGCCAACATCTTGCGGTCGATATCCACGTTGGCCTGTTTGAGGCCGGCCATGAACCGGCTGTACGACAACCCGTGGAGACGAACTGCAGCATTGATACGGATGATCCACAACGCGCGGAATTCACGTTTCCGCTGCCTGCGGTCACGATAGGCGTAGCGTAGGGCCCGGTCCACAGCCTCGCTGGCCGTACGGAGCAACTTGCTCCTGCCGCCACGGTACCCCTTCGCTGCTTTAAGAATCTTCCTTCTCCGCCGGCGCGACGCCGGGCTTTTCTTTACTCTTGGCATGGTCGAACCCTTTCACGTTCTCCTGTTTTCGATTTCATGACCGGGTTTCTTCGCCGGCAGGTTCGGGCGTTGTCGGCGGAACCTTCGTCGGGCCCGCCTTGGACCCACTCGGCGCGGTCTCTTTTGCCCGTTCCTTGGGCACGTTGGAGAGCTTCGGAATCAACATCAGCACCATGTTCCGGCCCTCACGCCGAATCGGCCCCTCCTGCACACTCACGTCGCTCATGTCTTCCACCAAGCGCTTCAGGATCCGTTCACCTCGCTCGGGGTGCGTCATTTCCCGTCCACGAAAGATCACCGTGACCCGGACCTTGTCCCGCCCCTCAATGAACTCCCGGACTTTCCGCGCTTTGAACTGATAGTCATGTTCGTCGATCTTGGGACGAACTCTCATTTCCTTCATCTGAATCTGGTGCTGCCGTGTCTTCGCCTTTCTCGCCCGCTTGCTCAGTTCGTACTTGTACTTGCCGTAGTCCATGATGCGGCACACCGGCGGTCTTGACTTCGGCGCAACTTCCACCAGATCGAGATCTCGGTCGCGGGCGATTTCCAGTGCCTGCGGGGTGGGCATCACACCGATGAGTTCCCCGTCCGCCCCGACCACTCGTACCTCAGGAATACGAATTCTGCTGTTTATCCGTACTTCTCTCGGGCTGGGAATAGTTCTTCACCTCCCATTTCCACGACGCCCGCCTCATACAGACGTCAGAATCCCACCTACATGCGCGAGGCAACCTCCGCGGCCAGCCGCTCCGCAAGTTCGCCCACGGGCACCTGTCCCTGGTCACCCACTTTACGTTTTCTCACGGACACCTGATCCGATTCGACCTCCTTGCCTCCCACTACCAGCATGTACGGAACATGCTCCATCTCGGCCTTCCGGATCTTGTACCCGACTTTCTCATCACTGGCATCAATGTCAACATCAAGATTCTCCTGGCGGAGACGCTCGGCCACCTGTTGCGCGAAGGGAACATGCTCTTCCCGGATCGGCAACAGCCGGGCCTGGGTGGGAGCCAGCCACAGGGGGAAGTCCCCACCGTAATGCTCCAGGAGCGTTCCCATGAAGCGCTCCATGGACCCCAGCACAGTCCGGTGAATCATCAGAACAGGGTGGCGTCCTCCATCCGGCCCCACGTAAGTCACATCGAGCCGCTCCGGAAGATTGAAGTCGAACTGGATCGTCGGTCCCTGCCAAAGATGTCCCAGTGCATCCACTATTTTCACATCGATCTTGGGGCCGTAGAAAACAGCCTCCCCTTCGGCGCGCTCATACTCCTGATCACAGGTCCCGAGGACACTGCAGAGGGCTGCTTCGGCCTTTTCCCACATCTCGTCGGATCCCGCGTACTTGCCGCGGTTGGCGGGATCCCGGACGCTGAGCTCGACGCAGCACTCCTTGAACCCAAAGGTGTCCAGCATGAAGCGCGTGAGCTCAAACACTCCCGCCAGTTCATCTTGGATCTGGTCCGGCGTGCAGAAAATGTGCGCGTCGTCCTGCGTGAAGCCGCGGACCCTCAGCAACCCCTGCAGCACTCCCGACCGCTCGTACCGATACACAGTCCCGAGCTCCGCAAACCGCATCGGGAGATCCCGGTAGCTTCGGATCTGGGTCTTGTAGATCAGGATGTGGCCCACACAGTTCATGGGCTTGATAGCGTACTCCACCCCGTCGATATCCAGAGAGTACATATTCTCGCGGTAGAACTCGTAGTGTCCCGATTTCTCCCACATCTCACCACGTGAAATGTGAGGGGTGCGGACCAGGTCGTAACCGCGCTTCCTGTGCTCCGTCTTCCAGAAGTCCTCTATCCGTTCCAGAATTCGAGTTCCCTTTGGATGCCAGTAGACAAGACCTGCGCCCGCCTCGGGATGAAAGCTGAAGATATCCAGCGCAGGCCCCACACGTCGGTGATCCCTCTGCCGCGCCTTCTCCAACCGTTCTACGTGCGCGTCGAGGTCCTCCTTTGTCGGAAACGCTATCCCGTAAATCCGCTGGAGCATCGGGCGTCCCTCGGCGTCCTTCCAGTAGGCTCCCGCCAAGGAAGTCAGCTTCAGGAAACGGAGCGCACCTGTCCTCTGCAGATGAGGGCCGGCACAAAGATCAACGAAGTCTCCCTGCTCGTAGAAGCTGACCCGGTCCACTTCCAGATCCGAAAGGTGCTCAACCTTGTAGGACTGCCCCTTCTCCTTCATGAAGGCAATGGCATCGTCCCTGCTCATCTCAAGGCGGCGGAGCTCCAGGTTCTGGGAAGCCAGACGCTGCATTTCCGCTTCGATCTTTTCCAGATCCTCGGGCACGAACTTGTGCTCTGAATCGAAGTCGTAGTAGAAACCGTCCTTGGTAGCCGGACCGAATCCCAGTTGGGCCCCGGGATAGAGAGAAAGAACCGCCTGCGCCAGCAGGTGAGCAGCACTGTGCCAGTACACTCGCCGTCCTTCGGGATCCTCAAAGGTCACAGGCCGGATCCCGGCATCCTTGTCCACAGGATGCGCCAGATCGACAAGCTCGTCATTCACCATTGCAGCCAGTACCCCTGACAGATTCACACCCAGCTCCGCCATGGCCTGCCCGCTGGTGATTCCCGACTCGACCGCTTTCTCCCCCCGATTATCTACTCTTACCGTAATCTCTCCCAAACGCCCTCCGCGCGATCGTTTTCCTCAATGCACCCCGGTTCTGGCCTGGCTTGTTCATGAATCCCTGCTGCGAGGATCTCAGGACACGCCTGGACTGCGCCGGGAAATGCTGGTGGTGGGCGATACTGGAATTGAACCAGTGACCTCCTGCGTGTCGAGCAGGCACTCTAACCATCTGAGCTAATCGCCCACGTAAGCCGGTCTACCTAAGGGTACACACCCGCTACTGTCAGCTGACTCCAGCAGCCACGGGAGTTATGTCAAGCGTATGCATTCTCCTGCCCGGGTCAGGACAACTCTCCGTCGGGCTTCTTCTCTTCTCCCTCAACCTCACCCTGCTCATCGGAAGGAGATCCCGTCACGGTCTCAACAGGACTCGCCTCCTCAGCTGCAGGCTTCTCCACCGACCCGGTTTCTTCGGCTGCCGCCTCCTCAGCTGCAGGCTTCTCCACCGACTCAGTTTCTTCGGCTGCCGCCTCCTCAGCTGCAGGCTTCTCCACCGACCCGGTTTCTTCGGCTGCCGCAGGTGCATCTTCAACCGGCGGTTCCTCACGAACCGGATGAGCCGCCTGGAACTCTTCCATTTCCTCGTCCCCGCGGCTCGACAGATACGCTCTCACGCTCAGAACGATACGGCGGTTCTGGGGATCAGCACGAATCACCTTGAGATTGAGACCGTCTCCTTCAGAGAACGCCAGAGCCGGTTTCTCGAGGTTCTCAATGGCCAGTTGCGAGAGAGGCACGAACCCTTCGAGTTCATCGAGGTCCACCACTACCCCACGATCCAGGAGCCGGGAGATCTTTCCCGAAACCTCGACTCCGGGGGCATACCTCTCGACCAGCTCTTCCCACGGATTCTCCTGAACCTGCTTGAGACCCAAGGAAATCCGCCGGTTATCCTTATCCACATTCAGGACGATCACATCAACATTGTCACCCTTCTTGACAACTTCGCTCGGATGCTTGATTCGCTTGGTCCACGACATGTCCGAGATATGCACCAGCCCGTCAATGGCTTCCTCGATTTCAACGAAGGCGCCAAAGGTGGTCAGATTGCGCACCTTCCCGGACAGTCTTGTCCCGACAGGGTACTTCTCGTCAATGGTCAACCAAGGATCCGGCTCTATCTGCTTGATTCCCAGGGAAATCTTCTCATTGTCCTTGTCCACCCGCAGCACAACGGCCTCAATCACATCCCCCACCGCCACGACCTTCGATGGGTGACGAATGTGGCGGGTCCAGGACATCTCGGACACATGGATGAGTCCTTCAATGCCCTTTTCCAGCTCGACGAAGGCGCCGTAGTCGGTGATGCTGACCACCTTACCTCGAACCCGCGAAGCAACGACATACCGCTCGTCTACGTTCTCCCACGGATACGGGGTCAGCTGCTTGAGCCCGAGCGAAATCCGTTCCCTCTCTTTGTCGAAGTCCAACACCTTCACCTTGATGGTGTCCCCAATAGCCACCATTTCCGATGGGTGCGAAACACGGCCCCAGCAAAGATCCGTGATGTGCAACAGTCCGTCGATGCCCCCCAGATCCACGAAAGCACCGAAGTCCGTGATGTTCTTGACCATGCCTTCCCGGATCTCACCCTTCTCGATCTCAGCCAGAACCTGCGCTTTTTTCTTCGCCCTTTCCTCTTCGAGAACAACACGGCGCGAGATCACGATGTTCCGGCGGCGCTTGTTGAGCTTAATTACACGGAATTCCAGGATCTCGCCGATCAGCTCATCCAAGTTCGGAACCTGACGCAGTGCCACTTGCGAGCCGGGCAGAAACGCTTCCACTCCGAAGAGATCCACAACCAGGCCACCCTTGATTCGCCGCATCAGTCTGCCGGGGACCACGGCCTGGGTATCGTAGGCATCCTTGATCTTGTCCCAGACCCGCATGAAATGGGCCCGCTGCTTGGACAGAACCACGAGCCCATCCTGATTCTCCAATCTCTCCAGGAAAACCTCGATCTCGTCTCCAACCTTCACCGCGGATGGATCCGAGAACTCGGAAATCGGAATGGCCCCCTCGGACTTGAAGCCAACGTCCACCACGATCTCCGCTTCGCCGACGTGGAGGATTCGACCCTTGACGATCTCCCCCTCCTCGATGTCCCGAAGCGTATCTTCGTACAGCTCCAGCATCCCGGCCACTTCTTCATCTGAATACTCGGACTCTTCCTGCTCCATCAGAACCGTCCGCCAGCTCTGGATGGGAGGTTTGCCCTCTGTGACTTCCGGAGCCTGCTCCTCTGCCTGCTCTGGTGTCTGCTCCGGAGCCTGCTCCTCTACTTTCTCTGGTGCCTGCTCCGGTGCCGGACTAGATACTGATTCCGGCACCACCTGTTCCGCCGCTTCCTCTGTGGCCGGCGCGGGTTCCTGCTCCACGGGTTTCTCCTGTTCCGGATGATCTGCTTCCAACATCAACTTTCAGTTCCCCCTCTTCTATCAGATTTAGGCTCCGCCACGCAGGGCGGGCAAGGAGCCTAGTGACTTCCGCCATCATACGCCATTTCGGCAATTCTTTCAAGCCCCGACAGCACATCTTTTACGAGCCCCTCAGGCGTGGACGCGCCCGCGGTCACTCCAACGGAATCGGCCGACGCGAACCACTCGGTCTTCAGCTCCGAAACCGTTTCGATATGGTAGGTCGGTCTACCGACCCGTCTGCAAATTCTCGCCAGACGAGTGGTATTGGCGCTGTTTCTACCCCCCACCACCACCATGACGCCGGCCTTCTCCGCTACCTCGCGGGTAGCTTCCTGAATTGAAGCCGTCCAGCCACAGATGGTGTTATATACCACAAGCTCCCGGGTCTTTTCAACCATTAGTGAGACAATTCTTGAAAAATATTCCTGCGAGAGAGTCGTCTGAGCGATGACCCCAATGGCTTCACGGGGTTCGAGGCACGTCACATCACGCTCCTCCGCCACGACCAGGGAGGACGCTCCCGCGTGCCCGAGGATCCCCTGCACCTCCGGATGCGACGCCTCTCCCACAACGGCGGTCAAATAACCTTCCCTCGCCAGTCGCGCCGCATAACGCTGGGCATTCTTCACGTTGGGGCACGTTGCATCCACAATCTCCATCCCCCGGGCTCGAGCCTTTTCGATAACTCCCGGCTCCAGCCCGTGGGATCGTACGACCATGGTACCCTTCGTCATATCATCAAGGCTCGGAACCGCAACGACTCCCTCCTTCGCCAACTTCCGAACGACTTGAGGATTATGAATCAGCGGCCCCAGGGTGAAAACGGGTCCATGCCGCGAGCGGGCCGCTTCCGACGCAATCCGGATTGCGCGCTTGACCCCGAAGCAGAAACCCGCGTTCTTGACCACGAGGACTTTCATGATTCTCCCAGAGCAGCGCTTTTCAGCTGCCCGATTCTCTCCATCACGTGGTCGCTGAGCCACCTGGCCGCGGCCACGCGGCCTTGATCCATGCAAACAGACCCGGGGCTTACCGCCTCCCCAAAACGAACACACAGACGGCCGCGCCGGAAGAAATTGCGCCAGAAACCCAACGTCCCCGAGATGTATGCCGGCACAACCGGAACCCCCGCGCCCACTGCAATGAGTCCCACTCCAGGCAGCGCCTTGCCGAGGCATCCGGTCTTCTGCCGCGTTCCCTCCGGAAAGACCAGCAGCAGGCATCCTGAGCGCAAGAGATCCTGGGCCATCTTGAGTCCCTGCCGGTCAATCCGTTCGCGGTCAATGGGAACCGCGTTCAATGAAGAGATGAACCAGCCAAAGAACCGATTTCGAAACAGTTGCTTCTTGGCCAGGTAGTGGCTCTCCCGCCGAACAGCCATCCCGACGATGGGGGGGTCCCAGAAGGAGACGTGATTGCAGGCCACAATGCAACCGCCGGGCCAGGGAACATGGTCGCGGGCGACCACACGAAAACCAACGAGAGCGACCCCCACGAAGTTCAGAACGCGCCAGATGAGCCTGTAGAGAAACCGCATCTGCCGCACTCCGGGGGCAAGCCTCCGTGCCTTCCCTGAACGGGAAGGAAAACCTGTCACGCTGCGCACCGCATCCACCACGGCCTGCACCTGCTGTTCGATACTCAGATCCGTCGTGTCGATTTCCAGAGCGCCGCCGGGCACGCGGAGCGGCGCATGTTCACGACCCGAATCCTGCGCGTCCCGCCTCTCCAGGTCACGCTCCACATCCTCCACGGACATCTCGGTCCCGGCCAGGTCCAGTTCCCTCTGCCTTCGCTTTGCCCGCGCTCGCACCGACGCCGTCAGGAAAACCTTCACCCCGGCCGAGGGCAGGACAACAGTGCCACTGTCCCGTCCTTCCAGCACCACTCCCCCACCAACCGCCATCTCCCGCTGGATTTCGGTCAGAGCGTCGCGCACGCGCCGATCGCGGGCAATGGATGATGCCCCTCCGGAAACCTCTGGCTCACGAATCTTCTCTGTGACATCCTCATCGTCCACCCACACCTGCTGCCGTCCGTTTACGAACTCGAGACGCAATCTGGTTCGCCCGGCGAGTTCTCCAAGTCCGGCGGAATTCCCGAACTCGATACCCTTCTCCATGGCTTTCCACGCGATCGCGCGGTATAACGCCCCGCTGTCAATATACCGATAGCCCAACCTCTCCGCCACCAACCTCGCGGTCGTGCTCTTGCCCGACCCCGCGGGGCCATCTATGGTCACAGTCAGATCAGTCACGGTCTTCCAGTCCGGCTGCGCGGCGCAACTCGCGCACTTCCTGTGAACTCAACAACCGCCATTCGCCTGGTCGGAGTGCTCCCAGCCGGAGCTCGCCAAGGCCCACGCGGACCAGGGAGGTGACCCCAAACCCCAGCCGCGAAAGGATGCGGCGAATCTCCCTCTTTCTCCCCTCCACCAGCACAATCTCGATTTCCGTGCGGTCCGAATCTCCACCCAGAATCCGGGCCGAGACCGGCCGCGTCATTCCCTCAGTCAGCAGAACACCCCGCCTCATGCTGCTGAGATCCGCCTGATTGAACTCCCCGGCAACCGTGACGCGGTAGGTTTTCCGAAAACCGAAGCTCGGATGCGCAACCCGATGAGCCAGATCCCCGTCACTGGTCAGCAGCAGAAGCCCCCCGGAATCCTTGTCCAGACGCCCCACCGGAAACACCCTCTCCGGCAGGTCCGCCAGTATGGCCGCAATCGTGGATCTTCCCCTCGGATCTTTCAGGGTAACCAGCATTCCCCTCGGTTTGTTCAAAATCAGGCTGGTGTTCCTGCGAGGCAGACGAACCGGGCGGTCATCCACACAGACCGTGTCTGAAACGGGGTCAATCCGGATCCCCGCGTGTTCCACCCTCTCTCCGTTGACCTCGACCCGGCCTTCGGCAATCAACCCGTCGCTCCCGCGCCGCGAAGCCACTCCGGCCATGGCGAGATACTGATTCAGTCTGAAGGTCCTGTTTCCGAAAGCCGTGTCTCCAGTTCTTCTGAGGGTTCGGGAAGGAACTCCTCCCGCGCACTGGAGAGGCTCTTCTCGCGAATCAGCTCCTCCATCTCCTCGATGCTGGGAAGATCCTGTATAAGATTGAGACCGAAGTGGAGGAGGAACTCCTTGCTCGTCCCGAAGAGGAGCGGTCGTCCCGGGGTTTCCTTCCTTCCGACCACAGTGACCAGGTTCCTCTCCATAAGAGTCCGCAGAACCCCATCCACGTCCACCCCCCTGATTTCCGCTATTTCCGCCTTTGCGATCGGCTGCTTGTACCCGATGATCGCAAGCGTCTCGAGAGCGGCATTCGACAATCGGGACTTCTGCCGTCCCTTGTAGAGACGTTCCACCCAGTGGGCGTACCGCGGCAGCGTGCATAGCTGGTACCCCCCCGCCACCTGCACCAGCTGAAACGCCCGCACTTGACGATCATACACTTCCGCCAGGCGGGCCAGAGCATCTCTCACGTCTGCAGGGTCGGCGTCGTCAACGAGACTCGCCAGTTTCTGAACAGAGAGGGGCGAATCCGATGCGAACAGGAGTGCCTCGACAATCCCGGGCAGTGTGTCCACCACCTCATCCACTAGGACGGACTTGTCTTCTCGATCCATATCTCACCAAACCTTCTCGTCTGCCCGATCTCCACCTCGCGGGTCCGCACGAGATCGAGGATCGCAACCAGTGTGACAATGATGTCCAGGCGCGTCGAGTGCTCCTCGAACAAGTCATCGAACAGGAACCTGGGATGCCGCTCCAGGCGCTCAAGAATTCCGGCCCGCACCTCCTCAACGGAGATCTCCTCCTGCTGCACGATGAGAGCTTCATGATGGCGGGTCCGCTCCAGAACCCGCGAAAACGCCTTCATGAGATCGTAGAGCGTGGCGGGCTCCAGTACCGGCAGTTCTTCCGTTTCGGAAACGGTGTCCCGCATTCCCCGCTTGTGAAACAGCACGCGGTCCTGCGCGAGTCCCTTGAGCGTGACCGCAGCCGCCTTGAACTTCTGGTACTCGAGAAGCCGATCCACCAGTTCCTGTCTCGGGTCCTCCTCCTGCTCCTCCGCATCGGAAACCCTGGGCAGGAGCATCCTGGCCTTTATCCGCATCAGGGTCGCGGCCATCAGAAGAAACTCGCCGGCGGAATCCAGGTCTGCCAGGTCAACGCGCTCCAGGTAAGCGACGTACTGCCCCGTGATCCGCGCTATGGGAATGTCATAGATATTGATCTCTTCCTGCTTGATGAGAAACAGGAGAAGATCCATCGGACCCTCGAAGTGCTCCAATCTGACTTGATAGGGTTCCGTCTGGATTCTGGGATCTACGGGACTCGAGGTCCCGGGCTGGTCGGTCATTCCCTGCGCAAGCTCCCTACTCGGATCAGCCGTTCTCTGCAGTCGCGACAGCCCAGCATCCCCCGCCCGCACGCCAGGCCGATAGAGGGTGCTTCTGCCGCGTTCCACTCCCTATGATAGTCATACACTTCGCACCGATTCGGCTGCCCCGCGTCCTGCCGACAGATCTTGCCCGGGTCGGAGGCCATTGCCACCACCCGGCGGCGTACGCCCCCGCTTCGGGACAGGTCCCCCGCCCTTTCCCCGCTAGCCCTCTCTTTGATACCGGATGCTCTCAACAACGCCTCCCGTTTGGGACAATCAGGGCGCCAATCTGAACTGTAGTACTCTCGGCAGGCTTCGTCAACCCCCGGTTTGTCATCATGGAGAGGCGTCAGAACAAGTACGTAGTACGTAGTCCGCAATCCCTAGTCCATGGAAAAGGGCATGAGGAGCGGTGCCTCGTGCTGCGGGGCTTCGTGCAAGGAGACCGGAGTGGGCCGAACATCACCATTTGCTGGTCGAGAATCGATAGTCGTCAATCGGGGAGGGCGACCAGCGGGTCGCCCCTACGGCGTCGGATTCTGAGACCGCAATGCTGCTGTTGTAGCCTGGGTTATTCAGGAATCCCGTCGCGAGAGGGACGCAGGCTGTGACTGGCAAGGCGCGGGGTCGATTTCGACC
>JAGLYR010000125.1 GCA_023132135.1 Candidatus Eiseniibacteriota bacterium | reverse complement strand
AGGATCGAAATCGGCGCCGCAACGCAGTCTAGACACATCCTGCGACCCTCGCAGCAGGGATTCATGAATAATCCAGGCTAGGCTAATACGGTAACTCCGTCTCCACGGTGTCTTTATCCGCCCGGAGTCGGAAGCGATCCGGCCGCAACCGGATCACATCGCGCAACCACAATTCGGGATAGCCGACCTCCTGCGGTCGCCCATTCTCGTCCTTGACATATCCGTCGTTGTACTTCGTGAGCAGGAACTCGCCCAGATCGCGCCATCGATCAACCACACGCTCCGCGTGGCTTACGCAGTAATCGGTCAGGTAGCGCGTCATGAGCTCAGGATCCGACCTGGCCAGCTCCTTCGCAGTCTTCTCCACGGCGGGCTGCAGAGCGATGGCTTTCCCCTCCAGTTCCCCCTGCACCTTCCGGACGTCCTCGATCATGTACGAGTACTTGAGACAGGCGTAATTTGACACGAAGTTGAATACCCACCACGCCGAATCCCAGGAGAACTCCTGCATGCCGCCCCGTGTGTAGGATTCCGGAAGTGCATCGATCCCGCAGTAGAGCGGGACATAGCAGGTGAAGTACGTATCATCAACCCCGTACCACAGAACTCCGCCCACCGGGTCGGGGAGCCAGGATCTCGACTGGGTCACCATGGAGAACCCCGTCTGCTGGGTGGAGATGGGGCGCTCCCAGGAATACTGAACGCCATCGCTTTCCCACATCATGGGCCGCCAGCGGTACGGACATCCGAAGGGTCCCGCATCCATACCCTGGGTCATGTCGTACTCCGTTCCCTCATAGTGGTCGCGCATCACATCGAAGACATCCCTGAGGGACAACTTCTCGTCGGGTTTGACCCAGAGGGGCCAAGGTTCCGCATCCTGGATGCCGCGATGCCAGCCGGATTCCCACTCCTTCGACGGGGCAATCCTCCGGTACATACTCCACGTCCGGGTCTCGGTGTACCGCACCCACTGCTCCGCCCGAGGGCAATACGCATCGCAGAAGCGGAACGGTTCCCCGCAATCGGGATCGTAGTACCCCTTCTCGATGGCCAAGGCAGTCACGTTTGCGGAGTACAGGCAGTTCTTGGGATCGTCCGTCGGAAACTCACGAATCCGGGACATGTTGGAGTGGCCATAGACGTAGCCGTCCGGGATCCTGAGGGCCACCCAGATCGCCCCTTTCCCTCCCGGTCCGGAGCCGATCATTTCCACAACCCAGGCTTCTTCCGGATCGGAAATGGAAAAAATCTCCCCCGTGCTCGAGTACCCGTACTCCTCCACCAGGTCCGTCATCACCTCGACGGCCTCCCTCGCCGTCCCGGCCCTCTGAAGGGTGAGCGCCATCAACTTCCAGTAGTGGAGAACCCCGTCGGGATTCTGGAGCTCCAGCCGTCCCTCGAAGGTCGTCTCTCCAATGACCACCTGGTGCTCGTTCATCAGGTTGTAGAGAACGGCGTACGTATGGGACACCTGCTTCACATGCCCCCGCATCTTGCCGCCCCAATCCACGATTTCGATCATCTCGCCCGGTTCGTGGTCCGCCGCCGGTGTGAGTCGCAGACGCGGATGGAACTCCCCGTCGCACGTATACGTGACCATCACCGAGCCGTCCTCCGATGCACCCTTGGTCACGATCAGGTTGGTGCAGGCAGCGGCATCATCACCAGTGGTGAAAACGAGAAATGTGATGATCCCCAGGACCAGCAGGCCCGCAGCAATGATGATTTTCACCGTACGCATGAACGCTTCCTCCAGGTCAGAGCAGAACAGCATTCGACGAGTGCATCGTTCTACCCTTTGCGCTTTGGCACTACCAGATGTCCACCGGTTCCATCATATACATGTTCCGCTGACCAATCATGTGCCACGTCTCCGCCAGATCATCCCGGATGAAGCGATAGATGAGATAGCGCACGGCCGCGGTCATATCCCCTCCTCCACCCAACACCGTCTCGACGAAGCCCTGCTCCTCCGGGTAGTGCACGATCGTAACTTTCTCGTCCTCCGGGATCTCGGCCAGTTGCTTCGCAACTTCAATCGCCTTGTCCAGGCCGCCCAGCTCATCGACCAGGCCGTTTGCCTTCGCCTGCGTCCCCATCCACACGCGCCCGTGAGCCAGCTTTTCCGCTTCCTCGAAGGTCATTCCCCTGTGATCTGCGATATCCGCCAACCATGTGTTGAAGCCGTCCCAGTGATTCTGCTCGAAGCGTTTCCGCTCTTCATCCGTGAAATCCTGGTAGCTCGACCACATCAGGGCCATGGGCCCCCTGGTAACGCAGTCGTGCGTGATTCCCAACTTGTCGTGGAACCCCCTGATGTTGAGCTTGCCGCTGATGGATCCGATGGACCCGGTCAGGGTCATCGGATCGGCAACAATCTTGCTGGCGCGATAGGCAATGTGGTACCCGCCGGAAGCCGCCACGTCCACCATGGAAACCACGACAGGCTTCTCATGCGATGTGACTTCCACCTGGTGCCCAATCAGGTCGCTGGTCAGGGCATCCCCACCTCCGCTGTCCACGCGGAAGACGATGGCGGCGACATCCTCATCCTCCAGAGTCCGCCGGAGCTCTCGAACGATGGTCTCATGCCCCATCATGATCCCGAAAAGCGGATCAATCTTGTTCTGTCGCCCGGCGATCAAGCCCTGGGCGTGAACAACCGCTATCGTCTTCTTTCCCTTGAGATCGAGGTCCTCGCGGGCTTCGTCGGCATAGCGGCCCTGCGAAACGGTGCGAAGCTCGTCATCGTCTTCCCGCATGAGACGGTTTTCCAGCTCATCCCAGTACAGAACCTCATCGATGAGACCGCCCTCCCTGGCTTCTTCCGACGTGAAGGCAGCGTGTCGCATGAGCGCAAGAACATCGTCCTCGTTCAGCCCGCGATCCTCCCGGAGTACGCTCATCATGTTCTCCCAGACCTCATCCAGCACCCATCCCAGGTTCTCCTTCGCCTCCGGCGACAGATCCTCTCGCAGAATAACTTCCGCAGCACTCTTGTAGTCCTTGATCTTGTGGAGATTCGGCTTGATTCCCAATTTGTCCAGGGTTCCCCGGACGTGCGTCGTCGTTGCCCCGAAACCCCTGAAATCAATGTAGGCATCCCTGGGCGCGAAGACGGAATCACACGCCGCCGCCAGGTAAACCGTGCTCCGGTTCATGGAGTCTGCGAAACCGTAGACTTTCTTCCCCGCCTCCCTGACTTTCCTGATAGCCCCGCGCATTTCCCCCAGCATGGCTCCGCCGGCGTGCACGTTCGACGACATCTTGACAATGACGCCCTCGATACGGTCATCGACACTCGCTTTTTCCAGGTTATCGAGGATCCGCTGAAGGGTCTCCGCCTCGCCGCCCATGACTTTGCTCATGATGTCGCCGGGGGGAGTGTACTCGAGAATCGATCCATAGAGGTCGATCACCAGATACGAGTGTTTCTCGATCTTGCTCTGCTCGTTGATCTTCCAGTAGACAACGCCGGAAATCACGAAGACCAGGACCACAACAGCCACGAGCGTTCCGAAGAACGCGTTCCAGAATCCTTTCATAGAAGCTTCCCTCCGATTCTGCGTTAGAGTCCAAGACCGCAAGTGATCCGGGCAGCAAGGGCTGTCCATGGTATTGAGGACCCCGCGGCATGGCCACCGTGTCGGCTCGAAGGTAAGGATTCTGACTCCGGCAACTGGCCAAGTGGCCTGCTTTGCGCCCACTCGCAGGCAGCGGCACCCTTGACAACGCCGTGGGAACCTCGTAAGGCATAGGTGTGGGAGGCGATTGCGGAACATCCTCGGCAGATGTAAACGCCGCTGCCCCCTCTTGCGACTCCATGGGTGAGAAGGCCTCACCAGGAGGAATGTGATGGGAACGACTGAGGACAGAGAACTGGCCGGACGCGCGGCGGCTGGGGAAGAGAAGGCCTGGCGGGAAATATACGATCGAACCCGGGACCGGCTCTTCGCCCTCCTGTCCTACCACCTTGGCAATCGTGATGAGGCGATGGATGTGCTGCAGGACACCTTCGTTCACGCGATCCAGGGTATTCACAGATTCTCCGGTGAGGGCTCCCTCGAAGGCTGGCTGGCCGTCATTGCCATCCGGCGGGCCACGGACTGGAAGCGCCGGTTCCTGCCCCGGCTCAAACGGATGGTACCCTTCGAAGAAGCCCGCGCGATCGCCGTCGCCAATCCCCGCGATGTAGAGTTCACGGGGGAGGGACGGCGACTCAAGGAATGCCTTGCGCGGCTCTCACATCGCCAGCGAACAGCACTCCTGCTTCGCGAATTCCAGGAACTCAGCTTTGCGGAGATCGGCGAAGCGCTGGGTTGCAAGGAGGCGACGGCGAGAGTCCATCACCTGAGGGCGCGGGAGAGAATGCAGGCTTTGCTGAAACCAGGGGTTTCCGGGACCGGAGCCCTGTGCGCCGAGGAGTGATTGTGATGAAGGACGAACTGAAGCGCCACAGAGATCGACTGAGCGAGAAAGAGGCACAGTACGTCTGGCGAGGAATCCGTGCCCGGGTATTTCGCACCCGTAGATCATGGAAGCCTGTCTGGGCCATCGGGATCCCTGTAGCCGTGGCCGCCGCGGCGCTCCTGATCTTTGTAATCGGACGGGGACCGGATCTGGATGTTATTCCCAGGGATGTTCAGGTCCAAGCGCCTGCGATGAAGGAGCTGGCGGCTCCCAAGGAGGGGCCAACCGCCACGACCATGCTCATGAAGGAGAAGGGTGCGGGAACCGAGGGCATTGTGCTGGACAAGGTTCAGGTGGAAGGGAAGCGGGACGTCATTGACGCAGCGGGGGAGCCTACCAGTACAAGGGCGCTCGAGGAGCCCGCGGCCGAACCCTCCGGAGCAGGGCGTCTTGATCTGGTGCGTGAGGAAGTTCCCGCCGAGCCTCCCATGGAAGTCATGAGGCCCCGGGTGAAACCGGAGGGCACGGAGGCGGAAGTCATTCCTGAACCCAAGAACATGAGCGTACTGGAGCGGGGTGCCCAGGTGGAGAAGAAGGACCTGAAGGTCCGCGCCATCGACACCGTCGAGGAAGCCATCTCGACGACAGCCGGTCTTCATCACCAGGGAGTTAGCGTTCGCGGAGGACGTTCTTCAAAGGTCATGTATGGCACCGACGGAGCCAAGGCCATGTCACCGCCCCCCGCCGGTGATAATGGCTACCACCGCATGGCCCACGGCGGGGTCGTCCCTCCGAATGGTGAGCCGGTGGACGCCATGTTCTTCGAGCACTACGGTGTGAATCCCTTCATCGCCTCGGAGGACGACAATCTGTCGACCTTCGCGATTGATGTGGACACCGGCTCGTACACCGTCTGCCGCGGGTATCTGAACGGCGGGTATCTGCCTCCAAAGGAAGCTGTACGCGTCGAGGAGTTCATCAACTTCTTCCCCCACGAGTACGAGCCGCCGAGGAAGGGCGATTTCTCGATCCATCTGGAAGCGGCGCCCTCGGAGTTCGGAGAGGATCTGGTCCTGTTCCGAGTTGGTCTCCAGGGCCGGGTCGTCGCCGAGAGGGACCGGAAGCCGTCGAACCTGGTGTTCGTGATCGACACATCGGGGTCCATGCAGAGGGAAGACCGGTTGGGTCTGGTCAAGCGTGCGCTGACAAGGCTCCTGGATGAGATGGACCGGCGGGACCGGGTAGGGATCGTTGAGTACGGCTCGACCGGCCGGGTGGTTCTCCGCCCCACATCCGTCAAGTACCGGGAGGAGATCATTGATGCTATCGAGAATCTGCGCGCCCACGGGTCGACCTTTGCCGAACAGGGCCTCCGGCTGGGCTACGAAATGGCGGATCGGAACTACGACAGCGACTACAACAACCGGGTGATTCTCTGTTCGGACGGCGTGGCCAATGTCGGCCGCACCGGAGCCGAAGGGATCCTGGACACCATGAAGAACGCAGCCCGGCGCGGGATCTACCTCACGGTCGTCGGATTCGGAATGGGGAACTACAACGATATCCTGATGGAGAAGCTGGCCGACCACGGCGACGGCCACTATTGCTACGTGGATGACATGAAGGAGGCCCGCCGGGTGTTCACCGAGAACCTCACGGGCACGCTGCAGACCATTGCCCGGGACGTGAAGGTCCAGGTGGAATTTAACCTCCAAGCAGTCAAGCGCTATCGTCTGATCGGGTACGAGAACAGGGATGTGGCCGATAAGGATTTCCGCAACGATAAGGTGGACGCCGGCGAGATAGGTTCGGGCCACAAGGTGACGGCATTGTATGAGCTCCGTCTCCACGACGACGCGGATGAGAAGAAACTGGCTACGGTCCACCTGCGCTGGGAGAACCCAGAAACCGGGAAGGTGACGGAGATCAAAGAGCGCTTCGATGGATCCGATGTCCGTCGTCGCTTTGAGCATGCTTCCTGGAGCTTCCAGCGGGACGGCGCCGTAGCCGAGTTCGCTGAGATCCTCCGCCACAGCTACTGGGCCAGGGACGGGCATCTCCGGGATGTGGAGGATTTGCTGGACCGCCTTGCCGGCGACCGGAAGGCCGACCGCGAGACCCTGGAGCTTCTGGACTTGGTCAAAGAGGCCCGCCGGGAGTGGAAGGACGAGATCTTCGGCAACGAGTGGCGGGACGAGCGCGACGAGGACTGGTGAGAAATGCAGGCTAGGAGTGGGGTGATTCATGGAGAGCGCAAGCGGCGGACAGCAGCATTCCCCAATCCCAGTCGCCTGTCACCCTGTCACCTGTCACTTGGTTAAGGCCAGCGCCCCGTCCGTGTGACGA
>JAGLYR010000124.1 GCA_023132135.1 Candidatus Eiseniibacteriota bacterium | reverse complement strand
TGGAAGCCGTCCCTCCAGTCTGAATGTGCGCATTGCCTGTATGGAGGGTCGGGTTCCACCCCGACCATCCCCCTCCGGTTGTAGCCTGGATTATTCAGGCTAGCGCCTGTTTCGGATCTTTGCCAAACGCCCGCGCACGATATCCGGCCGCGGGCCATTCAGGCTCAGGTACTTCTCGTAGGCTTCTGCGGCTGCATCGAGATCCTTCGTGTGATTCTCGTAGAGTAACCCCAGCTTGAAGTATACGTCGGCCATCTCGGGACTGATCTCCCGCTCCGCCTCCATCGCCTCTACCGCCGCGTCGTAGTCCTCCATCTTCACATAGACGGCGCCAATCAGGTGGTGGGCCCCGGGGAACCGGGGATCCAGTCCGGTACATTCCCGCAGGGCATCGAGGGCGTCGGCCCACCGGTTCAGATTGTATGCCGCCATCCCCGCCTCATAGTACCCCGCAGCGACCCCGCCCCGCCCCGCGCGCAAGTACGTACCAAAGGCATCGTCCCATTTCCCGGCCGCCGCCAGAAGGTCCGCATCCCGGAGCAATCGCGCCGACGGACCCTCGCCCGCCCGGATCTCCGCCTGCCGCTCCAGTTTCGCCAGGATAAAGCGACTCGCCTGGATCCAGGCACCCTCGACCCCGCTCTTGCTCAACGAGATCGCTGTCTCGAGAGCCTTCCCGGCACCGCCCAGCTCCCCAGACCGGTACAGCTCGGCGCCGTAGCTGTCCCAAGCCCGCACATAGGCGGGATCTATTGTCACGGCGCATAGGAACTCCCGGGTGGCCGCGTCGAAGCTTCCCTGGTCAGCGTAGACGAGACCCAGATTGAAATGGGCCTTGGCATGATCCGGGTAGCGCCGGGTCAGGCTTTCCAGAAGACCCTCTCCTTCTTTCTCACGTCCCGTCCTGGAGTAGATCACCCCCAGGTTCAGACGGGTGCCGGGATGAAAGGGTTCGTATTCCAGAGCTTTCCCATAGTGAATCTCCGCACGCTCGAGATCACCCGTCTTCTCGTACCCAAGCCCCAGCCGGTACTCAAACTCAGCGAATCCCGATTCTGGATCCACATGGTAGGGATTCGAGTGGGCCAGGGCCGCGAGGGCAAGGAAAATCCCCCCGCCCAGCGCAATTCTACGCCAGTCCCGCAATCCTTCAGCCAGGACCAGGATACCCCCGGCGGAGAGAATCAGCAAGTAAGGTAGCACGGCCATCCGGTAGCGGCCGGTCACGAAGAACACGGCTATTGCCAGGGAGTAGGCAACGGCGAGCCCCATGGGCAGTGCTGCCCATCTCCTCCGGGACCCGGCCAGAACCACTCCTACCACTGCCAGTGGAACAATCCACCCGTAGCTGGGAAACGGCAGTTTCAGAATAGGCGAGTACCGCTTCTGGAAATTGAAACTCTCGATCTGCGGGACTTCCCACGCGCTCCAGAAAAACACCATCTTCTTGAGAAAGAGCGATGCGAAGCGCTCCGGATGGCCATCGAGGAACTTGAGCGATTCCGAGAACCAGTACTTCGACACCTCGGATGGCTTGAGGGATCTTCCCCACGCAGCCTCGGCGATACGCTGTCCTGCGGGATCCACACTCACGTCCAGACTCGCGGGCCGCAGGTATGCGCCCGACGACTGCGCGTTGTTCCCGATATGGAAGTTGAGACCCGCGTTGGAGGTGATGAGAACCCAGTCACCACCCACCATCCGGTTCCGCGCCGTCACGGGCAGCACCATGGCAGCCACTCCCAGCGCGAGCACAGCCGCAGGCCGCACCAGACTCCGCAGCGCCGGGCGCGGTCTCTTCACCAGCCACCACGCGACAACCACCGGGTAGAACACCAGTACCGTGGCCTTTCCCAGGGCCGACAGCCCAAGGAGAATCCCCGCAAGGAACAGAACCCCGGGATTCCAGGACTCATCCGCTCGGACCACCAGATAGAGAAAGAGGATGTTGATGAACATTGCGAGGGTCGGGAAGAGCAACTCGCCGGTGTAGAGGATCATCGGGCCGTAGAAACAGGCAAGGAGCCCGGCCAGAAGCCCCTCCTTTTCCCGCCCCCACAACCTGCATCCCGTGACATAGATCAGTGCGCAGGACGCCGAATCGATCACAGCCTGTATGATGGCGGTCTGGAAGATCGACGTATCAAACAGGCGGTAGAAAACCGCCAGGAAATACGGGTACAACGGCCCCATGAAAAAGGGCCCCTGGCTCAACCAGTCCCCTTCTGCAATCGCGGTGGCCCAGCGATCGTAGAACTTGGCATCCAGCCCAAGGCTGTCGAAGAGAGGGCTCTGGCGAGCGTTCAGGAGATGGATCAACCGGAGAGCGAAGGCCAGAAGCGCTATCAGCATCGGCGCCCAGGGCCGCAGGCGGTGCACCGCAATGGCCAATCTCTCTCTGTTTCCTCTTGCCTTTCCGGGAACCATCTCCTACCTCAGACTGTCCTGAAGCCGGGGTTTGCACCCCAGGCCGAGCAGAACAAGGAGCATAACCGAGAACAGTGTGAGTCCCGCGCCTGCCCGCGTGGAAACCGGATCCATCCGGAGTTCGATCCGGTGCCGTCCCGCCGGAACCGGAATCGCTCGCAGTGCAAGATCCGACCGCCATGACCGGACCTCCGCCCCGTCCACTTCCACGCGCCAGCCCGGGTAGTACGTCTCCGCCCAACGCAACCAACCGGGTCCCTCCGAGGACGCGTCCAGTATAACACGCAAAGGCTCCCGCGCAACCTGCCGCGCCTGGCCCTCCTTCCCTCCCAACGCCGCCCACCATGGAACCCGGCCGGCGCTCTCTTCCAACAACACCGCCCGGGCCGGGTCATAGCCCGGCTGCACGATCTCGGCTGCGACCTCTCCCTCTGCAGCAAAGAACCGTGCTCCGGGAAGCCAGGTGGCCCGGGGGAGCACGTCCTCATTCCGGTAGATCAACAGATCCCGAGCGTAGACGCGGCACAGTCCCGGCTCCGAAAACGGTGGAAGACCCGCAAGCCTCCGGGACATCTCCAGCGATCCCTCGGCCAGGATGTACTCAACATTCAGGAGATCCAGCACCGGGGAGGCAAAGGATCCCGGCTTCCCCGGCGCGTCAATCTTCTTCCTCTGCGCGTAGGTTCCCCTCTCAACAAGATCGAACAACCTCCCGTAGCGGTCCACCATCAGGGCATTGTAGCCTTGGGCATCATCAATGCCCAGCACCACATTAAAGTTGGGGGCCAGCGCCTGGTCCGAGAAAGCCCGTACGATCCTCGAGGGCTCAGAACGGCTCTCCCGCAGGTACTGGATCGCTGGTGGCTCCCGCAACACCTCCTCTGCGGGCTGCGGCGTGTAGTAGGCTCTTCCAAAAAGGAAGAGGTCGAAGACCGCAATCGCAACTGCGACCCACCGGAGTTGGCCACTCACTCTCCCCCACCGCCAGAGGAGGATCAGCACGAGGGCGGCCACGAGGAACACCGTTGGCCACAGCAGACAGGATCGCTCGCAGGCCACCCATCCGTCGAGATCGCCGGAGAGGAACCCCTGAACCCTGGGCGAGAAGGGCCGGGCCCAGAGTTCCGAAGAAATCGCGGGAGAGAGCGACCGGGCCAGGTGTGACAGGATCCTCTCTGTCCAGAGCGCCAGCGCCCCGATGAGAGCAAGACCGCCGAGAACGATGCCCAACGCGCCGGCAAACAGACCCCGCTCATTCCTGGCGTCTTTCTCCAGAATCAACGTCAGCCCCTTCGCCCCCAGCAACGCGAGACAGAAACTCAACAGGAAGGCCAGGCGGTCGGGCTGTGCGGCGCCCGCGCCCGGAACAAAGAGGTACAGGAAGGAAAAAACGGGGCGGAACATGGACCCAAGCACCACCAGGACCGCCAGAGCCCAGAAGAACCGAACCTCCGGATCGCGGTGGAGTCTGGCCAAGCTCAGAAGCCCGAACACCAGCGGCAGGATTCCCACGTAGGCCACCAGCCCGATGTCGTTGGGATGTGCGTCCGGGCCCTTGAAGAACCCAATCCAGTTGGTCCCTTCGACCGCGTTCCCCGTCACTTCCGGAACCAGGAGTTTGAGGAATGAAACGGCCGGAGTGTGCCAGAGTCCCGCGCCCAGATCCTGGGCCGTCCGCCCGGACTGCCGCGCGAACTCCAGGGTGGGCACAATCTGAAGCCCCGCCAAGCCGATTCCCACCACTCCGAACAGCAGCGCCCAGACCACGGTCCGGAT
This sequence comes from Candidatus Eiseniibacteriota bacterium, assembly GCA_023132135.1. GTDB lineage: Bacteria > Arandabacterota > Arandabacteria > JAGLYR01 > JAGLYR01 > JAGLYR01. Next base: position 16,114 of record JAGLYR010000124.1, on the reverse strand, counting down.
TGGCGCATGCAGGATCACGCTTCGGTACAGCAGGTAGAGAATGGCGGCCGTGAAGCAGTGAATCGTGATCTGGGGAAACCCCGAGAGAACAGAGAGAGCCACCGCAACGCCCAATCCCACGAACCACCGGGGCCTTCCCGATTCCAGCACGCGGTCCACCACGAACAGCAGACATGGAAGCCAGGCTGCCGCCTGCACCATCGTGGGATGCCCAACGCGGGTCATGAGAAACCCGTTCAGCATGTAGGCGATCCCGCCAAAGAGGGACGCCGGCCGGGACATCCCCCGGAACCGCAGGAAACCGTAGGTCCCGAGTCCGGCCAGGAACACGTGGAGAAAAACCGTCCACCCCATCGCCCGGAGAGGGTCTCCCAGATTGAGCACGAAGTTGGGCGGGTAGTAGACGGCGGACTGGAAATCCGCAAGTAGGGGCATTCCCGCGGCGGAGTGCGGATTCCAGAGTGGGAGATGTCCACTCGTCAGGCTTTCGTGGGCAAGGAGACGGCGAGGGTAGTAATTCAGCGTTGCGTCCCAGCGGAAGGAGCGCTCCGACTGGAGTGTCTCCAGATCCTCGCCGTAAGCCCAGGGAAACATGAGCCGCTGGGAGGAGGTGAGAAGAACCCTGTCCAGGAACAGGACATCAAAGAACATCGCCAGCGCGATCACCAGGAGGACGAGGATCATGGCAATGCTCACCCAGCGTCCATCCCGCTCTGATGTCATGTTGACCTGATTCATCGCGCCCTCGCGCCCTATCGTTTCACAAAAGTCCGGCCCAGATACAGCCCTCCACCCACAAGTCCGTTGACCACCGACAGGAAATAGAACAGGAACGAGAGCACAATGGCGGGTGTGGTAGCGACCCCGAACTGGCTCATGAGGGCCGCAAACGCACCTTCCCGGACCCCGATCCCACCCAGGGAAATGGGCGCCATTCTAGCCAGCTCCACCAGGGGAATCACAGTGAAAAGGCGGGCCAGCGTTACCTGGTGGAGCCCCAGTCCCATGGCCACGAGATACCAACCGAAAATCCAGACCGCCCGGGACAGAAGCGAGATTGCAAACCCGGCCGCCAGCACGCGTCGCTTGCGGCCATAGAGATTCACCGCGTCGTACACCAACCGGAGCTTTTCCTCGACGTTCATCTTTGGAATCCTGGAGAGAAGCGGGCGCAGCAGCCTGAGGACACCCATCGCAACCCGTTCATTGAGCAGGATTCCCACCAGAGCAAAGACCGCCATCGCCGCCAGTTCAATGGCCAGCAGAACGCGCGGACTCTGGAAGTCCCGGAACGTCAGCGCTATTCCCACAAGGCCCAGAGGGACCAGCGTGAAGAATCCCAGCAACCGCTCCACGACAACCGAAGCCAGCGCCACCGATTTCCGCCCTGTGTGCTCGCTGACCGAGATCACGCGGATCAGGTCGCCTCCGATGGAGGTGGGCATGAATGAGTTGAAAAAGGCGCCGAAGAAATAGTAGTAGATGGCCAGCGGAAGACTGACAGGGGTTCCCTGCGCGCGCAGCATGACCCACCAGCGAAGGGCATTCAAACTTATCATGCAGAAGTTGGCCAGCTGGGCCATCGCCAGTAGGTAGAGATCCATCCCTGCGAGGATGGAGCCCAGCTCTCGCCGGTCGATTCGGGAAATCACGAAGGCCAGGAGAGCGGCGGATACCAGAAGGCGGGGCCACTTGGATCGCAGCCACCCCCGCTTCCCTTCCCCAGAGGACTCGGCTGTGCCTGGATCGGCCGGCGATTGGGTCTCGTGGGTCACGCTATCCCCGCCTTGAAGACCAGTGCCACGTGCTTCGTCCATGGACACCGTGTCGCCCCTACTCTCGCCCTCGCCCTGTCGCGCCCTCGCCCCCGCGCCCCCGCACGTAGATCCGATGCCACATCCTCGCAAGCTCGACCAGAGTATCCCAGACGTGCGACGGTCGGACTGTCGATCCACCCACCTTCCGCGGATAGTGCCGCACCCCGATTTCGGTCATCCGCATCCCACACGCCTTTGCCTTGGCGAGGATCTCGGTGTCCACAAAGAAGTTCCTCGACTCGATCTGGATACGGTCAAAGATCTCGCGGCGGAATAGCTTGAATGCGCAGTCGATATCCCGGACCCGGATCCGGAAAATGATCCTCGCCAGAAGATTGTAGCCCCAGGAGAGGAACAGGCGGCTCAGGGGATCAAAGCGATAGATCCGGAATCCGCAGACCAGATCGTAGTCATCGATGGCGGGAAGGAAATTCTTGAGCTCCCTGATATCGAACTGGAGATCCGAATCGGTGTAGAAAACCAGTTCGTACTGCGCCGCGGCGAACCCGCTCTTCAGCGCATCCGCGTACCCCAGGTTGTGAGGGTGATGAATGGCTCGGACCTCGGGGATCTCTTCCGCCAACCGGCTGATGATGTCACCCGTGGCGTCCGAGGATCCATCGTCGACGACGATTACTTCCCGGGCTTCAAAACCCATCGATTCGGTAGCACTCAGGGCCACCTTGACCTGCTCCTCGATGCCTTCCTGTTCATCGTAGGCAGGAAGAACGATGGACATTCGGCGTCTGATCACTTTGGTTACCTCATCCACTCCCGGTCGCACTTCCTGACACCTGAGCGCGCACGCCAAGCCGGGTGCCTTGCGCCGCGCCATTGCGCTTCACGTTTTGCGTTTTGCGTTCCGACTCACCCTACGTACCCTACCCCCCTCAGATGTTTTCGGATCGCCTCATTCTCCTCTTCAGAAAACGTTCCTCCCCCAATCCCCCGGACCAGCTCCCGATCGGAGAATTGCACGGGGCGTTCGCGCACCGCCCCGGGCTCAAACAGGGAGGTCAGGACCCGGCCGTCCATCGCGCGCGGAACCGGGCAATCCATCATGTACAGAATGGTCGGCGCCAGGTCCATGATAGTTGCGCCCTCGATCCTGTGTCCTGCACGGATGGGATCGCCCGCGACAGCCATGATCCCCTCCATCCGATGGTCTCCCGAGTTGCCATAGGTGCTTTCAATAAACCTGTTGGAGGAGAAGTCCAGGGTACCCAGAGCCTTTGCGCTCATGTCCGCCGGCAAGTACACCACGTCGGGCGCGAGATCGACGTAGGGCCCATCGTAGATTTCTTCGCGGCGATACACTTCTCCAAAGAACGGCTCACCGCTCTCCGGATCGGGGGTTGCCTTGAGTCTGTCGATCACGTGATCGCGAACGGCTTCATACTCGTCTCCCGGTTCCACCGTTCCGTAGGGTTCGCGGCCCTTCAGGTTGACGTAGAACTGGCCATAGTTCCCCTTCGAGAACACGCGTGTGCGGTTCCAGTCAACATCACTCAAAGAGAGGAAGATCCTCTGGACCTGGTCGACGAGTCCCTTGCGGGATGAGAACCCGCCCGACAGTCGCATCTTGGCCAGCCCCAATCGCATCGCCATCCGGTAGGCCGCGGCCGGAGTCAACCCGGCGCGGAACGCGAGCTTCTTGAGCGACGTGACGGGATCGCTCCGGAGAACCAGAAACCCCTGCTCCATCAACCAGACATTCGGCATAAAGAATCGGGTGATGGGTCCGAACCCATGGTCCGACATCAACAGGAACACAGCGCCTCTGCGCCGGGCTTCCTCCCGGAGTTCCCCGAGACCGCGGTCAACGCGGCTGTAGTAGTCGATGAGGCGCTGGCCGTGCTTCTTTCCCTCCGCAACGTCGTAGGCCGGGTGCTCCGGATCGCCAAGGTGCCACAGCTCATGCTGCGCACGATCGACCCCCCAGAAGTGAACCATGAAGAAATCCCAATCCTTCTTGCCGGCGAGAGATTTTGCCACGCGCAGGCGGTAGTCGAATACCCGGTAGAGCTCGTCCAGGACCGCGCCGGCCGCACCCGGTCGGTAAACCTCCCCGTGGTAGAGTTCGTAGGGACCCAGCTCCGCCTCCAGCTCGTCGAGGATCTCCGGAGGATGGGTGAAGTCACGCCGCCCCCGTGGAGTGAGGAAACCGCTGATCTGGATCCCGTTGATCGCCTCGGGAGGATACGTGACCGGGACATTCACGACGATGACCTTCCGGCCTTCATCGGAGAGCAGCGTCCACACGGGAATCCCGTCTCTGAGGGTGGCATTGACGGGCACTTCATGGAAATCGGGTTGCAGGCGGACGATGAATTCGAAGACGCCGTGGCGCCCGGGGTTAAGCCCGGTCATGAAGGTGGTCCAGGCAGGCGCCGTGACCGGGGGAACCACGGTCCGAAGCCGCCCGCTGGCGCCCTCGTCAACGAGCCGTTCCAGATTCGGCAGGTAACCGGCCCGGATCCAGGGCGTCAGCCTCTCCCAGGTCGCCCCGTCGAGACCCACCACCATGACCCGCTTGCCGGAGGTCTGCTCTGGATGGTCATCTGTCATTGCCCCTTGCTCTCTCCCTCGATCACGATCTTCGAGAAATCGGCCACCCCCATAAACAAACTCTCGACTTCCCGAAGAAGGGCCAGCCGGTTGTTCCTCAAACCCGTATCTTCGACCATCACCATAACCCGGTCGAAGAAGTCGTCGATGCGCGCCCTTAACATCACCAGCAGCTTGAGCGCCTGAGTGTAGTTCTGCTCCTCCAGAAGGGGAGCAATATTCTTCCCGGCAGTCAGGACCGAAGCGTGCAGCTTCTTCTCCGAGTCCTCAGAGAGCATCCCCTTCTGCAGATTGGGAAGATCGCCCACTCCCTTGATAATGTTCCGCACGCGCTTGAATCCCACAATCAGCCCATGGAATTCCTCGTTCTCACGGAACCCCCTCAGGGCTTCCACGCGCGCCTGGGCATCAATGGGATCGTCGCAATACAGGGAGAGCACGGCATCGATCTCATCGTGACGGAAACCCCGGTCCCCGAGGTACGTGTCCATCCGCGTTCGGAAGAAATCAAGCACTCGCTCGCCCAGAGAAACCGCGTCCTCCCCCAATCTGTCCCCGTACAGATCGCGGGCCCGGCCGATGAGACCCGAGAGATCAACCCGGAGCTCCCGCTCGATGACGGTCCGGACAACACCCAATCCCTGCCTTCGCAGACCATAGGGATCCTGGGAACCGGAGGGAATCAGGCCCACGCCAAAACAACCCACGATGGTATCGATCTTGTCGGCAATCCCCACGATCGCGCCCGGGAGCGTGCCGGCGACTCCATCGTCGGCATAGCGGGGCAGGTAGTGCTCGGCAATGGCTGTGGCAACTTCTTCGGACTCACCCGACACACGCGCATACTCCCGGCCCATGATGCCCTGGAGTTTGGTGAACTCCTTCCCATCCCGGATCATCTCCGTCACCAGGTCCGCCTTGCACAGGTGCGCCGCCCGGGCCGCCGCTTCCTCCACCTCGGGGGGGAAACCGGCTGCAAGATGCCGGGAAAGAGCTTCAATCCGCCCCGTTTTCTCCAGCATGGTCCCCAGCTTCTCCTGCCACACAACCTTGGAAAGGGTCTCAACCTTCTCATCCATCCGGGTCTTGAGATCCTCCTGCCAGTAGAAACGGGCGTCGCCCAGACGCGCCTCGAGAACCCTCTCATTGCCCAGTCGTACTTCCTCGGCGGCCTCAGGGCCGGAGTTTCCAACAGCGATGAAGTACGGCAGTAGCCTGCCGTCCTCTCCCTCCACGGCAAAGTACTTCTGGTGCTCCTTCATGGCAGTAACAACAACCTCAGGAGGAAGCTCCAGGAAGGAAGCATCAAACGCACCGCAGACCGAGGTCGGGTATTCCATCAGGTAGAGCACCTCATCCATCAGCTCCTTGTCCGCGTGAACGCGCCCCCCCCTCTCGCGGGCAAGTGACTCGATCTGTTCCAGGATCCGGGCCTTCCTGACCTCGGGATCCAGGAGCACGGATGCCCCCTCCAGCGCCTCCATGTAATGCCCGGCGCTGCCGACGGTGATGGAGCCGGGCGAGAGGAACCGGTGCCCCCGGGTAATCCGGTCCGCCCCAAGCCCCGCTATCTCCATCGGAATCACATCCTCGCCCAGAAGAGCGAGAATCCAGCGGATGGGCCGCGCAAAACGAAACGGCCCCGGGCGCCACCGCATGGTCCGCGGGAATTCCAGACCCATCACCAGGTCCGGAAACGCCTGGCCCAGGATCTCGGTGACCGGGCGGCCCTTGTGCTTCACAGTGGCCACGACGTACTCTCCCCTGGGCAACTTCTTGACCTGCAGGTCGCCCACATCCACCCCTTGGCCCCTGGCGAATCCAATAGCAGCTTTGGTTGGTTTCCCCTCTTCGTCGAAAGCCCGGGCCTTGGGAGGACCGGCCACCTCCACGGTGACATCCTCCTGGCGCTCTGCCAGCTGCTCAGCCCGGATAACCAACCGTCGAGGCGTTGCTCCTGTCCAGAGACCTCTGCAGGAGAGACGCTCCTTGGCAAGCGTCTCGGCCAATCCCCTCTCCAGCTGCTTCAGAGCAGGCGGAATGTAGCTGGCCGGGATTTCCTCCGTCCCGATTTCAATCACAAGGTCCTTTGCCACTTCAGATCCTCCGCGGGCTCAACAGGAATGCCCCTTCTCCTGGCTCTACTATCTACTTTCGACTCTCCACTGCTCTGCCTGGATTATGCATAATCCAGGCTGGTCTACTCCGTGCGGGCGACCGAATGGTCGCCCAGGAGCGGGAAGCCCATCTCCTCCCGCTGGGCCATGTAGGCCATGGCGGCCTTGCGGGCCAGACTCCGCACCCGAGCAATGTAGCCGGTCCGTTCGGTCACCGAGATGGCCCCGCGCGCCTCCAGCAAGTTGAATACGTGAGAACACTTGAGTACGGCGTCGTAGCCGGGAGCCACCAGACCCTGTTCCAGCAGCCGAACGGCTTCTCGCTCCCACATCTCGAACAGTCGGAAATGCATCTCGACATCGGCCTCTTCGAAATTGAACTTCGAGAACTCGACTTCGTTCCGGTGGTAGATGTCCCCCCAGCTAACACCTCCACCCCAGTCGATGGAGAAAATGTCGTCCACACCCTGGATGGGCATCGCCATTCGCTCGAGTCCGTAGGTAATCTCGACGGAAACGGGATCCAGATCGATACCGCCCACCTGCTGAAAGTAGGTGAACTGCGTAATCTCCATTCCATCCAGCCAGACCTGCCATCCAAGTCCCCACGCCCCGAGGGTGGGCGACTCCCAGTCGTCCTCCACCAGGCGCAAGTCATGATCCTCCGGCTCAATCCCAATCCGCCGGAGGCTCTCGAAGTAGAGGTCAACAATGTCCTCGGGAGAAGGTTTGAGGATCACCTGGTACTGGAAGAACTGCTGGACGCGATTGGGGTTCTCGCCGTACCGACCGTCCTTGGGCCGCTTGGAAGGCTCCACGTACGCCACGCGCCAGGGCTCGGGGCCCAGGCATCTCAGGAACGTCGCGGGATTGAAGGTCCCGGCCCCCACCTCTGAATTGTAGGGCTGCTGGATGACGCATCCCTGCTTCGCCCAGAAGGCCTCAAGCTGCATGATCAGCGTTTGAAAATCCACTGCTGTTCTCCCTCTTCGGAATCGACTTCAGAATCCCCAACGACCTGATCCGCAGTGCATCCCCGTATTGCCCGACAAGAAACCGGGAGAGAAGATTCTCGATTTCCCCCGCCTGCCGACGACTCACCTTGAGGGATCGGACTGCATCCCAGCTCGACTCAGACAAGAACTCCAGTACCTTCAGCGCCCCTCCCGAAACCCGGGTTTCCGCGCCCAGCCGGCAGGTATCACACCGCACCCCGCCGGCCTCCGGAGCAAAGTAGACCCGCCGCCCCGAGACCTTCCGTCCGCAGCTCTCGCAGGATCCCAACTCAGGGCGGTACCCCAGGGCCTCCAGGAGCTTTAACTGATACGCCCACCACAGGAGCGGGAGATCCCGCACGGGCGCGCCGGCCATCCGCGCAATGGTCTCCGTGACCAAGCCATAGATCGTGCCGGTAGATTCATTCCCCAGCACAACCTTATCCGCCACTTCCAGAATCCCGGAACCGTAGGCGAAGCGCTGCAGATCCTGGGGAAACTGGGGAAAGTCCTGGCGGGTATCACACTGGGAGAGCATCAGAAGATCCCGGCCCTCCCGGTGATAGAACACAATGGAGCAAAGACTGAAAGGTTCCAGGCCGGAGCCAAACCGATGCTTGACCTTCCTCGCTCCCTTGGCCACAAGCTTGATTTTCCCGTAGGTCGGTGTGAGCACAGTGAGAATCTTGCTCGTCTCCCCCAACCGGATCCGGCGGAGAATTACCCCCTCTGTCTTGGCGAGCGCCATAGAACATCTCTGCTATTCCAGCCAACGGAGGAACACCGTGGCCAGCGTCAGGTAGATGATCACGCTGGTGATGTCGTTCCACGTCGTGACAATGGGGCCCATGGCAATGGTCGGGTCCACCCGCATCTTCTTGAGAAGAAGCGGAATCAGCGCTCCCACCGTCGTCGCTACGAGCATTACGCCCATCATGGACAGACCCAGCAGAACACCCAGGAGAGCACTGTCTCTCCATAGAGTCGTTATCACAGCCAGAACGATGCCACAGGCCAACCCGGTGATCATGGCAATGCGTAATTCCTTGAGCAACCGACGGCGAAGCCCTAAGTGGCTCACCTCCCCCGTGGCCAGCCCGCGGATAATGATGGCGGACGACTGGATCGCAGCGTTGCCTGCCATCGCCGTCATGACAGGAAGGAAGAAGGCAATGGAAATCATCGTTGCCAAGGACACTTCGAACGCGCTCATGATCCAGGCCGTGACCAGACCTCCCCCCAAACCGACGACGAGCCAGGGCAGGCGGATGCTGGAGATCCGCACAGCGGAAGGTTCGTGCACTTCCTCGCCACCGGCACCGGCGATTTTCGAGAAATCCTCGGTTGCCTCCTCTTCGATCACGTCGACCACATCATCCACCGTGACCTGTCCAACCAGACGGTTCTGCTCGTCCACAACCGGAATGGCGATCATATCGTACTTGCTGACGAGTCGGGCCACCTCCTCCTGGTCCATTCCGGTGGGAACGCTCTCTACCGACTCCATCACTTCATTGACCGGGAGCACCGGCCGCGCCAGCAGGAGTCTCGAGAGCGCCACGGCCCCCTTGAGCCGCCCATCCCCGTCAACGACATAGACCGAGTATATCTCGCTGTCTTCCTCTTCTTCCACAGCCTGGCGGATCGTGTCGATGGCTTCGGCTACCAGTGCGTTCTCGGGCACGGAGACCAGCTCCGTTTCCATGATCCCGCCGGCGGACTCCTCGTCATACCGGAGGAGCCCACGCACCTCTTCCGAGTCTTCCGTCTTGAGGCGAGCGAGAACCGAGGCAGCGCGGTCCTCCGACAAATCGCCGACGAGGTCAGCGGCTTCATCCGAAGGCAGCGTCTCAACTACACTGGAGACTTTTTCATCGGCGAGAGTGTCGAGGATTTCCCGCTTCAGAGCATCATCGGCCTCATCGAGAACTTCCGCCAGAGGCTCCAGAGAGAGCAGACTGAACACCATCCGGCGGTCATCTTCATCCAGACTGTGGAGCACCGCGACGACGTCTTCCGGGTGGAGCAGGTTGACCAGATCCTCGAGGACCTCCGTCTGGCCAAGCTCCAGCCCCCATTTCACCTGATCAAGGGTTTTCTCAAGTTCAGATCTCATGGTCTGACCGCCCGTGCACGCGCCTTCCGGCTCTTGCGCCACGCCCTGCCGTGGACTTCCTGCCGCTCTTCCATTGCCCGAGCTGCCCTGTGGCTTTTCGTGTGATCGTACCCGACCATATGAAGCAGCCCGTGGATCACCAGTCTCGCGACAGAGTCCCCGATCGGTTCCCCGGCGGACTTCGCCTGGGCACGCGCCTCGTCAGCACAGACGTAAACGTCTCCCAGCACGGATCCCGAGAACTCCCGCCCCGCCATCTCGAAAGAGAGAACGTCTGTGACACCCCGTCGCCGGGTGTAGCGCTCGTTGAGCGTCGTCATCGCGCGCCGCCCCACCAGCAAAATTCCCACCTCGACATCCGTGCGGCCTTCCGCCCGGAGAACCTGCTCGGCCAGTCGACGCACATTGACCAGAGTCATGCCCGGGCGCTTCACTGACGATTTGACGAGTACTTCCACCGTGTTCTCCAAACCAAGGACTGCTTCTAATGCCCTTCTCCGGCATCTGTTCTCTGTTTCTCGGCTTCTCGGCTCCTGCTCAGTCTTCCGACTCATCCGAGTACTTCTCGAAAGCCTTGATGATTTTCTGCACCATGGGATGCCGGACTACATCCTTCTCCGTCATGTGCACCCAGGCAATGTCTGCAATCTCGGACAGGATGGGCTGGATCAGTATCAGGCCCGAGCTGCCCTTGGGTACCAGATCAATCTGAGTCACGTCTCCCGTGATCACGGCCCTCGAATTGAACCCCAGCCGTGTCAGGAACATCTTGAGCTGGCCCAAGGTCGTGTTCTGCGCTTCATCCAGCAAGACAAACGCATTGTCTATGGTGCGACCCCGCATGTATGCCAGGGGGGCCACCTCGATCACGCCCATGTCCAGAGAGCGCCGGATCTGGTTGGCCGCCATCATCCCGTACAGGGCATCGTACAGGGGCCGCAGGTACGGATCGATCTTCTCCAGCAAATCACCCGGCAGGAAACCCAGGGATTCTCCTGCCTCCACCGCGGGCCGCACCAGGAGGATTCGGTCCACGAGGTGGTGCTTCAGGGCCGAGACGGCCGCCGCCATGGCCAGGTACGTTTTCCCGGTTCCGGCAGGCCCGATGGAGAAGACCACGTCGTGGTCCATCATGCAGCGGATGTAGTTCCGCTGGCCGGTGGTCTTGGCACGAACTATCTTTCTCGGGCACTCAAGATCCATGGACCCATCGGCAACGTCTCGAACCGCCTTTCCTTCCTGAACGGCACGGATCGCGCTCCGGACATCTCCAGGTGTCAGGATCCGCCCGGCGCGCACCTCGGCCACCAGGCCCGTCAGGAGACGTTTGGCTTTCTTCATCTCCCCAGCGGGTCCCTCCAACAGAATGCGGTCTCCACGGGCTACAATCTTGACCCCGAGATCCTCCCGCAAGACCTTGAGATTCCTGTCGCCCGCCCCAAGCAACGCCAGCGGTTCCATCTCTCCAAGACTGATCCATTCCCGGACGAGCTCTTTTGCCATCAGCCGCCCCCGAAAAAACAGAGCTCCTGGTTCTGGGCAATTCCAGAAGCCAAGAGCTCCGGGTAGAAAACGATCAAACCTCTCGGGTCACCACCCGACCACAGCGCCCGGCGATTCACTCCCCATGGTCACCCCGCCAGCCGCTCGACGATCACCAAACCTGAACGGCTACCTGGGAATGGTCAGAACCAGATCCGGGTAAACCAGATCCGGGTCGCGAATCTGATCCTTGTTGGCCTCGTAGATCCGGGGCCATTCCCGCCCGTCGTCGTAGATCTCCCAGTAGTTGGCAATCTTGCTCAGGAACTCATCCTGGACTACCAGGTGGTACTGCGGATACCCGTGGGGCACCTTGAGATCCTGATCAGGGTAGATGAGATCCGGGTCTTCAATCTGATCCCGGTTGGCCCGGTACAATCTCGGCCATTTCATCGTATCACCGTAGATCTGGTCGTAGGCGGCGATCATGGACAGGTACTCGCCCCGGACAACGGTGTGGCTGAAAGCCTTGTTCCGGTAGGGGCCGTATTTCCGTTCCATCGCCGCGACCGCGCTCTTCAGGTCGCCGATCTGCTCGTCCAGGTTGGCCACCTGTTTCCGCAGACGGCTCACCTCTGTCTGGTACCGGTCTTTCTCGGTTCCTATGTTCTGAAACCTCTTCTTCTTGCTGTCGAGGGCTTCCTGCATGGCCTGGCAGTAGGATGCACCTTCCTCGAAACTCAGCTTGTTGAAATCTTCGTCCGCAAGGTACTCGCCCCTCTGGACGGCCATCGGATCCCAGCTCTTGCCGTACTTCTGCGCCACAACCGTTTCGGCGGACATGGCCAGGCAGAGAACGAGAAGGATCGCTCCAATTCCTATGGCTCTCATCGCAGCATTCACTCCTTTCGAACCCACAGGATCCCCATGGCGCTCGACCGGGTCTCATTGGAGAATGACCCGCGCCACTAGCGCTTGGGTTGACTACCCTCCACCTTGGCCTTGAGCTCGGCAAGATCGGCCTTCTTGGCTTCGAGGTCCCTCAGCTTGTTGGATTTGGCTTTGTATTCCGCCTCGAGATCCTTGATCTCCGCCTGCAGGGTCTCCATCTCCTTCTCGGCCCTATTTGCCTTGGCATCCGCGGCCTCGATATCCGCAGGAGTCACGGTGCACGGCTCGGGCGGCTTCCCACATCCTACCAGGAACGCCACGGCCAGACACGTGATGATCAGGATCATTTTCGCGCTATTCGGACTGAACATCCAGTACCACCCCCTTCGTGGATCCACTGCCCGACAACCCTATCCCTACCCGTATGATTCTCCGCAAGCTAACTCACGCAAGCTACCAATCTGTGTCTCGCCATGTCAAGGCGAAAATCAGTCTAAAATCAGTCTTTCTTCAATTCGCTCTGTGTCAATCCCAGTTCCTCCAGCTCCCTCGCCGGTACGCGTGAAGGGCATCCATCCACGAGAGAACCACCCGTCGTCGTTTTCGGGAATGCAATCACATCGCGGATGGTTTCCCGGCACGCCATGACCATGACGAGACGATCCAGCCCCAGAGCAATCCCTCCATGGGGCGGCGCGCCATGTTCAAAGGCTTTCAGAAGGAATCCAAACCGCTCTTCTGCAAGCTCGGCAGGAAAACCGACGCGCTTCATGATTTTCTCCTGAAGCGACCGGAGATGGCAGCGGATACTCCCGGAACCCAGCTCGATTCCATTGTAGACCAGATCATATACTTGCCCGCGAACTCGTCCCGGATCCGAATCCAGGTAGTCGAGGTCTTCGCATCTCGGCATGCAGAACATGTGGTGTGTGGATTCCCATTTGTCTTCCTCTTCGGACCATTCAAAGAGCGGGAATTCCGTCACCCAGGCAAAGGCATCCACGCCCTCGGGGATGATACCCAACTTCTCGGCAAGCGGCCGCCTCAGGACCCCCAGCAGGACATTGACCCGGCTTCCCTTGTCTGCCGCAAGCAGGACAAGATCGGTGTCTCCGATCCCGAGCCTCTCCCGCAGACTATCTCGGCACGACTCATCAAGGTGCTTGGCCACCCCGCCCGTGAAACCACCGGCCTCCGCCTTCGTCCAGAGAACCCCCCTGCCTCCGGCTTCTTCCATGATCGAGCCGAATGCTTCGATTTCCTTGCGGGACCAACCGGCCGCGCCAGGCACCCGGATGGCACAGATCGTATTGCCCGAGGAGAGGGCATCCTGGAAGATCTTGAGCCCGGAGGTTTGCAAACAGTCCCCGACCTCGACGATCTCGAGGCCGAACCGAAGATCGGGTTTGTCGGACCCATACCTCGACATCGCCTCAGCATACGTCAACCGGCGAAAGGGAACTTCCAGGTCCCGATCCAGCACGGTCCTGAAGAGATGAGACATGAGCCTCTCGCACAGAGCAAAAACGTCGTCTTCGGTGACAAAGCTCATTTCGATGTCGATCTGGGTATGCTCGGGCTGCCGATCCGCGCGCAAATCCTCATCCCTCAGACAGCGGGCCAGCTGGTAGTAGCGATCCAGCCCCGAAATCATGAGCAACTGTTTGTAGAGCTGGGGCGACTGGGGCAAGGCGTAGAATTTCCCCGGCTGAAGTCGCGACGGGACCAGGAAATCCCGGGCGCCTTCGGGGGTCTGTTTGACAAGAGTAGGGGTCTCAACCTCAAGGAAATCCTCCCCGTTCAGCACTTCGCGCGCGGCCTGGGCCACCCGGTGCCGCAGGACAATGTTGTTTTTCATCGGCGTCCTGCGAAGATCCAGGTAGCGGTACTTGAGCCTCAGGTCCTCGTTGGCGTTGGTCTCATCCTCGATGACGAATGGAGGCACTTCCGACTCGTTGAGTACGACGACTTCATCTGCAAGGACCTCGATCTCTCCCGTGGCCATCTTGGGGTTGACCATACCGTCCGGGCGGGCCGAGACCCTGCCCCGAATACCCAGAACAAATTCGCCCCGGAGACCGGTAACGGAACGGCCATGCATCTCGGCCTCGTCCCGGAGGACAACCTGCGTCATCCCGTATCGATCCCGGAGATCGGCAAAGTTAACACCGCCGTGAGTCCGGAGCCGGTGCAGCCAGCCTACCAGGACAACGCCGCTACCAGCATCCATCCCTCTCAACGCGCCGCACGTGTGCGTGCGTTTCCAGTCCCTCATGTCAATCAATGTGTCCTCCAAGCCTCGCAACGAGGCTGGTGAGAAATGCGGGCTAGAGACTCGCAAGGTTCGCTTCCAACCACTCCTCGATCGCAGACAGAGGCACCTTTGCCTGTTCTCCCGACTCCATATCCTTGACGGCCACCGAGCCTTCCGCGACCTCCTGTTCTCCCAGGATGATCACGAAGCGCGCGCCGTGATCCGCGGCGCTCTTGAACTGGCTCTTCAGGTTTCTCCTCCGGTAGTCCCGCTCAACGGCAAACCGTTGTCTCAACCGGTGCGTCAGACCCGGGATTTCCCTCTCTCCGGTCTCGTCCGCAGGAGCGATGAAGACGTCGGGGTTCTCCGCCACGTCCGGACTTGCCCCCTCCTCGTCGAGAGACAGAAGCGCCCGCTCCAAACCTGCCGAGAACCCCACGGCCGGGGTCGGGGGGCCTCCCATCTGCTCGATGAGTCCGTCGTAGCGTCCGCCCCCTCCGAGAGCGGACTGCGATCCCAATCCTGCATGGTGGACCTCGTACGTCGTTCGTGTGTAGTAGTCCAGCCCTCTGACCAGAAGTGGATCCACACGATAGGGAAGCCGGATTCCGCCGAGCATCTCCTCGACTCGTTTCATGTGATCGTCGCACTCCCCACAGAGATGATCCAGCATCACAGGCAACTTGCCGAACTGAAGCCGGCATTTCTCCTGCTTGCAGTCCAGCACCCTCAGGGGATTGCGCTCCACGCGTTCGATGCAATCCTCGCAAAGGGAAGACGTGATCCCGGCCAGCGCGTCCCGGAGGCTCTGCTGGTAACCGGGCCGACAGACGGGACAACCCAGGCTGTTGATCCGGGTCTCCAGATTCCTGAGCCCCAGACCCTTCAGGAAACCCACGAGAATCTCCAGGGTTTCGACGTCCGCCTGCGGGTCGGGAGAACCGATGAACTCGATCCCGACCTGGTGGAACTGGCGATACCGACCCTGACCCGGACGATCGTACCGGAACATGGGACCCATGTAGAAGAGCTTCACGACGCCCGCCCGCCGGGCGAGACTGTGCTCCAGGTAGGCGCGCACCACCGACGCCGTACCCTCCGGACGGAGTGTCAGGCTCCTGCCCTTGCGGTCGTGAAATGTGTACATCTCCTTCTTGACGATGTCTGTCATCTCACCAATCCCTCGCTCAAAGAGATCGGTCGCTTCGAAAATGGGAAACCGGATCTCCCGGCAGCCGTACCGCTTCGCCACACCGGCGAAAACTCCCTCGGCAAACTGCCACTTCCGGGTCTCGCCCGGAAGAATGTCCCGCGTGCCTCGCATCGCTCTGTACTTCACGACCCACCCTTTCGAATCCGCCCGAAGAGAAGAACCGTCTGCCCCACCACCGCCCCCACACCGTCTGCCAGGAAATCCAGGTAGTCCGCCGATCGACCCGAGACGGAGATCTGGTACGCCTCGTCCAGGGCCCCAAAGGCGAGACAGACACCGATGGCCGCAACCACCCGGACATGTATCCGCCACGACACGAGCTCGGCCAGAGCAACGGCCGTGATCGCCCCCAGCACTCCATACTCGGCGAAGTGTATGAACTTGTCGCGCGCGAAGATTCCCGCAGGCGTCGTCACCTCGGGAATCGACGAGGCCAAAAGAATCAACCCGCACCACAGGGCCGGGAACAGCCAACCCCAGTTGCGGGTCGACTCCGGAACCACGTCCTCTGTTCTAACCCGCATTTCTCACCAACCATGAATCGGAGCGTCGGCTGACGCCCCGGTTGCCCGTAACGTAGCAGCCGGAAGGGGCTATGTCAAGAAAGGAGGAGGGCATCAAGAGCCGTGCTTCGTGCTTGGAGGGGTTGAAGCCCCCGGAG
>JAGLYR010000123.1 GCA_023132135.1 Candidatus Eiseniibacteriota bacterium | reverse complement strand
CGGGGGGAAGGAAGAAGACGAACAATCATCCCCCATTGGAAAGCACAAAAAAAAGCGACGCATGCGTCGCCCCTCCGTAGTGCACAGCACGTAGCACTACAGAGGCTTCAGATTGTACCTCTGGATCTTGTTAGCCAGCCCCTTGCGGGTAATCCCCAGAATCCGGGCTGCCTCGCTCTTGTTCCCGCTGGAGCGCTCCAGAGCTTTCAGGATCTGCTCCCGCTCCATCGCTTCCACCATTTCCTTTAGTGTGCCGCCGTTGCGTCCCGCCACCTCACCTCCCATACTGCCCCGGACAACTTCCGGCGGGAGAAGGTCCCGCGTGATCCTCCCGTCATCGTCCGCCAGAACCACAGCCAGCTTGATGGCTTTCTCCAGTTCGCGAACGTTCCCGGGCCACGAGTAGGCTTTCAACGCATCCCTGGCGCCGGGGTCGATGCCTGTCACGGTCCTTCCCATCTCGCGGTTGTACTTGTTCCGGAAGTACTCGGCCAGAACGAGGACATCCTCCTCTCGCTCCCGCAGCCGAGGAATCGTGAACATGATATCGTTCAGCCGGTAGAAGAGGTCGCTCAGGAAACGCCCCTCCCGGATTTCCGTCTCAAGATCCATCTTGCTGGTGGCGCAGATGACCCGGATATCCACATTGTGTGACTGGGTCGATCCCACCGGCCGGACCTCTCCGGTATCCAGCACCCGCAGGAGCTTGCCCTGTACCGCCACACTGGCCTTCTCGATCTCATCCAGGAACAGGGTCCCACCATTCGCTTCCTCCACGAGCCCTGTCTTGTCCCGGTCCGCGCCCGTGAACGAACCCTTAAGATGGCCGAAGAGCTCGGTCTCCAGCAACCCCTCCGGCAGCGCCGCGCAACTGACCGTCACAAAAGGCTTGTCCCTCCGGTCGCTGGACGAATGAATGGCCTCGGCGATAACTTGCTTGCCCGTCCCGGTTTCTCCGCGCAGGAGCACCGAGAGCTTGCTGCAGCTGATCTTCGGCACCATCTTCAGGATTCGCTTGAGGGCAGGATCCTCGGTCACCACGTCCTCCAGGGAGCAGCACTTCGAACCCGTCGCCGCAGGTTTGCCAACCCTGGATTCCGTCTCCAGGTCTGCATCCCGGGAAGCCATTTTCAGGAAAACCACGAGCAGGTCGACGTCCCTTTTCCCGAAACGCCCCTCCGACCCGCCAGCCACCTTGTCCAGGTAAACCCAGCGTTTCACCCCCACGCCCACGTTGAGTGGCAGCAGGAAATAGCTCTTCACCAGCTGACTGCCACCGGACTCGCGCCGGTCGGCATCCAGAACCAGACGTGGGCCCGGTTCGTCACCGACAATCAGAAGATCCTCCAGCAGGTCCACAGCGCGCCGTCTTTCGAGGCCCACAATAACTTCGATATCGTTCTTCCCGGTATCCGACACCCGTGCGACGAATCCCCGATCCGCCCCCACCATTTCGAGAGCCAACTTCAGCATTCCGGCGGGCGACCGATCTTTACCTTCTCCCCAGCGGGCAAAGAGAGCCAGCCGGTTCTCGTCAGAACAGGCCTCCAGCAACAGGTGTTTCTCCACTTCCCCTCTCAGGGCCTCGATCTGACCGCTTTCCTTCCCTTCACGCTCTTCCTCGAGAAGCGTCTCAGCCCGATCGAGAAGCCCCAGGCATCCGTCCGCCCGGCCCAATCTCAACAGCAACCGGGCCATGTGAATGACCGCAGAAGCCGACCCCCGCCGGTCACCCAGACTCTCAAGGATTTCCCCCGCCTCCCGCAGAAGATCGAGAGATTTTTCGTCGCTGCCCTGAGCAGGATGAGCGCTGTAGAAATCCCCAAGGGCCAGGAGAGTCCGGGCCAGTTCATAGGGCTCCTCGGACCGCCGCAGGTGCTCCGCTGCCTGCTCCAGATGTTCCCGCGCCTGCTCCCTGTCACCCAGCTTCTCGTGGGCCCGGCCCAGGGCCCGGTGGGAGAGACCTTCCTCCAGGCGATCCTGGATGCGGATGGCCATGGCCAGAGCCCGCTCGGCCAGGTTCAATGCTTGTCCGGCATCGCCCGAAGCTACCGACAGCTCTGCCCAGCGCCTGCAGATCTCCGAGACATGATCGCTCTGGGGAGCAATCACCTCAGCCAGCTCCAACCCCCGGCTGTAGTGGCTCTCAGCCTCCTCAAAGCGCGCCAGATCATGGTTGAGCTCGCCGAGGAACTCATGAGCCACCGAGATTTCCCGCTTGTAGCCGTTTTCCTGACTCAGCCGGAGACCTTCCTCCAGTAGCGCCTGCGCGCGACCCCAGCGCCTTCGCACCCTCTCAAGGCGGGCCAGCTCTATGGACACCTTGGCCGTGCCCCTCGAGTATCCGATTTCCCGGTACACCCGGAGAGCCCGCCGGAAGTTCTGGTCCGCCTCTTTCCAGCGACCTTGGTGAAAGCGGATAATCCCCAGGTTGGCTGTGCGGACGGCCACCTTGGCGTAGTTGCCCTGCACCTCGGCGATTTCCCGCGCCTCCACCAGGTACTCGGCGGCCCGGGCCCACTGGCAGAGGTTCATGTACACGAGGCCCAGATTGTTGAAGGCCATCGCGACACCGGTCTGATCGCCGACCTGCCGGTAGTATGAGAGAGCATCCTCGTACATCCGTCGCGCTCGCTCCAGCAGTCCCTGGCGGTGAAGGACAGCCCCCAAACACAGCCCCACGCTGGCGATCTCCCGGTCCTCTCCGCTGCCGCGCAAGGCATCCAGGGCACCCTCACAAGCCTCCTTGGCCTGCTCGTACTGGCCCAGCGCCCGGAACGTGTGACCATACAGGGCGAGCAGCACACCGCGGGCCCGGGAATCCAGATTGGATGCGCAGGTTTCCTCAATGCGGGAGAGTGCTTCGAGAGCTTCCTGGTACTCGCCTTGAGCATGGTGACAGCGGACAACCTGGAGATGGAGATCAAGACCCTCTTCAGGGGAAACGTTTGAGAGGGCATGCTTGTACTGCTCGAGCGCCTGAGGATAGGCGTCCGCGGAGAAATAGATGTCCCCCAGATCTTCCAGCAACCTCAGACTGTCGGTCGGTTGCAGGTTCTCCTTCTGGGGATGGCCCTTTCCGGACCTATGAGATCGATCGCGCCGCTCGTGCTTCACAGTGGTCCTCCGAACAATCCACTGTGGACAGCGACAGGCAACCCGCGCGCATCGCGAATCGGTCCCCGTCCCAAACGACTACTGACAGCTCACCACAGCCACAGGAGGTGGAACATCACCCACCACAGTGCATCTGACCAGGTGAACGGGCTCACCCTGGGCTCATAGGACGAACGAATCTCCACACCGTTGTCCGGCACCGTAGTCGGCGCCGCCGGCATGAGGCCCATGCCGCCGTCCCCTCCTGCAGGATCAAAGCGCCCGCAGGACTCCAGTTCGTCGCCCCCGCCCCTCTTGAACTCCTGCGGGACCCAACCCGGCCCATCGGCCGTCGCCCACGAAGAGAAACCGGCAACCACGAACCAGACAACCAGCAAACAGATAGTGGCCCACCGCATCGCAACTACCCCCTGAGAACTCGAGAAGAGTGCCGACCACCCTCCCGAAACCAACCCAGAGCCGGGCTCCAGCCCAACTGATGCATGCTCCCGGCCAATGGCGGCAACCCCCTCCATGCCTCTGTTACGTGCTTAAATCATTATACGCCATTGAGGGGAACGTGTCAAGGGCGCCGAATCCGGAGGTCGAGCACCTGGAGGCCCCTGGGTTCCCGAAGCTGGGGACAGGCCGAAACCTGTCTTCTTCCCGACCCGGATAACGCCTACCCTTCTCCCTGGTACTCAAATCCGACGCCCTTGACTCCCCACCCGGGGTTGACTAGCAATTCCCCGAGCCTGCCCTCCCCGGAGTCTGCAAGTCCGGAGAGTACTGGTCGCTGCCGACTATCAGGTTAGTGCAACTCCTATGCCACATTCGCGTCCTGGGGAATGCCGTTGGCACCCGTGGCCACTTACTCCCTTGATTTACAAAGGAGTTAGCAATCTGAAACCTAGCCGTCTATCCTCTCGCGCGAGATTCCCAGCCGTCAGGATTCCGCCCAGTTCTGGATACCAAGTATGCAACAGAGTGAATACGCAGGTGCAGAGCAGCAGAGCAATAGAGATTAGACATTAGAGCGAGAGAGCGAGGATCGCCGAACAGTACGGCGAGGGAAGTGCTTTGTCGGACAGAAAAACAGACAATAGATCGCAATATTGTCTACTTCTCTTCTATTGCCCAGCCTGGACTGTGTACAAATCCGGGAGGATTTGTACACAGTCCAGGCTAGAAATGCAGGCTAGTTCGGTTCCTGTCTGCCAGACGAGCTGGATTCCAGGAAAAGCTGGTCCAAGACTTCCTTCTTGAACCTCCACTGCCCGCCGATCTTCACTCCAGGGACTTTGCCCTTTTTGGCCAGGCGGTACAGGGTCCACTTCTTGATTCGGAGGTAGTCTGCCGCATCGCCGATGTCGAGAATGGTGTCTTCAAGCACGCTCTTCACAAGTCACTCCTCCCTTGGAGTACGGAAGACGTCAGACGTCGAAATGGTGGATCCATCCTGTCCTGGTCCACATCTGGATGGATAATCGGCGAGACAAGCTCAATCTTTAGCTCTTTCCATCCCCTGAACACCGGTTTCTTTTTTTCGTTCCACTGGAGCGTGATTCGCTAGGGAATCTGCGGTTCCCTGAAACCCGGCACAACTCCGGCACAACTGAAGAAGTTGCTTTCCGGGCGGTCCCTACGCCATCGTGCTCGCGAACAGCCATACATGGCCCTGGTTCACCCTCCCAAAAACCACTTGCCAAGATACCGTCTGCCTTGTATGTTGGTTCGTGTTCTGTTGCAACTGTCGAAACACTTAGTGCATCCAGAGCTTCCCAACCGAGTGCTTTACCCTTACGTAACGCTTCAACAAAGGGGGAAACTGATGAGCAAGAAGATCCTCGTCATTGATGACGACTCGGGCGTTCGCGAAGTACTGACCGAGTATCTGGAGAAGGAAGGTTATAGAGTCACCGCTGTCGACAGCGGCAACGAAGCACTGACTCACATCAAGCGGGAAGCCTATGACCTTGCCATTCTGGACCTGAAGCTGCCCGATATGGAAGGAACCGAGGTACTGAAAGGCATTCGGAGATTCGACACTGAGGTGAAGGTCGTCGTCCTGACCGGCTATCCGTCTATCCAGACTGCAGCGGAGACGGCCAAGAGCCAAGCCCTGGACTACCTCACCAAACCTGTCAACATCGAGGAACTCGGGCAGATTGTCGACAGCACCATCGGACCGGGCTCGGAAAAGGAGACCCGCAAGCTGGTCGAGATCATCGATCTTGGAACGAAGATCAAGAATCTCAGGCTTGCCGCCAGCATGACGCTGGACGAGGTCGCCCGGAAAACTCACCTGTCCAAGGGATTCCTCTCCCAGGTTGAGAACAACAAGGTATCTCCCCATATCGACACACTGAACCGGATCGCCGGCACTCTGGGAGTCGAGATCGGCTATTTCTTCCGAGACCCGCGTGCCGACGACCAGAAGATCACCCGAGAGCGTGACCGCAAGCGCTTCACGGCCCGCTATTCGAAGATCCACACCGACCTGCTGTCGACGGCCGTCGCCCACAGGAAACTGCAGCCGCTCCTCTACACGATTCCGCCGGGCGAGGCCAATTCCGATCGGGTCCTGTTCAACGGCGGTGAGATTTTCGGCTATGTGCTGGCCGGTCAGATTGAGTTTTCCTTCGGGGAGGAGACTCATCTGCTGGAAGCTGGAGACGCTACTCACTTCGATTCTTCCACGCCCTGCCGCTGGAAGAACACGGGAGATCAGATCGCTCACCTGTTGTGGGTCACGACTCCCCCGACCATCTAGGCCGCATTTCTCACCAGCGGCCGGCGTGCGCACTTGCTGCTGCGGCCCGGACCTTCGGGGGTCCGGGCCGCTTCTCTGTCTCCTGATTGTCAGCTATCAGCCGTGGGACCGGTATTGATGCTTCACCCGGCCCCAGGTCGCGCCCCCGGCACCGGTATCGCCCCGGTTCGGTTCCTGCGGACTGAAGGGCCAATCCCATTCTTCCACCGAAGGTCTTGTCCATTCGCCCACGCCGTCGGGAACCAGGATCAGCGATTCGTTATGCCCCCCCTCCGACCCGTAGGAAACCACATCTACGGTGTCGCCGGAAACGGCAACCAAGGTCACCTGGTCTCCCCCGTTGTTGAGCGCCAGACGCCCAGAGGACGCCACCCACACGTTTTCCCCGAACCCGGAGGGAACACCCCCGCCGAAAACCGTGACAAACCCTTCCGGCAGGAGAACAACATTCACTGAATCGGGAAACACGTGCCGCACACCGGTGGCATCGGCAATCTGCCAACCGCGAAGATTGACCGTGTCCGGGCCCGCGTTGTAGATCTCCACAAACTCGTCGCCATAGGTTTCCCGTTCACCATCCCGGTTAGCATCCCCGCTCTCTCCTTCAGGAGGATCGGCCAGGATTTCGTTGATCGTGATCCCCGCGCCGTCCCGGCGGGCGCTGATGGTTCCCCATTCCTCGGCTCGCGACGCAATGTCGACGCTTACAACAGCCACCGTGCACAAAAATAGCCAAGCGATTTTCATCTCCACACCTCCTCGTCACAACCACCCCATCGCTCGGCATCAACCCACTGACATTCTGCTGTTGTCCGGTACCCCGAGACACCTCCTCTCTATGCTGGATTCCCCGACGAGAGATTACCCCTGAACACGCACTCCGTCAAGGGCAATCTTTGTCCAACTGCGGTTGGTGGCCCCTCACCCAGCCAGACCCGCCCTTGACACCTGGCGGAATACTCGTGCATAATGCAGGCTAGCGACAGCATGTTCTGACGAGCTAGGAGCCGAGACCAATTGGAGGGAAACCACGTGGCAAAGATAGTTCGGACAATCACCCTCATCCTCGGATTCACACTCGTGATGGGTTGCGGCAGAGGACCGGAGGATCTCCAGCGGGTTCTGGTCGTGGCCATTGAAGGAGCGGACCTCGAGTTCATCGAGCCGATGCTCGACAGGGGAGAGCTCCCCAATCTGGCGCGGCTGATCGGGGAAGGAACACACGGAACACTGTTCTCAACCGTTCCCCCAATCACACCTGCTTCATGGACCGCTCTTACTACCGGGAAGGGACCTGGGCGGACGGGTATCTATCAGTGGGCGGTTCTGGCTCCGGGAACTTACCGCGGCAACCCCGTCACGGGCGCCAGTATTGCGTCCGAGAAGCGGGTCTGGGATCTGGTGAGTGAAGCGGGAGGCCGGGTTATCGTGGTCAACGTGCCTTTCACTTTTCCCCCCATCAAAGTCAACGGTGTGCTCATCAGCGGCATCCCGGCGGATGAGAATGGGGTCTTCGCCTACCCGCCTGACCTCGCCGAGCAACTCCGCCAGAAGGGGTATGTTCCTCATTTCAAGGGCCCTCGCCCCCTGGACGAGTACCTCGCGGCCATGGATGAGCGGGCCCGGATGGTATCGAGATACATGCGAAAGCTGGACTGGAATCTCTGCGTCGTCTCGCTCAAGGGTCTGGACGAAGCGTGCCACTTCTACATCGAAGATCCCGAAGCCATCGACTCCGTGTATGCGCAGGCCGACCTCGCGCTGGGACAGCTGATCGAGACCGCAGGCCCTGAGACAACGGTGATGGTCCTGTCGGACCACGGCTATTTCCCGGGCCCGTACGATCGCTACTTTTCCATCAACCGGTGGTTGCTGGACGAGGGGTTCCTCAACCTGAGAGGCCGGCTGGACGACAGTCTCCGGGTAATCCCGTTCACCCCGGAATCACAGCACGATCTCGGCCTCGGCCGGTACCAGGTCCTGTGGCCCCGGACCCAAGCGTTCTCCATTGCCGATTGCCACTGCAATTTCGGGCACATCCGGATAAACTTGAGGGGCCGCGAACCCACCGGCATTGTGGAATCAGGAATCGAGTACGAGAAGATCGTTCACGACATCAAGCAACGGCTCCTGGCATTCAGCGATCCCGAAACGGGCGAACAGGTCGTCGGGCGCGTGTTCACCCGGGAGGAGATCTACGCGGGCGACCGGGTCGACCAGCTGCCGGATATTTTCTTCCAGACCACCCGAGGAGTGTTGCCTCTAGGTATCACCATCTCGGGGATATTCGAGCTCAGTCAGGTTGTGGGCCCCCTCCAAATCGGACGGAACCACCCGTATCCCGGCAACTACGAGCGGGATGGCATGTTTGTGCTCCACGGTTCCCAGATCAGGATTGGCAAGCAACTTGACGCAGAGCTGATGAATATCGCACCCACGCTTCTCTATCTCATGGGACTGCCGATCCCCACCGATTTCGACGGCAGGGTCATCGAAGAAGCCTTCGCAGAAGAGCACCTGGCCGACAATCCTGTACGGCTCAGCAGGAAGAACGCGCGCCGCAAGGAAGAACCGCAGTTCATCACGGGCACAGATCCGTCGGACCGGAATGCGCAGGAAATCATGAACGCGCTGGGGTATTTGCGGTAGATCCGGATTTCTGTTCCAGAAGACGTTTCACTTCCTGCATCAGCTGATCTCGCTCGAAGGGCTTCGTCAGGTAGACGTCGGCGCCGGTCTGGGCCGCCTTCCGGCGGTCGGCTTCCTTCCGGCGAGCCGTGAGCAGGATCACGGGGATGTGTTCGTACTGCTCGTCGAACTTGATGCGGCAACAGACCTCATACCCATTCATTTCCGGCAACATGACATCCAGGACCACCAAGTCAGGCCGCTCCCTCTTGGCCATCTCAAGGCCATCCTTCCCATCGATGGCAGTGATAACCTCGTACCCCTCCTCCAGCAGCATGGCTGCCACGATCTGTCTCACCGACTTGGTATCCTCAATCACGAGGATGGACTTCTTTGACATGCTTTGCCTCCGCTCCCGATGGTCTTCTATCTGCGCAACGATATCTCTTCTTCCCCGGAGGCTTCCCGGGAACAGGCCTCCCCGGCCCCGAGAAACTCGCTGATCCGATCGCTCAGGTGATCCAGGTCGAAGGGTTTGTAGATGAACTCATCCGCCTGCGACCACGTTCGCAGGAACTCCTCGCGTTCTTCCGAGTCGGTCCTCCTCGCCGTCACAATAAGGATAGGTATGTTCTTTCCCACACCTCCTTTGCGGACCTCTTCCTTGATCATCCGCGAAACCTCGTACCCGTTGACTTTCGGAAGCATGACGTCCAGGACAATGAGATCCGGTTTCTCGGCGAGGGCTGTCTTGCAACCCTCTTCTCCATCTTCAGCTTCCAGGCATTCATGGCCCAGACACTCGATGAGACACCGCACGGCGCGTCGAATGAACCGATCATCATCGACCACAAGTATGCGCTTACGATCCATGACTTACCCCTTCCCCAAGGTCTTTCCCGCTCCTCAGAGGTTACCCCGATCCTTCCTATCCCTTGACGTATCGACCCCTGCCGACGAGGTCTTTAGCTCCCTCCTGCCGCCGATTCCGGTGTTTCCGGCGCCCCAGAGGGAGATTCCACGGTCGACTTGACGCGTTCCGGGTCCATTGGTATAATGGTCGTGAAGGGACCCTGGCCAATCCGTGATCTGTGACCCCTCGAATCGAGAAGAAGAGAGGGGCCCTTGCCCCTGGGTTCCCGAGGCCTCATGGCACGATTGTGCATGGGGTCCCTTCACTCTAGCCTGCATTTCTCACCAGTTTTCTGCTACGGTACCGGTCCATGGGCTGCGAGGCGCCTTTTCCCTCGTCGCTTCCTCAGCGTAGCCACGGCTACGCCTCCGGGAACGACTCAGTCCAAAGGCGCCTCTCGCCACATGGCCCGGCCTCTCGCGACGAAACCTGGTGAGAAACGCAGGCTAAACGGCGACGTGGCGAGTGCGAGAGTGGGCGACAGGGCGAGGGCGAGAACAGCGAACCCTTGGCCGCAGATGGCTGGTGAGAAATCCAGGCTAGGTTTTTCTCTCTTTTTTCTTCGCAGCGGGGAACAGGATGTTGTTGAGGATGAGCCGGTAACCCGGGGAGTTGCGGTGGAGGGACAAATCGGTGGGAGGATCCCCAACCATGTGTTGGTAGTCTTCGGGATCGTGGCCTCCGTAGAAGGTGAACGTTCCTTTCCCGTAATTGCCGTGAAGATACTTGACCTCGCCGGCCCCCTCCACCTCTCCCAGAATCACCACTGTGTCCTTGATGAGCGATTTCTTGAATGAGGTTGTCTGTCCCAGGAACCCGTTGATCACCGACACGTGGCTCTGGGTCAGCATGGAAGGGACAGGATCGTACTTGGCGGAGAAATCGAACAGGGTGAAGTAGTCGGCCTCGTAACCCCGCCTGAGCGCCGTTGTGGTCTGATCGATATCCGAGAACTCGTAGATGAAGGAATCCGTGATCAGGCTGAAACCCTCGAAGGCCAGGCACTTCCGGAAGTCCAGCTTTTGCTGAAACCCTGCTTCCGGTGGGTCGCCGTCGAACACACTCTCCACAATGTCGATCCCTTCGGCGGCCAGTGCTATGTCGAAGGAATCCGTACCCGAACACATCGCAAAAAGGAACCCCCCGCGAGATATGTAGTCCTTGATTCCTCGGGCCACAGCCTTCTTGTGCTCCGTTACAGTGGGGAACCCCGCGTCGCCGGCGCGGGTCTCCATCCGTTCCACCCGCTTCCGGTACCACTCGGCATTCCTGAAGCTGGCGTAGAACTTGCCGAACTGGCCCGTGAAATCTTCATGATGCAGGTGGATCCAGTCGAACTCCTCCAGTCCCCCCGACAGTACATCCACGTCGTAGGTCACGCGGTACGGGATCTCCGCGTACTCAAGGGCCAGCATCACGGCGTCGTCCCATGGTTCCTTTTCGGGTGGTGCATAGATGGCCACCGCCGGGCTCTTCTCCAGGAGAACCACCTCCATGTTCCCCTCCTCCATCAGGGCGTGAATACTGGCCACCTCACCCGTGGTAACGCGGGAGAAGCTGACCCCCTTGAGCAGCGCCGCCCGCGCCACGAAATCCCTGTTGTCCAGGAGGAATGACCCGCAGCGATAGTTGAGCAACCACTCCACCGTCAACCCCTGCTCCAGGCACCAGTAGGCCAGTCCGTAGGCCTTGAGATGATCGGCCTGTTCCAGGTCCATGTAGACGAGGATGCGGTCGGCCCCGGCGGACGGCACGCACGCCGTGAGCAGGATTGCAGCCACGGCAAGAACAAAGACGAAACCTCTCACAGAAATCAATTGGTCCTCCACCAGCCTGGATTATGCACAAGTTCTGCGCTCTGACACTGCAACAATGTGGTCTGCCAACACCCATAAATAGTAAATGGTAAATGGCGCTCGGAGAAATGCATTGGAATAGTCCCCTGTTTTCCTGTCCCCGTCGTTTCCTCCCATTTACGATTTACCATTTACGTCCCTTCCCCG